>JBATKF010000505.1:0-80744 GCA_049669185.1 Sedimenticolaceae bacterium | reverse complement strand
ACCCAGAACGGCGAGGCAGCGCTGCAGACGGCCGCCGAGGCGGCCGGGCTGCCGGCCGCGCAGTGTGAGGTCTATAAAATCCATCTCGGCGGCGGGTTCGGGCGGCGCGGCGCGTTTCACGATTTCGTCCGGCAGGCCGTTGCGATCGCCCGGCAGATGCCGGGTACACCGGTAAAACTGCTGTGGACGCGCGAAGAGGATATGCTGCACGGCGCCTATCATCCGACCACCCAGGCCAGACTGGTCGGCGGGCTCGACGACAAGGGCGAGCTGGTCGGCCTGCATATGCGCATATCGGGACAGTCGATTCTGGCCTCGGTGAGGCCTGCGGCCCTCAAGGATGGTGCGGATATGCTCGTGTTTCAGGGCCTGCTGCCGAGCGGCGATCACGCGATCAGCTACAGCATACCCAATCTGCTGATCGATCACGCGATGCGCAATCCACCGGTGCCGCCGGGCTTCTGGCGCGGTGTGAACGTGAACCAGAACGCGATCTACATGGAGTGTTTCATCGATGAACTGGCGCATGCCGCGGGCAAGGACCCGCTCGACTTCCGCCGCGGACTCATGGCGGATCACCCGCGAAGCCTCGCGGTCCTGAATGCGGTCGCCGAGAAGGTGGGTTGGGGAACGCCTGCTGCAGACGGGGCGCATCGTGGCCTAGCGGTCTGCAATGCCTTCGCGAGTTATGTCGCGGCCTGCGCGGAGGTCTCGGTCGACGACCGGGGGCGGCTAAAAATCCACCGCATCGTGGCAGCCACCGATCCCGGCTACGCGGTCAACCCGCAGCAGATCGAGGCCCAGGTCGAGGGCTCGTTCGTATTCGGTCTGTCGGCGCTACTGTATGGGGAATGCACCGTCCGCGGTGGTCGTGTCGAGCAGGAGAACTTCGATACCTACCCGTCCATGCTGATCGGCGAGATGCCCGAGGTCGAGACCATCGTCATGCCCTCGGGTGGTTTCTGGGGTGGGGTGGGCGAGCCGACCATCGCGGTGGCGGCGCCCGCGGTTCTCAACGCCATTTTCGCCGCGACCGGCAAGCGCGTGCGCCGCTTCCCGCTGAAGAATACGGACCTGCGGGCGGCATAAGCTACATCGGACCGGATGTGGTCGAAGCGGTGCCGCAATCCGGCCGCCGGTCAGCGCAATCAGCAGGCCGTCGGCGGAGTCGCTATCTGATAGGCTGATGGCGTGCGAACCAGCAAGCGAGAAACAGATGCGAAGCGACCTGCCGCGCGGCGCAGTTGCCTGATCGGCCTGCTCGCGCTGCTGGCCGCCTGCAGCGCGGAACAGGACCAGCAGCAGTCCGGCGCTACCGTCCTCGAGGTCTGGGCGCATGCCGGACAGGCAGCCGAGCGTCAGGTGCTCGAACGGCAGGCGGCGCGATTCGGCGAGATGCAGCCCGACATCGACGTGCGGCTCACCTTCATACCCGAGCGCTCCTACAACGCCCAGGTGCAGGCAGCGGCCGTTGCCGGCGAACTGCCGGACGTGCTGGAATTCGACGGCCCGTTTCTGTTCAACTATGCCTGGCAGGGTAGACTGCAGTCCCTCGATGGACTGCTCGCCGTCGAAACGCAGCAAGACCTGCTGCCGTCCATTGCCCAGCAGGGTCGCTATCTGGGGCGGCTGTATGGCGTCGGGACCTTCGATTCCGGCCTTGGAATCTATGCCCGTCGCAGTGCATTGCAGGCGGCCGATATCCGCATTCCCAGCGATCCACAGGACGCCTGGGACGCAGGCGAGTTTGGCGCGATTCTGAAGACGCTGGCCGAGCGCGATGCAGACGGCATGGTCCTGGATCTGAAGCTGAACTACGCCGGTGAATGGTTTACCTATGCCTTTTCGCCGCTGCTGCAATCGGCAGGAGGTGACCTGATCGATCGCAGCACCTATCAATCCGCCGATGGAGTACTGAATGGCTCGTCTTCTGTGGCAGCGATGACGGCACTACAAGACTGGTTTTCCGGCGGCTATGTGGACCCCAACCTCGATGATGCGGCCTTCGTCAGCGGACGGGTGGCGTTCTCCTGGGCTGGCCATTGGGAGTATGCCCGCTATGCCGCGGCACTCGGCGACGACCTGGTGCTGCTGCCGCTCCCGGATTTCGGACAGGGTTCCCGCACCGGCCAGGGTTCCTGGGTCTGGGGGATCACCAAAGACAGCGAGGATCCGCAGGCGGCCGCGCGCTGGCTAGAGTTTCTGCTCCAGCCCGCGGAAGTGCTTATCATGGCGACGGCCAACGGCGCGGTGCCCGCAAACCAGGCCGCCGTCGCTCGTTCCCCACTGTATGGTAGAGACGGCCCACTGCGGCTGTTCACGCGCCAGCTGCTCGGCGGTCTCTCGGTACCACGGCCGCAGACGCCGGCCTATCCGGTGATCACATCCGCGTTCCAGCAGGCGTTTCGAGATATCCGCAACGGCGCCGATGTCCAGGCGACACTCGATGCGGCGGTTGCGGTCATCGACCAGGATATCCGCGACAACCAGGGCTATCCGCCGCCGAACTGACGGACGGCGGCGAGCGGGACATGCAGGCTAGGCGCGAACAATACCGGGATCGGCGAGGGCGCACTGCCGTGTTGATCAGTATGCCCGCGCTGCTGGGGCTGCTGGCTTTTGTCGTTGTCCCCTTTGTGCTGGCGGTGGTGCTGGGTTTCAGCAACCTTCGGCTCGGCTCGCCGCTGCCGCTCGAGTGGGTCGGATTCGAGCAATATCGCCGCATTTTCGCGGATCCCTCCTTCACGCGCGCACTCTTCAATAATCTGCTGTTCGCCCTGGTGATCGTGCCGTTGCAGACGGTGCTGGCCCTCGTGTTGGCACTGCTGCTCAACCGGCGTCTGCGCGGAATCGCGCTGTTCCGCACGTTGTTCTTCATGCCGGTTGTCTTCCCGTTGTCTCTGGTCGCCGTGGTCTGGATACTGATCTTTGCCCCCGGACCCAACGGGATGATCAATGCCTTTCTGGAGCTGGTGAGCCTCGGTGCCTGGACACCGCATGATTTCCTGCATGACACTCGACTCGCACTGCCGGCCATTATGCTGACGTCGCTGTGGCAGGGCACGGGTTTCCAGATGGTCATAGTGCTCGCCGGACTGCAGGCGATTCCCGCCGAACTTTATGAGGCGGCCTTGATCGACGGGGCCGGTCGCTGGCAGCGATTCTGGCATGTGACGCTGCCGCAGCTGCGCAACACGATGATCTTCGTCGTGCTGGTAACCACCATCCTGGCCTTTCGTCTGTTCGACCAGGTGCAGATCATGACCCAGGGCGGCCCGCATGACGCCACCACGACCGTGATGTTCGAGGTCGTCGAGGCCGCGTTCACGCGCCAGCAGGTGGCGCGCGGCGCCGCAATGAGCGTCGTGCTGTTTGTGGTCGTGTTGTTGATCTCCTGGCTTCAGCGTCGCCTGGCCAGTCAGCAACGGGAGGTGGCATGATGTCGCGTGCCGCGATCCCGCTCGTCTATACCGGCCTGCTGCTGCTGGGGCTGCTGTTCATCAGTCCGATTGCGTTCATGCTCGCCGGCAGCTTCAAGCCGGATGCGCGCGTGCTGATGGAGGCGGGCGAATGGCGGGCCTTCTGGCCAGCGGAGCTGTCGCTGCAGAACTACCGGGACGTGTTCGCCCGCGTAGACTTTGCGCGCTTCCTCTGGAACTCATTGTTCATCAATGGCGCCATCGTCGGCTTGGGCTTGTTGGTAAACGCACTCGCCGGCTATGCCTTCGCGCGCCTTGCGTGGCGTGGCCGCGACCTGATGTTGAGCCTGGTCCTGGCGGTGATGATCATCCCGATCGAGGCAATCGCCGTACCCCTGTTCTACCTGGTCTCGCTGTTCGGCTGGCGGGACACCTATCTCGTGCAGATACTGCCGTTTATCGCCAACGCGTTCTCGATCTACCTCTTCTACACCTATTTCATCGGCATGCCGCGCGAGTTGGAGGAGGCGGCACGTATCGACGGCGCCAATGTGCTGCGCACCTTCTTCAGCGTCATCCTGCCCAATGCCAAGGCAGTGTTTGCCAGCGTGGCAATACTCACCTTTCTGACCCAGTGGGGGGCCTTTCTCTGGCCGTTGATGGTCACCAGCAGCGAAAGCGTGCGACCACTGCCGCTGGCCATCGCGACCTTCCACGGCCTGCCGCCGCTGCAGTGGGGCGATATCTTCGCGTTCGGCATGATGATGGTAATGCCGGTGCTGCTGATCTTTCTGCTGTTTCAACCTTGGTTCGTGCGCGGTGTCGCTGCCACTGGCCTGAAGGGTTGAGTGATGGCCGGCGTCGAGTATCGTCATGTCGACATGACCTACCCGGATGGCACCCGGGCGCTGAGCGATTTTTCCCTAAACGTGGGCGATGGTGAACTCATGGTACTGGTCGGGCCATCGGGCGGCGGCAAGTCGACGGCCCTACGTCTGCTGGCCGGCCTGGATCCGGTCAGCGGCGGCGAGATCTGGATCGGCGATGAATGCGTGAACGCGCTGTCGCCGCAGCGGCGTGATATTGCGATGGTGTTTCAGAACTATGCGCTTTATCCGCATATGACGGTGCGCCGCAACCTGGAATTCCCGCTGCGGATGATGCGGCTGGGCAGCTCGGCGATGGCCGCGCGGGTACGCGACACGGCGGCACTGCTCGGCCTCACCCCGCTGCTCGGGCGGCGCCCGCGCGAGCTATCCGGTGGCCAGCGCCAGCGGGTCGCAATGGGGCGTGCGATGGTGCGCCAACCACGTGTGTTTCTGATGGACGAGCCGCTCTCGAATCTCGATGCAGCGCTGCGCACGCAGATCCGCGCCGAGATCGCCAGTCTGCAGCGGCGGCTCGCGATCACTACCGTCTATGTCACCCACGACCAGGTGGAGGCCATGACCCTGGGCGATCGTATCGCCGTACTCAACGCCGGTCAGCTGCAGCAGGTCGGTCCACCACAGGTGCTGTACGATCGCCCTGCAAATACCTTTGTCGCCGAGTTTCTCGGCAATCCCGGGATGAATATCCTAGCTGCGGGCCTGAGTCGCGACCGTACGTCCCTCCAATTGCGCAACGGCGGATGGGAGATCCCGCTGGCAGCACTGCCGCAGCGCTGCCGCGAGCTGGCGCAGCATCTTGCCGGTCCATTTCTGGTCGGGCTGCGCCCAGAGGCGTTTTCTCCGCGTCGTGGTATGACGACCGAGATGATCGTCGAGTCCGTGGAGTCGCTGGGTCACGAGCGTCTGGTCGCTGTTCGGCCCACTGCGGACATCACAGGTGCCGGGCAGACGTCCTTGGTGGCGCGCCTGCGCGGTGGGCGGGCCGAGGTCGCCGGGCAGAAGATCGAACTCGGTTTCGATAGCGAGCAGCTCAGGTTCTTCGACGACCAGGGCGATCTTATCGGCTGAGCTTTGCGGCCTCGGCGTCAACGGCGCCGGCATTCCCACCCGGGCGCGACCGCCTGGGTTCGAATTATTCGATGTCTCAACCCTGCGATTCCGACTTTTGCATGATCGGGGGCCACGACATGCTAGTTCCATCATCCAGAAAAGGAGCCGATGCATGGAGATCCAGATCGAGTCACCGCAGTTTCCGACGACCAAGGCGTTGAGGCGCTACCTGAAGCGGCGGCTGCAGGACCACCTGGCGTTTGGCACCGAGCGTATCCGCGACGTGAAGGCACACCTGGCAGACGTCAACGGTCAGCGCGGCGGGCCGGACAAGCGCTGTCGGTTGATCGTGCGCCTGAACCAGGCGCCGGAGGTCGTCGTCGAGAGCACCGATTCGGACCTCTACGTCGCCATCCGGCGGTCCGCCGGCAGGGTAGGTCGGGCGGTCAAGCGCAGCATCGGCAAGCGACTCGGCCCGCGACGCCGCCGTGATCGGCCGTTTTTCGAACAAGATCAGCCCGGCGTCCTTGCCTGATCTTCGATTTTCTCTTCGTTTGGAGTCATCACATGAATACCAGCATCTACACTGCCAATCCGACAACAGCCCAGGCAACGGGTAACCGCGTACTGCGCAATACCTATCTGTTGTTGTCCATGACCTTGGCGTTCGCTGCGGCCACGGCCGGCGTGAGCATGGCACTCAACCTGCCGCATCCCGGGCTGATCCTCACCCTGTTGGGGTATTTCGGCCTTCTGTTTCTGACCAGCCGCTACCGCGACCAGGCCCTGGGCCTGGTGTTCGTGTTCGCGCTGACAGGCTTCATGGGGTACACCCTGGGCCCGATTCTCAGTGCCTATGTCGGCATGAGCGGCGGGCCGCAGGTCGTAACGACCGCACTCGCGGCCACCGCGCTGGTCTTCGTGGGCCTGTCCGGCTATGCGATGACCACGCGCCACGACCTCAGCTTCATGGGCGGAATGTTGTTCGTCGGCATCCTGGTCGCGTTTTTGGCCGGCATCGCCGCGGTGGTGTTCTCGATACCCGCGCTCTCACTCGCGGTGTCGGCGATGTTCGTGCTGTTGATGTCCGGGTTGATCCTTTACGAGACGCAACAGATCGTGCGCGGCGGCGAGACGAACTACATTATGGCTACGGTGACGCTGTTTGTTGCGATATTCAACCTGTTTACCAGCCTGCTGCACCTGCTCGGCTTTGCCAGCCAAGAGTAGCCAGACTACTTCACTATTCGCGGGGGGTGGAGGGCGATTTCCACCCCCCGAGATCGTTGGTCATTCCGAGGAATGTTCAACGCACGGTGATGGTAACGACCTCGGAGTAAATGGGGCTGGCGTGCGGCATGTGTGCGAAATCGCCCAGCAACAGCTGAAGCGTATGTTCGCCTGGCGGAAGTTCCACGGTGGTCTGAGTCTGCCCGCCACCGAAATGCCGATAGTTGTCGTTGGCCGGAATCGGTTGGCTGAAGTCCGGCAGCGGCGCATCGATAATCAAGTGGTGGTGCCCGGTTTTATCCTTCATCGTCCCAGCCGGCGCAACGCCGTAGCCGCTCAATCCGAACACGACAGTGACGGGGCTGGTTACGACATCACCGTCTCTGGGCGAGACAATGTACGCCTCTGGCGCTGACATCTCTGCGGCCCAGGCGACCGACAACAGGCTCGACAGCAAAAAAACTCGAACGGCGCGTAGCATGATTTATCTCCATTTCGTTGAGCAGAGCGTGCGGAACCAAGACTAGCGCACGGCTTTGGGTGAATAACCGACGGATTTCGTGGCTATTGGAGGACGCAGGAGAAACGGCAAGGAGGCGACGTCGTGCGACGGATCCCAGCGATCGCTCAGGCAATTTGCTAGCGGCGACCCCCGCCGCGGCGGTTTTTGGGGCGGTTGGGGCCGACCCGGATTTCGCTGCCGTTAAACAAACTGCCGTCCAAACCCGAGATCGCAGCACGCCCCTCGTGTCCTTCCATGTCGACGGTCGCGAATCCCCGACAATCGCCTGAGAAGATATCGGTGGCAAGTTTGATCGAGCGCACCACACCGTATTGGTTGAACAGTTCAGTGACGTTCTCTTCTGTGGATGACCTTGGCAGGCCGCGTACAAAAAGGGTAATCATTAATGAAATCCGGGCGCGACCCTCTGCGGCTGCGTGAGATACGCAACCCGGTGGTCTGCAGTCAACGACAGAAAGCGGAACGGCCGCCCCGGGCAAGCCAGGGCGGCCAGTGTCGACGATGCGTTACAGTGCGACGACGTTATCGGCCTGGGGGCCTTTCTGGCCCTGGGTCTCGGTGAATTCGACCTTCTGGCCGTCGACCAGCGAGCGATGTCCCTCGCCAACGATCGAACGGAAGTGGACGAACAGGTCTTTGCCGTTCGGGCGCTCGATGAAACCGTAGCCTTTGCCGCTATCGAACCATTTTACGGTCCCAGTCTGTCTTTCTGACATTCTCTATTTACCTCGAAAAATTTCTAAACAATATCGGCCTCAAAGAGCCGATAACTACCACGAATCTTGGCAGGCACTATGTAGCTCGATTCGAGTGTCACTTTCGAGGAAACAGCGAATAGAAGCTGCTAGTAGGCAGGTCAAAAATCACGTAGAACCTAAAAGCTACACCGCATCGGGGAAAAACGCAAACGTGTTTTGCCAAAGGCGTGGCGCATGCCCCAGCGACAGGGTCAGAGTCATTCCCAGGATGGAGCGTCGCGGCATATCGCGCCTTCTGTGACGCAACAAAGCTGAATAGAAGCGATGGAAACGCATCAGGCATCGGCCGCAAGGGCTGGAGACGGGGCGTTTACCGGCCCGTCGCGAAATTGCAGGGCCGCGAGCCGCGCGTACAAACCGCCGCGCGCGACCAGGTCGTCGTGTCGTCCGGAGGCGACGACACGGCCCTCGTCCAGCACCAGGATGCGGTCGGCCTTGCGCACCGTCGCGAGGCGATGCGCAATGACCAGGGTGGTGCGACCTGCCATCAGCTCTTCGAGGGCCAGCTGGACGGTCTTCTCGCTCTGCGCATCCAGCGCACTGGTGGCCTCGTCGAGCAGCAGCACCGCGGGATCACGTAGCAGAGCCCTGGCGATGGCGATGCGCTGGCGCTGCCCGCCGGACAGACGCACACCGCGTTCGCCGAGATAGGTGTCCAGGCCGTCGGGAAGCTGATCGAGAAAATCGCTCGCATGTGCTGCGGCGGCGGCGCTGCGTATGTCGGCGTCGTTTGCGTCTAGCAGGCCGTAAGCGATGTTCTCGCGCGCACTGGTGCCGAAGATTACTGGCTCTTGCGGCACGACTGCGATGCGCTGGCGCAGTGCCGCGGGATCGGCGCTGCGCAGGTCCACGCCATCGAGCTCGATGCGGCCCTCCTGGGGGTCGTAGAACCGCAACAGCAGCTGCATTACCGTGGACTTGCCGGCACCAGACGGACCGACCAGGGCGACCGTCTCCCCGGGTTCGATCTGCAGGTCGAGCGACCGCAGAACCGTCTGGTCCGGACGCGATGGGTAGCAGAACGAGACGCGCTTGAATGCTACCCGACCCGCCGCCGGCTCAGGCAGCGCAACCGGACACTGCGGTGCGGCAACCGCTGGGCGGGTCGCGAGCAGCTCCAGCAGGCGTTCCGTCGCGCCCGCCGCGCGCATCAACTCGCCGGCCACTTCGCTCAGCGCCCCCACCGAACCGGCGACCAGCACGGCAAAGAAGACGAACGCCGATAATTCCCCTCCGGTCATGCGCCCCGCCAGCACATCTTGACCACCGAACCAGAGCACGACGCCGATCGCGCAGAAGGTCAGCAGCATCACCAGCGAGGCGAGGGTCGCACTCATGCGCGAGCGCTCGGTGGCAGCGTCGAATGCAGACTCGACGTGACCACCATAGACACGGCGGTCCACCGCCTCGTGGCGAAACGCCTGGACCGTACGGATTCCGTACAGGACCTCGTCGACGCTGGCCGCGACATCGGCGATGCGATCCTGGCTGATGCGCGAGAGCCGCCTCACGCGATGACCCAGCAGCCAGACCGGGACGACGACCAGCGGGACTCCGACCAGCACCAGCAGGGTGAGCTTCAGGCTGGTGATCAGCAGCATCACGATGCCGCCGACGATCAGCAGGAGGTTGCGGACACTGGTTGCCAGCGTCGAGCCGACCACGCTCTGCAGCAGCGTCGTGTCGGTGGTCAGGCGCGAGATCACCTCGCCGGTGCGGGTCGACTCAAAAAAACCGATATCCAGGGTCAGGACGTGCGAGAACACCGCCTTGCGCAAGTCCGCCACGACGCGCTCGCCCAGCCAGTTGACCAGGTAAACTCGGGCGCCCACCGACAAGGCCATCAGCGAGACTACCGCCAGGAAAAGCAGCAGGGCATCGTTCAGCGCCGCGGCACTGCCGCTGCCGATACCTTTGTCGACCACCTCGCGGATTACCACGCCGAACGCGAGGACGGTCGCAGCCGCGACGATCAGCGCGGCGACGGCCAGCAGCAATCGCCCGCGGTAAGGAAGCGCAAAGTCGACCAGTTGGCGCAGGCCGCGCAGATCGCGGGATTTGGGACGCTCTTCAGTGGACGGATCGTAGCGCATAGCGGGCCTCGGCCGCCGGCAGTTCGGCGTCATAGGACCTTAGCGCATAGGCCGTCGCTGCTAGGCTCAGCAAAGGCGGGGTTTTGTAGCGCCAACGTCGAAAGCGCGGTCGAAAGGCAAGCTACCCCGACTCGCGGCGGTTTCTGATCAAGGCCGCGGCCAACGCCAGTATCGCGGGCAGCGGCATCACCAGATCGCCGGGCATCTCGAGCACCCAGCCGCTGAACCCAGCAATTAACGACCAGACGACGGGGATCGCCAGCAGATGCAGCGGGATATGTCCGGCGCTGTGCAGCAGCAACGCCAGGGTAAAGAGCGCCGTAGGGCCGGGGGCCAGACCGACCAGCCGCAGGCCGCTGGCGGGTTGGCCGGCGAGATAATCCAGCAGCGGATAGATCACGAGGGCGAAAAGCCCGATCAGTATGCCGAGCCAACCCGCCAGATCGGTTCGCAGGCGCAGACCGAGCCGTTGTCTTATCGTGCCCTGCCAGATCAACAGCACCCCTTGCAAGACGAACAGGCCGGCGTACGGCGGTGCGGCAAAATTGATGCGCGCGAAGTATTCGAACTGGAACACCAATCCCACCCACAGCCAGCCCGATGCCAGCAGAACACCGGCGATGCGCCCGCCATAGCGCGGGCCGAGTGCCGCCGTCGGGATGGCGGACAGGGTCAGCAGCGGAAGCAACGCGGTAATCGGCCAGAGTTCATGCAGATAGCGCGAATAGAGAGCGAGCAGGGCCTCGGCGCTGTAGGGAAGCATCGTCAGAGTGCGTCGACATAGTCGATCATACGCTGCCGGGTGGCCGCATCGGGCAGCGTGCCGCGCAGCACCGCCATGTTCTCCTGCATATGATCCACCCGAGAGGTGGCGGGGATGGCGCATGTCACCGCCGGATGGGAGACGATGAACTTCAACAGAAACTGCGCCCAGGTGTCGCAGCCGATCTCCGGGGCCCAGGCGGGCAGTGGATGGCGCGCGAGGCGGTCGATCAAGTCGCCGCGACGAAACGGCCGGTTGACGATGACGGCGATGCCGCGGTCCGCGGCCAGCGGCAGCAGGCGCTGTTCGGCCTCGCGGTCGAGGATGTTGTAGGTGAACTGCACAAAGTCCAGCGGCTGCCTGGTCATCACCGTCGCGAGCTCATCATGCCGGCGACCGTGCGAGGTGGTGACGCCGATATAGCGCAGCAGACCTGCGTCGCGCGCGTCACGCAGGGTCTGCAGGTGGTCTTCCCAGCTGACCAGATTGTGCACCTGCATGAGATCGAAACGCGGCAGTCCCCACAGCTCCCGTGACGCCTGCATCTGCCGATTCCCCTCGGCACTGAACCAGGTCCACACCTTGGTGGCAGAGAACAGCGTCGCGGGGTAGGCGAGCTGTTGCAGGCAGTGGCCGATCGCCGCCTCTGACGAACCGTACATCGGCGAAGAGTCGATCATACCGCCACCGGCGGCGAAAAAGGCCCGCAGTACCACGACGCGGTCTGCCAGCAGCGCCGGGTCCTGACCGACGTTGAAGGTGATGTAAGAGCCCATGCCGATGACCGGGATTTTCGCGCCCGAACTCGGGACGGGCCGGCTGTGCAGGCTGTCCGCGGCCCCGGGAGGCGGCGCCAATCCCAGGGCCTTGCCGGCACCGGCCGCCAACAGCAGCGTCAGAAAATGCCGGCGGCTCAGCCTCGGGTCGCCGGATTCACCATCATCAGACATCTTGCTTTCTCCATTCGGTAGCCTGAAAATCTCGCCGGCCGGCCAACCGCTGGTTGATGAGCGCTTGGACTTGCAATCGTAAAGGCTGGCATGAAGCGATTTTGAGCAATACCAGCCTGTTTTCGCCGCTGGCCTATCGCGCTCCTGGCGGTGAGATTTCCAGCCTAGGGGCAGGGACAGGCTCCCCTTCGAGACTTTGACCCGCCGGGGCGCCGAAAGACTCCGTTGTCGGCCGCATGATGTGATGACCCTTTCCGGAAACCCGCTGACGTTCGCTCGAGGTCCGCTCAAGCCGCCGCGCCGGAGGTCGCTAAATTCTGGAGTATTCAGCCGATTCGGTCGCTGCACAAATCCACGGACCAATTGCTGCGCCTTTGGCGGTCAGTGAGTGCGCGGCGACCGCTCGGCGAACGATCACTGCGCTGCGGGACGTCATCCGAATATGCGAAAAGCCTCCATCTGCGGATTGCTGCTGGCCGTCGCGGCACTGCTTTTGCCGGCGATAGGACAGGCCGCACAGCCCCTGCGCATCGGCACCAATGTGTGGCCGGGCTATGAGCCGCTCTACCTGGCCGCCGAGCGTGAAAACTGGAAGTCGAAACTCGATATCCGCATGGTCGAGTATCCATCGGCGACCGAGGTGATACGGGCGTTCCGCAACCGCGCCCTCGAAGGGGCGGCGCTCACCCTGGATGAGGTGCTGACGTTGCGCGAGGCGAACATCCCGCTGAAAGTGATCGCTGTATTGGACATCTCATCGGGCGGTGATGTGATCTTGGCAAAGGCGGGTATTGCGCACTTTTCCGACCTGGCGGGTCGGCGCATCGGGGTGGAAAGCAACGCCTTGGGCGCCTATATCCTGACCAGGGCCCTGGAGCTGCACGACATGACGCTGGACGAGCTCGAGGTCGTGCCCCTCGCCGTCAATGCCCATGAAGGTGCGTTCAGGGACGAGAAAGTAGATGCGGTGGTGACCTTCGAGCCGGTGCGGAGCCGACTGTTGCACGCGGGGGCGCATGAGATATTCAGCAGTCGTGAGATCCCGGGCGAGGTCGTCGATGTCCTGGTCGTGCACGCGGAGACGCTGCGCGCTGAGGGGCCAAGGTTGCGCGAGTTGCTCGCCGGATGGTTCCGTGCGCTGGATTATCTGCACGATGACCCGCTGGGCGCCGCGCGGTTTACCGCGCGGCGATTGAAGATCACACCCGAGCAGGTGGTGGCCAGTTATGCCGGGCTCGAGCTGCCAGACCCGGCACAGAATCTGGCCCTGCTCAATGGCCCCTTGCAAGAGACGCTTTGGCGCCTGCAACAAACGCTGGTCAGCAAACGCCTGCTGACGAGCGCCACCGCGACCGACGGACTGCTCTACGGCGGTCTGATTCCGCGTTGATGAACGCGGTCTTGAGTCGACGCTCGCTGCGCGTCATCCTCCCTGGCCTGGTAGCCGCGTTTTTCCTGGCGGTTACCGTGGTGGCCTATCTGACCAGCCGCCATCTTGTGCTGCAAGACATGGAAAAGAGTCTGCTGCAGGAGATGCGTGTGCGGCTCAATGCAACCCAGGGTACGGTAGAGCGCTTCTTGCTGCTGCGTGACGCCGAGGGTGTCAAGAAGGTCATCTCGGCCTTCGGCTCCGATCTGGACCTACATGTCCTCCTGACGACCGACCGTGATGGCACGGTGCTGTCCTCGACGAATTATCACGAGGAGGGACACCCGCTGACGGCGCTGGGCTACGGTGCGGATCCCACGATTGTCGAACGGGTCACACGCGACAAGACAAGCGAGGTGGTGGTCTCATCGGACAAACACTGGTTGACCGGTTACGTGAGCGTCTGCGATCCGCATGCATCGGTTGGGCTCCGTGCACCGCGCTGTGGCCTGTTGTTTCATCAGATCGATCTGCAGCACCACTATGCCCGGTCGCTGGAATCACTATACGGCCAGGCACGGATCATCGGTGTAGGCTTTGCATTCAGTGCCCTGTTGATGATGCTCATCGTGCACCGTCTGATCACTGCCCGCGTCGCGCGTATCGTGCAGGTGCTGGAGGGCTTCGGACGGGGGGTTCGCTCGCAGCGTACCGATCTGAGGGGCGATGACGAACTGGCCCGGTTGGGCAGGTCGCTGGACGGCCTGTTGGACAAAGTCATTGTCGACGAGGCGGCGCTGCGGCGTAGCGAGCAGCTCAAGCAGGCGATTATCGATAGTGCAAACTCCTCCATTATTTCGACCGATGCGTCCGGTCTGATCCAGTCATTCAGTGCTGGCTCAGAGCGTATGCTCGGTTATCGAGCGGAAGAGGTCGTCGGTGTCGCCACGCCTGCGCTGATCCACGATGAACACGAGGTGATCGAGCGGGCGGGGCAGCTGAGCAAGGAGATCGGGCGCGAGACACTCCCGGGCTTCGAGGTTTTCGTCGCCAAGGCGGCCGACGGTGTGGCTGATGAAAACGAGTGGACCTACATCCGAAAGGATGGCGGCCGCCTGACGGTCAGCCTGTCGGTAACGGCTCTGTTTGACGCCGACGGTGCGATTAGCGGCTATCTCGGGGTGGCCCGTGACATCCGCGAGGAACAGGCCGTCGTGCAGCGCCTGAGGCTGGCCGAACAGGTATTCGAGAGCGCCGGCGAGGCCATCCTGGTAACCGATTCAGAGTGCCGCATCGTTGATGTCAACCCGGCATATCTGGAGATCACCGGCTTTGATCGTGAGGATGTGATAGGCGCCACGCCGGCAATCGCAAAGTCCGGCCGACACGACGCGGAGTTCTACCGCGCGATGTGGCAGGACATCGAGCAGACGGGTCGCTGGTCGGGTGAGCTTTGGGATCGACGCCGCAGTGGTGAGCTTTTTCTGCAGTGGTTGACCATCAATGTCATGCGGGACGACGCTGGTCGGGTCTCTAACTATGTAGGGATCTTCAAGGACTTCACACAGCAAAAGGCGATTGAGCAGAAGCTCGAGCGCATGGCCTACTACGACCCTTTGACAGGTCTGCCGAATCGCACATTGTTTCGAGATAGGCTGGAGCACCACATTGATCAGGCGAAGCGACGCAAAGAATTCGCTGCCATCATGTTCATCGATCTGGATCGCTTCAAGTACGTCAATGATTCCCTAGGTCACGATATCGGCGACAAACTCTTGATTGAGGTTGCACAACGTCTTAAGCAAACGCTGCGCCAGAGCGACACCCTGGCGCGCCTTGGCGGCGATGAGTTCACCGTGATTCTTCCGTCGCTCAAGGGCTTGGTGCATGCGGGTCATGTCGCCGATAAGCTGATCGAGGTCTTGCAAGCAGCCTTTAGTATCGGCGAGCATCAGGCGTACATCGGGGCCAGCATCGGGATCGCCATCTACCCGGATGACGGTGAGGACTTCGTGACCTTGACGAAGAACGCCGACACGGCGATGTATCTCGCCAAGCAGACTGGACGCGGGCGATACAAATTCTTCACCACCGAGATGCATCAGGCGAATACTCGGCGCCTCGCCATCGAGGTGGGTCTGCGATCAGCGCTGGATCTCGGTCAGCTCCGTCTGCAGTATCAGCCGATGCTGGAAATCGACAGCCGGCGTGTGCTGGGCTTCGAGGCCCTGCTGCGTTGGACTCACCCGCAGCTCGGAGAGATACCGCCGAGTGAATTCATTCCGCTGGCGGAGGAAAATGGCACGATCGTGCCGATTGGCAACTGGGTGCTCGAGACCGCCTGCGCGCAGTTGAAGGCCTGGCAGGATGCAGGCCACCCGGAGCTTCGACTGTCGGTCAATCTCTCGGCGCGACAGCTGCAAAACGATAGCCTGGTTGACGACGTGCGCGCCATTCTGCAGATGCTGGATCTGGCGGCTGAGGCACTGGATTTCGAGTTGACGGAAAGCCTGCTGATGGATGATGCGACGCGTTCACTGAAGGTGATGCAGGCCCTGCGCAGCCTGGGTGTCGGCATATCCATCGACGATTTCGGTACCGGCTATTCTTCCCTGAGTTATCTTAAAAAGTTTCCGATTCAGACGCTAAAGGTGGATCGTTCGTTCGTGCGTGACATAGTGACCGACCCGGACGACGCAGCGATCGTAAAGGCGATCCTTTCGCTGGCCGACCGGTTGAAGTTACAGGTGGTGGCGGAGGGAGTCGAGAATCTGGCGCAGCATGAGTTTCTGCGCCGCGAGGGATGCAGGCAGGCGCAAGGGTATCACTATGCCCGACCATTGGATTCCGAAAAGGCGCTGCAGTATCTCCGCGCAGACGACCGCAATCTCTATGCCGTAAACTGAGGGACAGGCGTCAGGCCGGGTTGCGTCGATCGGCCGGTGAAATTTTCAGGTTAAATCACAGACGCCTGGCCGGTGTCGAGGAATCGCGCAGTGAATTCCTCAGCCGTGCAGGGATGGCCGAAGAAATAGCCCTGGAAGGTCGGGCAGCCACGCTCGCGGAGAAAGGAGAATGCCGGCTCTGTCTCGACGCCTTCGGCAACGACATCGAGATCGATATGTCTGGCCATTGTCATGATGGTATCCACCAGTGCCGCGTCATTGGCATCGACCATGATATCGCGCACGAAAGATCGATCGATCTTGATCTCGTCCACCGGTAACCGCTTGAGATAGGCGAGCGACGAATAGCCGGTACCAAAATCGTCGATAGAAAAGCGCACCCCAAGGCGCCTGAGCTGCTGGATCTTGGAGACCGTCGCCTCGAAATCCTCCAGTAAGATGCTTTCGGTCATCTCCAGCGTCAGCCAGGCCGGGTCCGCACCAGTATCGCCCAGCGCCTGCTCCACCTTGTTGACGAAATCGTCCTGCCGGAACTGCAGCGCGCTGACATTGACCGCCACACGTCCGATAGAGGCCCCCGGCATATGGCCGTGCCATACCCTGAACTGGCAGAGCGCTTCGCGCAGCGTCCAGTCGCCGATGGCCAGAACCAGTCCCGCCTCTTCGGCCAGGGGGATGAACTCCCCGGGCATGACCAGGCCCTGCTGCGGATGCTGCCACCGCAGCAGTGTCTCGGCACCGCACAACTGCTGCCGGGCATTGAACTGTGGTTGAAAGTAGGGAATCAGCTCCGACCGTGGCAGCGCCTTGCGGAGTTCGCCGATCATTCGCAGGCGCTTCTCCGCGGCGAGCTGCATGCTCGGCAGAAAGAAGCGCACGGCGTTGCGGCCGGAATCCTTGGCCTGATACATTGCCGTATCAGCCTGGCGCAAGACATCATCTGCAGTATCCTTTCCAGAAGGGAACACTGCGATACCGATACTTGGCGTGATATGCAGCTCATGCGCATTGATGTGATAAGGCGTGCTTAGCGTCTGCCGCATGCCTTCCGCGACGGCTTGGACATCGCTGACTGCCTCTTCGCGGCCGTCGGAGAGCTCCGAAAGCAGTACGACGAATTCGTCGCCACCGAGCCGCGCTACGGTGTCTTCCTCGCGCAGCGCCGTCTTGATGCGAATGGCCACCTCGCGCAGCAGCGTGTCACCAACCGGGTGGCCGAGGGAGTCATTGATGGTCTTGAAGTTGTCGAGGTCGAGGAACAACAACGCGCTCTGGTGACCGTGCCGCTTGGCCCGCGCCAGCGCCTGATGTAGTTGATCCATGAACAGCCGGCGATTGGGCAGGTTTGTCAGGGGGTCGTAGGTGGCGTGGTACTCAATCAGTTCCGAGGCGCGGCGTTGTTCGGTAATATCCTCACACATCAGCATGTAGCCGGCGAACTCGCTGCTGCCCTTGTAGATGGGAGAGATGCGGGAATCGACGAAGTGCAGGCCATCGTCGCGCTCCAGCTTCATCGTGAAGCGGTACTCACCGTGTTTCCGTGCCTCTTTCAGGCCGACCAAAATGAAGTCTTGGTCGCTTTGCTGGACCTGATGGATCCTCGCGAGTTCCTCTCCGAGCAGCTGCGCGGCGGCTATACCGAAGAGCTTTTCCGCGGACGGGTTGAAGTATCGGATCTTACCCTCGGCATCGGTGGCGATTATCGCGACCCGCTCGGATGAGGCCAGGATGCCGTCCAGGTAGGTAGTCTTTTCCTCGAGAGCCGTCTGGGTCTTTTTGATCCCGGTTATGTCGCGCCAGATGCAGAACAGCGCATCGCCGCCGCGGTAGGGGACCTTGGTAAGGGAGACCTCCACGGGAAACACCGAGCCGTCCTTTTTTTGATGTAGCCACTCGAAGCGATGATAGCCGTTCGAATAGGCTCGTAGCATCATTTCGTTTGCCTTCTCTCGCGAGGCAAGACCATCGGGTTGCCTTTGGGGTGACAGGCGTGAAGGGTGCACCCCGGCCAGTTCGCTAGTCGATTCATAGCCGAGTACGCGGCTGGCGGCCTGGTTGGCCATCACGAACTCTTGATCGATTAACAGCCACATAGGATCTTCGGACAGCTCGAACAGACGACGGTACTTCTCCTCGCTCTCGCGCAGCTGGCTCTCGGCGAGGTATTGCTCGGTGACATCTTGGATCGTGCCTATCAGGCGTTGCGTAATTCCCGCGGAATCGCGGATTGGACGAATGATCTCGCGAACGGTGCGAAGGCCGTCGTCAGTCCGCAGGCGATGCACCAGTGCCTGTTGTTTTCCCGACTCGCGCACTTCATCGATGATCGCGGTCAAATCGTCGCGGTCGTCTTCGGGCAGCTGCTGAAGCAGTGCCCCCAATGTCTGTCTGGAACCCGGCGCGGTCTCGCCGCAGAGATGGCGAAGTCCCTCTGACCAGAACAGCAGGTCGTCGGCGACGTGCCAGTCCCAGCTGCCTTGCCGCGCCAGATTTTCGGCCTCGTTCAGGCTGGCCTTGGCGCGCAGGGCGATCTCGGCCTGTTCCTCAAATTCAGCGGAGCGCAGCTGAATCTGTCGGTTCTTTCTCGACAGTATCAGCAGAAAACCGATCAGCGAGAGTGTGAACAGCACTGTCAGCGCAGTCAGCGCACCAAGGATCCAGGTGCGGTAACGCTGGTACAGAGACAGTGGCTGATTGAGTATGACCGCGTCTGGGAAGCGCGATTCGGGTAGTTTCAAGCCGTGGTGGGTCAGCTCCCGTGCATCGAACAGATAAAGGTTTGGGCTATCGAGGATCGGGGCGGGTATGGCGCCAGTCGCGAGATACTGACGCAGCAAGCCGGCCGCCGTGGCCCCCTGTTTCTCGCCACTGGTCACGTAGCCGCCGAGTACGCCATCAAACATGTAGGCGTCTTCCATGCTGACGATCACACGATGACGTGAGCCGGCGATCCTCGTGACGGTCTCGCGCAACGGCAGCGTCTGACCACTGGGATCTTTGATGCCGCCCAGCGTGGTCAGGAACAGGCCGAGATCGGGATACTCTGCTATCCCGGCGACTATCCGATCCAGCTTCTGGTCCGCCACGAAGCGTGCGGATATCTCCGTCTTCGTCAGGAGTTCAGACCTTATCTCGCGCTCGATCGCACGATAGGTGGGCGAACCATCGCCAACCACCAAGATCTCGCGCGACGAGACCCCCATTTCCGCCAGCAGCGCGAGGTTCGGCGCGATCTCCTTTTTCTCGAAAACGCCGCTGACCGGCCGACCGGCGATTCGTTCAAGGACGCCATAGTCGTTCACTCCGGAGAAGAACACCGGGACCCCGGGAAAGATCTCGCTGAGGTGCTGCAAGGCAAAGCGCAGTGCATTGTCATCCGATGTATAGATAGCCGTCGGGACATAGTCGGCGTACTTGAAACGCAGGTGTTTGGCGAAGGCCTCGGCATAGACCGGCTCGTAGGCCCGGCGTTTGGTATCCAGGTATTCCGAATCGAAGACCAGCTGGTATCTCGAGTCTGCTTCCAGTGCCTCAACAAAGCCTTTGTGCTGACCTTTGGTCCATTGGTATTCCTGGCTGTAGGAATGCAGCATAAGCACGTGCGCAGCGCCTGCCGCGGTGACTACTGCGGGGCACAACAGCACGATGGCGAGCATAACCGCGACCACAGCAGGAAGTTGGTGAAATAAGCGGGCTAGGGGCATACGTCAAAGTATCGGCCTAGTGGCCGATACTTTGAACGGGAATTCGTCTCTTGATTTGTGGTTGGCGGCATGCTGCGGAGGCCTATCGAAGCGACCCGCCGGGTGCTACCGGCCAAGAAGGAATCTGTCTTGCAGGCCACCCTGCCTGTCGCCCGGGGCGACCGCGTCAGTCGGCCGGATCCTCTGATACACGCCAACTGGGGACCTTGCGCTGATGGCCGGCCTCTGCGAGGCGCTGCAGATAATCGTTCCAATGCAGGTCCTGCTTGCGCCCCAGGTCGTACAGAAAGCCCCAGTCGAACAGGCCGGAGTTGTGGCCGTCATCGAAGAAGATCTTGATCGCATAGGCGCCGACCGGTTTGATCTCGGTGATGTTCACGTCCTGTTTATCCAGCTGCAGTTTCGCGTACTGGCCCCAATGACCGCGGACCTCGGCCGAGGGTGAGTAGACGCGCAGGAGCTCGCAGGGCAGGACAAAGCGCGCGCCATCATCGAACGCGATCTCCAGCGAGTGTGATCTCTTATGCAGGACGATTTCCGTCGGCTTGGGCTTGTCGCTCATCGAATGCTGCCGGGTCAGTAGATCCGCGGAATCAGCCGGTGAGTGCGTCTCACATAATCCGAGTAGTCCGCAAATTTCAGGTGCAGATGAGCCTCCTCCCGCCGCATCTTGCCGAGTATCGCAAGGGCCAATAGTGCCATTCCGAGATAGTTGGGCCATGCATGTTTGTACAGGGCAATCCCCAGCATGAACAGCAGCAGGCTGGTATACATCGGGTGGCGGATCCACTGATAGGGTCCCGTGGTGATCAGGCAGGCATCCGGTATCGGCTCGGGGTATATGCCGAAGTTGCCGAGCTTGTTGTGCGCCAGGGTGTAAAGGCCAACGATAGCGCCAAGGGCGCTGATTCCGAGCCATTGCAGGCGGTCATCCGGTTGCGTCATGAACGGCCAGGCAATGATCACAATGGCCGTGAACTGCAGGCCGACCAGGAGGTGACTGATCAGTGATTTTTCATGCGTCGTCATAGGGCTATTGGGCCGCACCGATCGCCAACGCCCGTTCACGAACCTGGGCCGGGTCTTCCGTGCTGTGCCCCCAGCCTTGCGTATGCTGGGCGATCAGTCCTGCGAGCATATCGATATGACCTGCCGCTTCATTCAGGCAGGGTATGTATTCGTAGCGCTCGCCACCGGCCTCGAGAAAGACCTCGCGGTTCTCCATGGCGATCTCCTCGAGGGTCTCGAGGCAGTCGGCGGAGAAGCCGGGGCAGATCACCTGCACCGACTTCACGCCCTCGCTGGCCATCGTCTCGAGTGTCTTGTCGGTGTAGGGCTGCAGCCACTGCTTCGGGCCTAGACGGGACTGGAAGCTGAGCTGCCACTGATCCGGTTTCAGGTCCAGCGCTTCCGCGAGCAGGCGGCCGCTCTTCTGGCATTCGCAAAAATAGGGATCTCCCTTGTGGAAGTACTCTTCGGGAATCCCATGAAACGACAGCAGCAGTTTGTCGCTTGCACCGAACTGCGCGCGATGACGCCGCACACTATCGGCCAATGCGCCGATGTAGGCCGGTTCATCGTGGTAATGGTTGATGAAGCGCAGCTCGGGGATCCATCGCCATTTGCGCAGTGCGTCCGCCACGGCATCAAAGATCGATGCAGTGGTCGTCGCCGAATACTGTGGGTAGAGCGGTAGCACCAGAATACGCCGTGCATCGGCATTGCGCAGTTCCTCTAGGCCTGTCTCGATCGACGGGCTGCCGTAGCGCATCGCCAGCGCGACCGGCATGGCATCACCCAGCCGCTGCGCCAAGGCGTCGCGTTGTTTGTAGGATATCGACAGCAGGGGTGAACCCTCGTTGGTCCAGACCTTCTGGTAGGCCTTGGCGGATCGTCCCGGACGGGTGTTCAGGATGACGCCATTCAGGACAAACCACCAGATCGGCCGCGGCACCTCGACGACTCGGGGGTCCCACAAGAACTCCTTGAGATAGCGGCGCACGGAGGCGCGGTCGGGTGCATCCGGTGTCCCCAGGTTGACCAGCAGGATCCCCGTTCGGCCGACCTGGTCGTGGTGATAGCTTTGCAGGTTGGGTTCGCTCAAGGGACTCGGTTCCTGTTTGGTCGGGCGCATATCCTGAGGTCGATATCTTCTACCCGCCGCAGTCTAAAGTGTGGTTGCACGGGCGTCGCGCCACGAATTGACGGGAAATTACCCAGGACGATTGTACCAGCCGGCTGAATGCGGATCGCCTCCCGTGTGCCCTGTGGCCGACCGTTCAAAAAAACCTGGGCCACAGAAACCCGGTATTGCGCTTGAATTCTGCGTACGCGGGGACGCTGGCGAGAAATTTTCGCTCTTCGATCTTGGCGCGGATCGCCTGCAACGCGACCGCGACGATGAACAGGTACAGTGCCGCGGGCGTGGCGGCCAGAATGACGACACCGAAGATGTGAATGATCTCACCAAAGTACAGCGGGTGCCGGATGCGTCGGTAGGGGCCGGTGGTTACCAGGTCGCGCACCGCGGTGCGCAGGCCGAACGAGGCGCGTAAATGGCGAATGGCCCAGATGCTGAACGCGGCACCAAACAGTCCGATCAGTAGCCCGGCCAGGTTCATGTAGAACGGAAACCCCGGTATCAGGTCTCCCATCCGATGTAGGAATGCCGGTGGATAGGTCGGCAATACCGCGCGCACATCGGGGATGAACATCAAGGTGAAGCCCAGCACCGGGACGAACACGGTGATCAACGGGAAGATGTTTTCCCAGAAGCCATGCGGACGCTCCTTTGCTGCGCGTCGCACCCAGAGGCTGTAGAACACCAGTGCATCGAAGGCGAGCGCCGTCGCATAATAGCTGATGTGCGAGAACTGCCCCGTCAGGTAGTACCCCACCGCACCGCCGAAGGCCTGACGGCGCTCGGCGTCGGTCATCAAATCCCAGAGATGCGCGTGGGCGTTGACGTAGCCGACCAGATAGTAGGTCTTGGCAGCGATCACCAGGGCGAAAAAGGTCAGGGGAAAGATGTCCACACGCCAGTCTTTCTGCGCTGACAAGGTCGCTGTCTCCTCGGTTTTTCTTCAATCTTAGACGGCGGATCGGCGCAGTCTTGCCTCAACGCGTGCTGCCTCGAGGCGCGCCTTGTCGAGTATACGCGGGATCAATCGATAGGCTGCGGCGAGTTCTACGGCCCGGTGACAGGCGTGCTGTTCGAGCCAGCGGCGCTGCGCATCGTCAATACGTTGCAGCGTCAGCAGCCGGGGTGCCTGCCAGGCGAGGTAGTCTGCGGCGAGTTCGCGTGTCAGATCGTCTGTCCAGTCGGACTTGAGCCCGAGCGGTGGAAAGACCTCTGCGGTCAATGTGGTCTCGGCGCGTTTGGGGTGCAGGCGTTCACCATCACCTTCGGACGAGCGGCGGAACCAGACCTTGTGCTGGCCCAGCTGGCGCACCTGGCGCTCCAGCAGCTCGGCGTGTTGGCGGGGGCCGACATGTCCCTTGGTGGGCAGATCACGTGCGAGCAAGGACGGCGAGGTAAAGCTGTGGTCGGATACGCGGGTCGCCTGCCAGCGACTCACCCGGATGTCGTGCATCAGGCGCGGATTCTCGGTGGTTGCCAACAGTGCCACCGGCCGGCCGTCGTAATCGGTGGCCCAGTATTCGTAGTCATCGATCAATGCGAAAGGCAGATCCTCGACCACGTGCCGCAGCACGCCGGTGAGCTCGTCGGCCGCCCCCTGCATGTCGCCTATGTCCAGTATGGGGCTGGCTGGGATCCGGTGCAGACCCTCGACCGCGTCCCAGAGCCCGAAATTGAAGAACTGCTCGATTGGTTCTACATCGTTAAAACTGCGCCAGGTATGGTCCGGGCGCTGCGCCAACACCTGCACCTGCCAGACATGACCGTTTGGGCTGTAGGCGCGTGCATTATGTGTCTCCACGACCTGCAGCACGCCCTCGAAGGGATTGACGCGGCGCACTGCATAGTGCCGCGAGCCGCTGCCGGGCTCACTCACCGTACCGGCGCTTCCAGCCTGCGCCGCAGCATCTCGATCAACTGGTAGGCAGACTCCTGCAGCTGCGGATCGAGTGCCTCCGTCAGGTACTCGATATCGTCCAGGGCCGATTCTATCTCGGCCCGGCTGTTCAACTGATCTATACGTCCGGCCAACTGCTGCATCCAGGCAAGGCTGTCGATCCCCTGCGGTGTCAACGTTTGCTGCCCCACACCGCATACACCGGATCGCTATCGGCCATCCGGTCCGCGTACTTGTCGTCTGCGGGGCGCGGCAGCCCGCGTACCGACCAGGTCTCGAGCTGATCGAACAGGCCGTCACGCAGGAAGTATTCCAGGACCAATCCGGGACGTTCGAATTCGTGGATGCCCTCCCAGACGCGGATCACCTTGGGTGGGAACCAGCGGTTGGAGAAAGTGACGATGAAACGGCCACCCGGCTGCAGCACGCGGGCAACCTCGGCAAAGACCTCGAACGGCTTGACCAGGTACTCGACCGACAGGCTGCAGATGACGGCGTCAAACTCCGCATCCTCGTAGGGCAGCTTGGGGTCGAGATTGAGATCGTGCAGCCGGTGCCCGGCGAGCAGCGGATTGGCCGCGAGCTCCTCGGCATTCATCCCGAGTCCGATGATTTCGCCAAGGTGGTGCGCGTCGGGCAGGTGAGACTGCCAGCTGGCCATCAGGTCGAGAACCCGGCCTTGTGGGGGCAGCAGACGCTGATACAGCTGGCCGATCTGTGCCGATGCCGTCTGATCGACGTGCGGCACCAGGCGCGGCATCGCGTAGAAACCGGCGTCGGGCTCCCCCGCCGCGCGAGCGAACGGCAGGTCCTGCCAAAAGTCCGTCGGCTGAGCGCGCCAACGCGCCTGCATCCCGGGGCCGTTGAGCGCAACCATCTCTGCGATATCGTTGCAGCTGCCGCCGTGTTCCTCGCCTGCGGCCCAGATATCCAGGATCCGTACGCTGAGGTCGAGAGCCCTTTCTGCTAAGGGATGATTGAGGTCGCAGCCAATCATGTCCCCGCTGACGCTACTTACCCGGAACGGCAGACGCTCCTCGGGAAAGATACCGCGCGAGCCGCCGATGAAGGCACGCGGATAAAAGCGACCGGCACGTGGTTCGATGTAACTGTTTTTGCGCAGCGTGCGATGGAAGGCGCGTTGTGTGAGGTTGAAACACAGGTCGGATTGGTACGGGACGATCAACTCACCGGGCGCGAAGCCCCGGCTGGCGATGTGGTTGACGGGCTTATCGATGAGTTCGGGTTCGAGTTCGTACGGCAGGATATCGCGCCACAGATTTAGCTTGCGTGCGACCAGCTGGTCGGTGTGTCGCGCGAACTCGCTATCCCAATGCAGGCTGAAGGCCATAGCGCACATCGCATGCGCGTCGGTGCGCTCGAGTGTCTGAACTGCTGATTCGCTTTCATCGTCTCCCAGTTCAAAGCCCATCAGGGCCTCGGTGATATCGGACATTCGCCTCCCTCTCCGTCTATTCTAATAGCCGCGGAGTTTGCAACGGCTGGAAGCGGAATTACCTAGGCATATTGCAGGGTGAATCCTGACGCGGAGAGGTACTCGGCCTCGCGCGCTATCTCGGCCTCGGTCAGGGGGTGCTCCACCAGCCAGCCGTCGGGGAAGTCCAGCCGAACGTCTTTTTCGTGGACGGCGATTTTCATCGGCGGTTTATGACTGCCGCTGCGCCCACGGTGCAGCAGGACTGACAGGCGCAGCAACACCGCCATTCGCTTGGTGCTCTCCGCGGCGTAGGTGGGAAGGGCCACGAACTCGCTGTCGAGGAATCTGCGCCGGTGGACCCGCACCAGTGCCGCCAACACCGCCTGCTGCGGACGCGAAAAGCCCGGCAGGTCAGCATTCGCCAAGATATAGGCACCGTGCTTATGGAAACTGCTGTGTGAAATGATCAGGCCGATCTCATGCAGCCGGCTCGCCCAGTTGAGCATCAAGGTGTGTTCGGGATCGTCAAGTGCCCAGTTCTCCTCGACCTGCCGCAGCAGCGCCCGTGCCGTCGCCTCCACCCGGCTCGCCTGTTTGCGGTCCACTCCGAAGCGCTGCATCACCGCCCGGACAGTGGAGTCGCGGATATCTATGTGTCGGATATGGCCGACCAGCTCGTACAAGAGCCCCTCGCGCAGCGCCAGGTCGGATACCCGCATCTTGTCGATGTCGAGAGCCTTGAATACCGCGCTGAGCACGGCAACGCCGCCGGCGAACACCGGTCGACGATCGTCCGACAGCTCTTCGAGCTTGACCTCGTCGATATGTCCGGCGCTGACCAGCGCGCGGCGAAGCCTTTTCAGCGATGACCGGTTGATGCCTTCTTCACTCCAGCCGTTGGCGATCACGACGCGCTCTATAGACTTGATGGTGCCTGAGCTGCCGACCGCGGCATCCCACTGACCGGAGTGAAACATCCGCCGGACCGGTCGGAGTTCGACGCGGCCGCTCAATACGGCCCGGTCCATCGCGTCCTGGCTGATCTTGCCACTGGGAAAAAAGCGCTGTGTCATGCTGACACAACCCATGAACAGGCTTTCTCTCTCTCTCGGCGCCAGTCCTTCGCCAAGGATCAGCTCGGTACTGCCGCCGCCGATATCGATCACCAGGCGGGTCTCTTCGCCTGCCGCAAGACCATGCGCGACACCGAGGTAGACCAGGCGCGCCTCCTCACGCCCCCCGATGATCTCGATTGGATGTCCGAGCGCATCCTCTGCGGCCTGTAGGAATGCGCCGCCGTCGCGAATCTGCCGCATGGTGTTGGTACCTACCGCACGTACCGCGTGCGGTGGCAAGGCGCGCAGGCGCTGGCCCATGCGTGACAGGCTGTCGAGCGCACGTTCCCAGGCGTCGTCGCTGAGGGTCTTGTTCTCCAGCAGGCCACCCCCAAGGCGCACGGCGTCGCGCAGGCGATCTACGATAACCAGCTGATTGTTATCGAGTTTACCAACGATCATATGAAAACTGTTGGAACCGAGATCGACCGCTGCCACGGTCTCCGGAATATCGGCGTCGGCGTATTGTTCGCTCATGCGCTCGCAGCTCTCTGAGGTTGCGGCAATGCTAACCGGCGCTTCCTCAGCTGACCAGGAGAGGTAGCCCGCCTATGCCACCAGCTTCCTACTGCGGACGCCTTTATGCTTGCCGTCACGGTTCACCCCAGGCGGGGTGCCGCCGCGCTGGACGGGCGGTGGTCTGCGGATCGGGGCTGGTATCATGCGCAAAACCCCGATGGATGAACGATGAAGTATTGCAGTGTCTGCGGCAGCGAGGTGCGCGTCGGTGTCCCGGATGGAGACAATCGCCCGCGCCATCTGTGTGATAAATGCGGCACTGTTCACTACCAGAACCCGAAGGTCGTAGCCGGTTGCATTGCGCATTGGGAAGACAAGGTGCTGCTATGCCGGCGTGCCATCGAGCCGCGTCTCGGCCTCTGGACAGTGCCGGCCGGGTTCATGGAGAACGGAGAGACGACCTATGAGGGCGCGATCCGGGAAACGCTAGAAGAGGCCAACGCGCGCGTTGCGGTCGATGACCTCTATGTGACCGTCAACCTGCCGCACATCAACCAAGTGTATATGCTGTTTCGCGGACGCCTGCTCGATCTCGACTTCTCTCCGGGAGAGGAAAGCCTCGCAGTGGAACTGCTGGCGGAGCCGGAAATTCCTTGGGACCACATGGCCTTTCCGACTGTCTCCGAGGCGCTCAAGCTCTATTTCGCGGACCGTTCGCAGGGCACGTTCCCGGTACGCATGCTGGATATCGTGCGCGAGGGTGGCCTGCCCGGACGCTATCTGGTCCGCAAGATCAGTTGATCGTGCCGGTGATCGGGCTCTCAGCGGCGTCGTCGAAAATCTTCTTCAAGCCGGCGCTGTTGTTCGAGCCGTGGACCTCGAGTGCGAGATATTCCCGCTTGTTGTCTTCGGATTGAAAGTAGATTTTTATGGCGTTGTCCCCTTCGCCCTCTACGACAAACGGGGCCTGCTCGAGATTGGTGACGTCTTCGAGAGAGATCGGGTCGAGTGTGGTCTGACGCATGGTTTTCGCGCTCCGCTTGATTTTCATGTCGCGAGAGTATCGATGGCCCTGGCGACGGAGAAGCCCCTCAAAGGACCGGGAATCTCCAGGGCAAACCGCCAGAAATCATGAATCGCCGGATGCCATCCAAAGCAGGGCGGGCTCATCGCTTTTGCCCAGCGTCTTTTTCATCACCATTACGCCGTGTTCGAGGTTCCATTCCAGCACCTCGTCGGCGTCCGGGCCATCGGCGATGGCCGCCGCCACATTGCTCGGCTGTCCGAACTGCGCGATGTTGAAGCCCAGGATCTGCTGATGGTACTGATCGCGATAGATCAATTTGAGGGCACTGACCCGGCCCTCTTTGAAGTAGAAGGTAATGGCCTGTGAGGGATAGCCATTAAAGGTCCCGATCCGGGCCGCACACAGCTGGTCGCCGAAGGGAGTGGACTGCGCTCCACACTGCCATTCGTTCTCGCTATAGACCTTCCGGATATCTTCCTCGGAAAAGCGGCTGTCGAGTTTGTGCAGGTCCACCTTGATGTCCTTTTCCCCCAGCAGCCAGAGCAGGGTCGTGTCCGCGACTCGCGATCCCTCATCGGTGAAAATCAGCCAAAACGGGGGCAGGAAGACCACGATCAGGATCAACAGTGTCTTGTGCAGATTAGGTGTCTTCTCGGCCATCGGATTCGGGCTCGTCAACGGTTGCTCAGGAACTGGCCCAGCGGGCACGGGCGTTCCGGGCAGAGATTGTCGGCCATCGCCAGGAAGAGTTCCGCGGTGGCCAGGGCATCGCTCAGCGCATTGTGCGCCTTGTACTGCGGCAGGTTGTAGCGCGGGCGCAAGTTGAACAGGCGCAGGTCTCCCGGCTGGATCAGGTGATTGCGCCGCTCGAACACCCGTTGACCGATCTCCAGCGTGTCGATGATCGGCCCCACGAAAGGCGCCCCGTACAGCCGTTGGCAGCTGGCGCTGATGAAGTTCTGTTCGATCGGCGAATAATGCACCACCATGGGCCTGCCGGCCAGGCGACGCAACAGCTCGGGCAGCAGCGCATCGATCGGCGCGCCGGCCGCCGACCTGTCGTCGGTGATGTGGTGGATGACTGCCGATTCCCCAGGGATCTCGCGATCGATGCGCACGATGCTGTGCCAGGCGGTGGATAGCTTGACCGCGAAGTGATCGATATGCACCAGACCGATACTCAGGATGTCGTCCTTGCTCGGGTCCAGACCGGTCGTCTCCAGATCGATCGCGACAATCTCCAACTCGCGGCAATCGCTCCGCTTGTCGGGGAAGGGCGTGGCCAGGTAATCGGCGAGGGGCCCCGGCGCTGCCTGCGCCAGCGCCCGTTTGCGCTGATATTCCTTGCCCAGCAAGCGCGCCAGCATTGGGATCATCCCAGCTTGTCCGCACCGAATCGCTTGGACATGGTCTCTTGCATCAACTGGATGACCTTGAACGCATGCTTCAGGTGTTCGCGTTGGAGTTCGGAGAGCTGGTCCGGCGGCACATAGTTATCGGCCTTTACGCCACGCCGGATCTGATTTGCCTGGTGCTGGATACGCAGCGACGCAATGAATTCCAACGCATCCTCGAGATTTTCGGCCATGTCTGTCGACAGCGCCGGGGTACCGGCACAGGCGCGTAGGCGATCGCCGGTGTTGACCTGCGCGTTGCCGAGAGACAGGGCCAGCAGCCTCGCAATGTCCGTGATCGGTACGATGCCGCGATGCTTGAGGTCCAGGGTCTCGTCGTGTTCGCCGCCGCGTTCCAGCACAAACTGACGAAAGAAACCCAGCGGCGGGCGGTGCTGCATTGCATTGGCCATCATATGGGCGAGAAAGATGCGATTCTGCTGCGACTTTTCGAGGATCATGGTCTGCAAGGGGGTGAACAGCTCGAGGCTGCCCGTGACCGGACGCAGATCGAAAAAAATGCTGGAGAGCATCATTGACATCGGGTCGGGGCGCTCTATCCAGCCGCTGAAATAGCCCTGCCATACCCGCAGAGGCTGGCGCCACTGCTTGTTGGTCGCCATGGCATCGCCCGGGCAATACACAAAGCCACACGCGTCGAGGCCATCGCTGACGAATTTGGCCAGCGCGGCGAAGTATTCGTCGTGCTCGGGCCGGAAATCATCCGATAACAGCAGCGCGTTGTCTTGATCGGAATGAGAACTCTGCTCACGACGGGCCTGCGATCCACCGGCCAACCACACATAGGGGACCGGCGGCGGTCCGAGGGACGCTTCTGCCATCTGCAGCAGGCGGCCGGTGATCGAATCCGTCAAACAGGACACCGCCTCGCCGATATGGCGCGCGGTAGCGCTGGCATTGGCGAGGCGCAGATGCAGACTGGGCAGGCGCGTGCTGACCTCAATCAGGTCAGCCACGGTCTTGGCCTTGCGCACGTCGACTGCGAGGTAGGCCGAGTTCGCACTCTGATGATTGGCCAGGTCAGTGGCCGTGATCATGCCGATGAGCTTGCCGTCGCGAGTAACCGGCAGATGATGAAAGCGTTTGCGGGTCATAGTCATCAAGGCCTGCGCCGTCAGCGTGCTCCCCTCGATGACGACCGGGTCGGGGGTCATGATCTGATCGATCGGCTCAGCGCCGCTCAGGCCGATGGCCACGCACCGTCTACGCAGGTCGCGGTCGGTTACCAGCCCGACAAGTTTCTCGCCCTGCATGACCATCACCGACGACACGTCTTTGTTGCTCATCATCGCTGCGGTCTCGCGGATGCTCATGCCGGAATCGATGGTGATCGGCGATCTGCGCACGAGGCTGGCGACCTCGACCATCATCGCGGCAACCGTTGGGTCATGCGAGCCCTGTATGGCGTTTACGGCGGTCTTCAGCCGCTCCTTTACGGTCGCTGAGAAATGCTCGCTGAAGGTCTTGGAGCTGCGACACAAGGCTTTTAGCCGTTCGCAGCTCAGCATGTAGAGCAGGCTGTCTTCGAGGGCCTCGCCGCGATTGCATTCAGTAAAGTCGACCAGCTCGCAGGTCACGCTATACAGGTCGCCTTCCCCCAGTTTTTCGCACAGTTCGCCAGACTTGTCGCAGATCTTTATCGCACCGCTGCGCACGATATAGAGAAACCCCTCGGCAGGCGGAAAGCTCCCGCTGCGACGCAGGTAGCGGATCTCGATGTCCTGCGGCAACTCGTCGAGTGTCTGCTTGTCGAGGTAGCTGAATGGATTGCGTTGTTCGAGAAACTGGCGGATCTCAACGAGTTCGACTTCCATCTTCCGAATTCCTGAACAGTGGCGTTTGGCCCGGGCACGAGCTTAGCAAAAGCGGACTAGGGCATCCTGACGGATTGGTTTCGGGCATGCCCCCACCTGCAATAAAAAACCCCGCCGGAGGGCGGGGTCAATTCCGAACTAACAGGGATTCTTATTAGTGATCCGTTGCCGCACCGGCACCCTTGGGCACGCGGATGTCCTCCACCAGGTGCTGGATATGCTCTGGCGGCTCCGCGGTGATCTTGGCCACCATGATGGCGACCGCGAAATTCACCAGCGCACCGATTGCACCGAACGCATTCGGCGAGATGCCGAAGAACCAGTCCGGGCTCAAATCACCCAGGAACGAGGTGCCCGGTATGAACAGGATGCCTTTGTGCTGGAACACATACAGCTGCGTGACGCCGATGCCTGCGATCATGCCCCAGATCGCGCCGGCACGGTTCATCTTCTTGTAGAAGATGCCCATCATCAGTGCCGGGAAGATCGAGCTCGCGGCCAGCCCGAAGGCGATGGCCACAGTGCCGGCGGCGAAGTCCGGTGGATGCAGACCCAGGTACCCGGCGAGGAAGATCGCGCCCGCCATCGAGATGCGCGATGCCAGGAGCTCGCTCTTCTCTGAGATGTTGGGGTTGATCATGCCCTTGATGATGTCGTGCGATACCGCGGAAGCGATCGCCAGTAGCAGGCCGGCCGCGGTCGAGAGCGCCGCGGCGAGGCCGCCGGCAACCACGATGGCGACGACCCAGTTGGGCAGTTTGGCGATCTCCGGGTTGGCCAGCACCATGATGTCACGGTCGACCTTGGTCATCTCGTTGCCCTTCCAGCCGAACCCTTCGGCCTTGGCCGCCATCTCGGGGTTCTTGTCGTTGTAGTACTGGATGCGCCCGTCGCCGTTCTTGTCTTCCCAATCCAAAAGACCGGTCTTTTGCCAGTTGATCATCCATTGCGGCACCTGGGCGATCTCGATGTTGCCCGTGACCTCACCGACCGGACCGGTCTGGATGGTGTTCATCAGGTTCAGACGCGCCATCGAGCCGACCGCCGGTGCGGTTGTGTAGAGGATCGCAATGAACACCAGCGCCCAGCCGGCCGAGCTGCGGGCATCCTTGACCTTGGGTACGGTGAAGAAGCGGATGATTACGTGCGGCAGGCCGGCCGTCCCTATCATCAGCGACAGCGTATACACGAACATATTGAGTTTCGAGCCCATCACCTGCTCAGAGTATTTGGGGAAGCCGAGGTCGGTCACCACTTGATCGAGCCGGGCCATCATATCCATCCCCGCCTGCGGTCCGGTGACCATCTCGCCGACCAGACCGAGCTGAGGGACAAAATCGCCGGTCAGGTTGAGCGAAATGAACACGGCCGGAATCGTGTAGGCGCAGATCAGTACGCAGTACTGCGCGATCTGCGTGTAGGTGATCCCCTTCATGCCGCCCAAGACCGCGTAAACGAAGACGATACCCATGCCGATGTAGAGACCCGCCTCATAGCTGGTCTGCAGAAAGCGCGAGAACGCCACGCCGATGCCCTTCATCTGACCGATTACGTAAGTGACCGACGCCAGAATCAGGCACGCGACCGCCACCATCCGCGCCGTCTGCGAGTAGAAGCGCTCGCCGATGAATTCCGGCACGGTGAACTTGCCGAATTTTCGCAGGTACGGTGCGAGCAGCATGGCCAGGAGTACATAACCGCCGGTCCAACCCATCAGGAAGACCGAGGCGCCGTAGCCGTTGAAGGCGATCAGGCCGGCCATCGAGATGAAGGAGGCGGCAGACATCCAGTCCGCGGCAGTAGCCATGCCGTTCGCGACCGGGTGAATGCCCTTGCCGGCAACATAAAACTCGCCGGTCGAGCTGGCCCGCGCCCAGATGGCGATGACGATGTACAGCAGGAAGGTCGCGCCGACGACTACGTAAGTAAGTGTTTGTAGATCCATTTAACTTGCCTCTTAGTCTTCGTGCACGTCGAACTCGCGATCAAGCGCGTTCATTCGGGCAGCGTAAAAGAAGATCAGGACGATGAAGACATAGATCGACCCCTGTTGAGCAAACCAGAAGCCCAGCCCGACACCGCCGATACGAATGGCGTTGAGGGGTTCGGCAAGGATGATCCCGAAGCCGTACGAGACGACAAACCAGATCACCAGCAGGACAGTGACAATGCGAATGTTCGCTGACCAGTACTGCGCAGCTTTTGTATCCATAACTCGATCACTCCGCGGTTGCGATTTAGTTCTCTTGATTTTCCGACAGGCCCGGTCCTGGCATCGTCGCATTCCGTCGGCTTTCCAGCCTGGTGCAGGCGTCGTGGTTACGACTTTCGGCGCGGCTGCTGTCTATGCGCGGGTCTTCCGCATTTGATTTAAGGTTTTCGGTCTGCGACACCGGGTTGTTGCCTGATTCTCGAGCCAGGCTGCCAGGAGGGTGATTGTTTCGGGCAGGATCGATAATTGTCAAAAGGAATCAGGGACTTATTGCCTTCGGGAGGCCCCCTTGCCCATGCTAATTGGGGTAATTTTGTAACACAAAATGCAGACGAACGTTACGTTTAGTAACGCCGTTGTTTCCAACGGTAAACAAAACGAAATTCTTGGACAGGTCGACGCGCAGATTCAGCCCGCGTGTCTCACAAAGCCAGCATAACGGCGTCCGCAGTAGGAAGCTGGTGAGACAAGCGGGCTAGCGTTTCTTGGTGCGAGGCAGACCGAAGCGCTGGCGACGTTCCCAAAGCGTCTTGCGGCTGATGCCGAGTGCGTGCGCCAACTGGGTCTCGGTCATGCGTTCCTGATGCTCGAGCACGAAGACCCGGAAGTATTCCTCCAGCGACAGCTTGTCGGTCAGATCGGCAGCGGTGCCGGCACCGGTTACGCGGTGATCGATCGCGAGCAGATCGGGGTTGATGATGTCTCCCTCGCATAGAATCACCGCGCGCTCGATGGCGTTCGACAGCTCGCGAACATTGCCCGGCCAGTGGTAGCGACGAATCGCCTCGAGGGCCTCGCGACCCAGCGTCAGGGGCGGGCGGCCGAGTTGTTTGCGTGCCTTGTCGAGCAGGAACACCGCCAATTCGATAACGTCGTCGCCGCGCTCGCGCAACGGTGGCAGGGCCAGTTCGACCACGCGCAGACGGAAGTAAAGATCACTGCGAAACGCGTTTTGCTGGACCAGTTTGCGCAAGTCGCGATGCGTCGCAGCGAGGATGCGTACATTGGGCGCCCGGCCGCTGCCGCCATCGTCGGCGTCATGCTCACCGCCCTGTAGGATGCGCAACAAACGGGCCTGCGCGGCCATCGGCAGTTCGCCGATCTCGTCCATGAACAGCGTGCCGCCCTCGGCAATCTGCATCAGCCCCGGGCGGAAGCGCTCCGATTGGTGCTGGCCGAAAAGCTCGGCCTCGATCGATTGTTCAGGGACCGCGGCACAGTTGAAGGCGACGAAGGGGGCATCGCAGCGCTTGCTGTGTTTGTGCAGTGCACGCGCGACCAGCTCCTTGCCGGTTCCCGATTCGCCAGTGATCAGCACCGTCGCTTCGGTGGGCGCGACCTTGTGAATACGGTTACACACTTCGCTCATCGCGGCACTCTTGCCGATCATGCCGGCCACCGGGTAGGCCTGGTCGACATCGGTCTGCAGTGCAGCGGCGCGGCGTTCCTTCTGTTTCTCGCGCAGTACCTTGTCGACCAGCATCACGAGTTCGTCATGGTCGAAGGGTTTCGCGATGTAGTCTGCGGCGCCGCCCTTCATGGCCTCCACCGCAGAGGCCACGCTGGCGTAGCTGGTCATGATGATCACCGGTACCTCGGGGGCGAGCTGCAATATGGTGCTGCCGGGCTCGCCGGGCAGGCGCAAGTCCGTGATGATCAGGTCATAGCTCGAGAGCCGATCGCCGGTACTGGCCGCCTCCACCGACTCCGCCTCGCTGACCTGATGGCCGTGGCGCTCCAGCAGTCGTCGCAGGGCGCCGCGGATGACGGGTTCGTCTTCAATGATGAGCAGCTGGTGCATAGGGTCTTTCGTTCTCCTGCAGCGGCAGGGTGACCACCACACGCGTGCCGAATCCGGGCTGCGAATCGATGGTCAGGGTGCCGTTGTGGTCTTCGATAATCTTGTATGCGAGCGACAGGCCGAGCCCGGTGCCCTGGCCGGTCGGCTTGGTGGTGTAGAACGGCTCGAAGATGCTCTCTTGAATCTCCTCGGGTATGCCTTGCCCCTGGTCCATTACCTCGATAATCGCTTCATCACCGCCCCCGCGCGCCAGCAGATCCACGCGATCGCCGGGTTTCGAGGCGTCGGCGGCATTGCTCAGCAGATTGACCAGCACCTGCGACAGCTGTTGCCGGTTGCCGGTCATACTGATCCCTTTGGGACAGCTGGCCTCGAATCGGATGCCGTCGTGTTTGTGCGTGAGCCGTAGCAGGTGAACGGCCTGTTCCACGGCCTCGCTCAGCGGGAAGGTCTCGCGCTGCTGCAGGTGTCGACTGCCGCGACTGAAACTCTTCAGGGTGCCGAGGATGCTGGAGATGCGCCGGGTCTGGTCGATGATGTCCTCGACGCTCTGTCGCACAATGTCGGGGTCGACTTCGTGGCGCAGGTTCTGCGCCAGCGAGGCGATGCCGGTGACCGGGTTGCCGATCTCGTGAGCGACCCCCGCCGCCAACCGGCCGACCGAGGCGAGACGGTCGCTGTGCGCCAGCTCGGCCTCGAGGTTGCCAAGGTCGGTAAGGTCCTCGACCAGCATGACCACGCCCGGTCGGGAGGGTCCGGCGCCCTCGATTACCGGGTCGGCATAGGCCGCCTTGTGCAGGTTGTACCAGCGTGGTTTGCCGGCCACAGGCAGTTCCATACGATAGGTGTGGGCCTGGTTGGAACGGGCGAACCCACCCAGCAGGCCGTCCCAGGGGCGTGGCAGGTCGTTGAGGCCGGTGCCGATCAACTGCTGTGCCTCGACGCCGCTCATCGTTTCGAGTGCGAGGTTCCACAGCACGATCTTGCCCTGGTTGTCGATGGCGCAGACACCCAGCGGCAGGTCCTGCAGGATCTGTCGATGCAGGCGCCGCAGGTTGTCCAGTTCGACGCCGAGACCCTGCAGCTGGGAGCGAGAGGCCTCGAGACGCTCTTCGACATAGCGCATCGAATCCGCCAGCGCGATCTTGGCGACGGGATCGAGTTCGAGGCGGCGGTTCACAATCACATGGGCGAGCTGCGGCCCGAGCAGACCCGAGAGGTTGCGCTCGATGCGTTCACGCAGGCGACGCAGCTCGGCGGTACGGCGCTCGTTGGGCCCCAGGCCAAGGTCGCTGAGCGCCTGATCGACCTCGCGATCGGCCATCTCCTGGCCCAGCGTTTCGGCCAGGCCGGCGCGGAACTCGGCGGTCGACCCGGCGGCTACCACACCCGCCAGCGGCATCATGGTCTCGGCGCAGCAGGCACGCGCCGCCTCCAGCTCACCCGGTGACTGGCGCGTCAGCAGCGAGATCAACACGAAAAGGCCGCCGTTCACCGTGAGGGTCGCGAAGGTCGCGAAGGCCCATTTGTTCATCCCGCTGGCGGTGATCAGATCCGGCACGCCCAGGTCGGTGATCAGGATTCCCGAGCGGAACAACAGCGGCGCCACCAGCAGCAGCGACCATACGACGATGCCGCCGAGCAGGCCGCTGATGAAGCCGCTGCGGGTCGCGCGCCGCCAATACAGCAGCCCCGCGATACCAGGCAGGAACTGTGCGACGGCGACGAATGAGATCAGGCCGAGTTCGACCAGACCCTGGCTGTGCTCCAGTCCGGTGTAGAAGCCATAGCCGGCCATGATGATCAGGCCGATCATCAGCCGGCGCCCCCAAAGTATCCAACGGTAGAGATTCATCGCCGGGTCGGGATAGCTGGCGGGTAGCAGCAGATGGTTCAGGCTCATCGAGGCCAGCGAGATGCTGGTGACGATGACCATTGCACTGGCGGCCGACAGGCCGCCGATGAAGGCCAACAGCGACAGCCAGGAAGGGCCGTTGCTCAGCGTGATGCCGAGCAAGTAGTAATCGGGATTAATGCCGAGTTCGAGGCGCTGCCCGGCCCAGAGGATGACCGGAATCGAGATGTTGAGCAGCAGCAGGAATAACGGCATGGCCCAGGTTGCGGTGCGCAGACCCCGTGGGTCCAGGTTCTCGGCAAACAGCATGTGGAACTGGCGCGGCAGCAGGAAGGCCGCAGCGAACGACAGGAAGACCAATGCGGCCCAGGGGCTCTCGTTGACAGGGCGATAGAGTGCCTCGAGCGCCTCTGGGTGTACGTCCAGCCATTGCTCGAGTCCCTGCGGCCCGTCGAACAGCCCGAACAGCGCATAACCGCCGATCAGCAGCAGCACCAACAGCTTTATCAATGATTCGAAAGCGATGGCGACGACAAGGCCACGGTGCTTCTCGCGGGGCGAAATATGCCGCGTGCCGAACAGCACACCGAACAATATCAGGGTGGCGCAGAAGACCAGCGCGATGATGTTGGAGGGCACCTCGTTGCTGAGCACACGCAGCGACTCGGTCACCGCCTGAACCTGCAGCGCGATATAGGGGACGATACCGACCAACATGAACAGCGTCACCAGCACTCCGGCCGCCTGGCTGCGATAGCGAAACGCCAACAGGTCCGCCAGCGAAGTCAGCTGGTACTCTCGGCTGAGACGGAGGATCGGACGCAGCAGGATCGGGCTCAATACGAAGGTGAGGGTCGCGCCGATGTAGATCGTCAGGAACAACAGGCCATTGTGGGCGGCAAAGCCGACGCTGCCATAGTAGGTCCAGGAGGTTGCATAGACGCCGATCGACAGCGTATAGGTCAACGGATGCGAGGCGACACGCGCCGGGATGAGACCGCGATCGGTAGCATAGGCAAGCAGGAACAACACCACGAGGTACGCGAAACCGGTGGTGAACAGTGTCGCCAGTTCATGACCCATCAGAGTCGTCCCGCCGGTGGATCAACGCCGCCCCGATAATCACCAGCAGCCACAACAGATAGGGTGTCGTCCAACCGATGGCCGGGGTTGCCCACCAGCCGGCCACCGGACTGACGAAGAACAGCAGAAGCAGCGCGCCGAGGATGACGGCGAGTTCTTTACTGATCGGAAATCGCGGTGGGAGCATATCGAGAGCCTAGCAGTACCATTGTGTTACTAAAAGTAACGCATGGGCCGGGTGCCTGTCGCGGCGTGTTTTAATAAGGTTCGGCAACAGGTATCCGCACGCTCGATCGGAGAGTCTTCATGAACCCGGAAAAGGTCGTTTTCGGTTTTTTCATCGTACTGGCACTGACGCTGAATTTTGGCTTCTTCGTCGGTGAGATCGAGAATCCTGATCACCATCATGTCTACGAACTGTTCGCGGTGATCGTCGTCAACCTGATTGCCACGGTGCTCAAGTTCGGCGACCGCAGCCAGATGGGTGCGCTGCTCCTGGCCACCAGTCTGGTCGCCATCCTGCAGTTGATAGCCGCCGCCGTGGTCTGGACCTTCGCCGTGCATGTGGCGGGCAGCGGTCTGACGCCGGTGGTGATGTCGAGCATCGTCTCACTGACTGGCGGCGCAATGCTCGCCAACGTGATCTCCGTGATCCTGCTCATTATCGAGACCGTCATGCTGCGTCGCTGATCGGCCGGCTGAACGGACGCATGGAAACCATCGTCTTCCTGATCCTGCGCCGCATGCGCCAGCCGCTGCTGACGCTGCTGGTCGTATACGCCGTCTCCATCAGCGGTCTGACCCTGATCCCGGGGCGCGACGCCGATGGCAATGTCTGGTACATGAGCATCTTTCATGCCTTCTATTTCGTCAGTTACATGGCGACCACCATCGGTTTCGGCGAGATTCCCTATGCCTTCTCCGACGCGCAGCGTCTTTGGGTAAGTCTTTCGCTTTACGCCTCGGTGATCGCCTGGATCTACGCCTTCGGTACGATCCTCACCTTGGTGCAGGACCGCACCTTTCAGGATGCCCTTGCGGAGTATCGCTTTGCCGGACGTATCCGCGCCATGCGCGAGCCCTTCCACCTCGTGTGTGGTTATGGCGAGACCGGGACGGCGCTGGTGCAGTCGCTCACCGAGCGCGGTCAACATGCGGTAGTGATCGATATCGACGAGGCACGCACCAGCGTCATTCAGTTGCAGGAGCTGCGTGAATTCGTCCCTGCGCTGAACGGTGATGCCGCGGTTACCCGCTATCTGCAGGAGGCTGGGCTGCAGCACCGCTGCTGTGCCGGTGTGGTTGCCTTGACCGACGACAACGAGGTCAACCTTAAGGTCGCGATCACTGCCAAGCTGCTCAATCCCAAAATCAAGGTGATCAGCCGTGCTGATTCTCACGATATCGAGGCCAATATGGCGTCGTTCGGAACCGACCACATCGTGGATCCCTTCGACACCTTTGCTGCCCACCTGGCAGTCGCCTTTCAGGCGCCTTGTCTGTACCTGTTGCAGCGCTGGCTGACCGGCCGCGAGGGTGCAATGTTGAGCGAGCCCGTGTATCCACCGCAGGACGGGCATTGGATCGTTTGCGGCTATGGGCGCTTCGGCAAAGCCATCTGCCGGCGGCTGAAGGCTGAAGGCATCGAGGTCGTCGTGATCGAGGCCAGACCGGAGGTCACCGGGCAGCCGGATACCAAGCTGGTGACAGGCCTCGGCACCGAGGCCGAGACGCTGCAGCAGGCCGATATCGAAAACGCGGCCGGGCTCGTGGCCGGCACCGACAATGATGCGAACAACCTTTCCATCGTGATGACGGCACGTGAACTCAATTTGTCGGTGTTCGCCGTGGTGAGGCAGAACCAGGCCGATAATCGCGACATTATCGCCGCAGTGGATGCCGACATGGTGATGCATCCCAGTGCGATTATCGCCGACAAGATCCGGGTGCTGCTGGCGACACCGATGCTGTATGAATTTATCTCGCTGGCGCTCTACCAGGATGAGAGCTGGGCTTGTGAGCTGGCGAGTCGCGTCAGTGCCCTGGTGGGCGATGAGGTGCCGGAAATCCACGAGTGGTCGCTCGATCAGGGCGAACCGAGCGCGCTCCAGGACTACCTGATACAGGGCGGACAGTTCAGCGTCGCCGATCTGTTGCGCGATCCCTGGCAGCGCGAGCGCGAGTTAAAGGCGATTGTGTTGCTTGTCCGGCGGCGCAACGACCGCATTCTGCTGCCGGACCCGCAGGATGCGCTAAAGGCCGGCGACCGACTGTTGGTCTGCGGTAACCGCGCGGCCTTCACCCGCATGCAGTGGACGGTTTCGCACCGGCATACCCTGGACTATGTGAAGACCGGACGCGACCTCCCGCAGAGTTGGCTATGGCGTCGTCTGGCGCAGCGCAATCGCGGATAGCCGGGTCCGCGCAAGCCGTCCTGTCTCGTTCGATCTGCTGCCCGAACGTCGCAGCATTGTGCTGTTTGCGACGCATGCGGGCGTCGCATCGTTTACAATCTCGGCGCAGGCTCGCCGCTGCTGGTCCCGTCAAGCGGACGGTCACGCGGCACCCAATCCATCACCGATGTCGGCGTCCGCAGACGCCACGAGGAAGAACCGAATGACAAAATTCATCCTTACCTTGACCCTGGTCCTCGCTATGACCGGCCTGACCCAGGCTGGCAGCAAAAAAGAGATCGAGAAACCGCCGTTCGACAAGACGATCGCCAGGCAGATGATCGATAACAGCATTCAGCGGTTCGAACTGGCCGAGGATGTCAGCGTCGACGATGCGATCGAGTCAATGCAGCTACGCGCCAACATGCTCAATTTCAAGATGGTGGCCGATCTGCCGTTGTCCGAACAGGTCCAGGCCATGGGACAAGATGCCAACTACATGCGCATCCTGGCATTCTGCGACGCCCTGATCGCCAAGAAGATGGTCGAGTACAACATCATTTTCGCCGGTTTCCTCCCTTGTCGTGTGGCGGTGCTTGAAGACAGCAACGGCAAGGGCTGGATAGTGACCATGAACATGGACATGATGCTGCACGCTGTCGATCTGCCGGAGGATCTGCAGCCGCTGGCGCAGCAGGTGCGGGACACCATCTACGAGATCGTCGATGCCGGGGTAAACGGCGCACTTTGACCGGCGCGCCCGTCACGGCGATGAAACCGGCCCCAGTGGCCGGTTTTTTTCGCGCGCATCACTGATCTGGGCCAACTTTCTGCCGAAAAAGCCTCCCTATGGCCCCGATTCGCTATGGGATACTTTTTTCAGACTGGGCGCAAAAGAATAAAGAATCCGCCGAACGCCGGCTGTGACGCCGCTGCACTCGGATCGGCGTCGATCGACGATTGCGGAAAGCATTTTCCCGTACACGTCTCGCGGCGTCGCGAATACCGAATGAAACAACTTTAGGAGGAGAGAAGCATGGCACATATCGTCGTCCTTGGCGCCGGCACTGGGGGCATGCCGGCCGCTTATGAGCTTCGCGAGGAACTCGGCAGCGAGCACGAGGTCACCGTCGTCAACGAGCGTGACTATTTCCAGTTTGTCCCGTCCAATCCCTGGGTGGCGGTGGGCTGGCGCGATCGCAACAGCATCACCTTTGACATTCGTCCGCATCTCGAGCGCAAGGGCATCAATTTCATCGCCAAGCGCTGCGAAAGGATCGACGCGACCGGCAATGTCTTGGCGTTCGAGGATGGCGAGACCCTGAGCTATGACTATCTCGTTGTCGCGACCGGCCCGCGACTTGCCTTCGAAGAGGTCGAAGGGGCCGGTCCGCATGGCGGTCATACCCACTCGGTCTGCACGATAGACCACGCCGAGGCCGCCTACGAGCAGTACAAGGCACTGCTGGATGATCCAGGGCATGTCGTGGTTGGTGCGATGCCGTTTGCCTCGTGCTTCGGTCCCGCCTATGAGTTTGCGTTCATCATGGACGCCGATCTGCGTAAACGGAAGCTGCGCGATCGCGTGCCTATGACCTTCATTACCTCCGAACCCTATATCGGCCATCTCGGCCTCGGCGGGGTAGGTGATTCCCAGGGCATGCTCGAGAGCGAGATGCGAAACCATCACATGAAGTGGATCACCAACGCCAAGGTGACCAAGGTCGAGGCAGGGAAGATGTATGTCGAGGAGTTCGACAACGCTGGCAACAAGCTCAAGGACCACGAGGTCGAGTTCAAGTTCTCGATGATGCTCCCGGCGTTCAAGGGTGTGGATGCAGTCATGAATGTCGAGGGATTGTGCAATCCGCGGGGCTTCGTCTTCGTCGATGATTACCAGCGCAATCCGACGTATCCGAACATCTATTCCGCCGGTGTCTGTATCGCAATACCCCCGGTAGAGGCCACCGCGGTGCCCACCGGCGCCCCCAAGACCGGCTACATGATCGAGTCGATGGTTTCGGCGATCGTGCACAACATCCACGCCGAGCTGGAAGGCCGAGAGCCCCATCAAAAGGCCACCTGGAACGCCATCTGTCTCGCGGATATGGGCGACACGGGTGCCGCCTTCGTCGCGCTGCCCCAGATTCCGCCACGCAACGTTGCCTGGATGAAGAAAGGCAAGTGGGTGCATATGGCAAAGATTGCGTTCGAAAAATACTTCATCCGCAAGATGAAAAAGGGCACTTCCGAACCGGTCTACGAGAAATATATTCTGAAGATGTTGGGGATCAACCGACTCAAATAGCGCGCTTGCGGCCCCGCCCCGGCGGGGGCTTGTGGGACCCCGCGCAGAGCGCGGGTAAGCCCAGGCCGGCGTTTGCTATGCTGTTCCCCTGTGTTCGGGCCAGCGGCGGGTGCTCAAGCGATGAGTCTTTTCAAGATCCAGCGACATCGTACGATCCCGGTACGCGTCGGCAACGTAGAGGTTGGCGGTGATGCGCCGATCGTGGTCCAGTCGATGACCAACACCGATACCGCCGACATCCCCGGTACCGTCGCCCAGGTCGCCGATCTCTCCCGTGCAGGTTCGGAGCTGGTGCGGATTACCGTCAACAACGAACAGGCGGCGCGCGCAGTGCCGGCGATTCGTGAGGGATTGGACAAGCGCGGCGTCACGGTGCCCCTGGTCGGCGACTTCCATTACAACGGCCACCGTCTGCTGAGCGAGTTTCCGGAATGTGCCCGCGCGTTGGCCAAATATCGCATCAACCCCGGCAATGTCGGCAGCGGCGCCAAGCGCGACGCCCAGTTCGCAACCATGATCGAGACGGCTATCGCCAACGACAAGGCGGTGCGTATCGGGGTCAATTGGGGCTCGCTGGACAAGGGCCTGATAGCGCAGATGATGGACGAAAACGCGCGCTCACCGGAGCCGCTGGACGCCGATCAGATGACGCGCGAGATCATGGTCACCTCGGCGCTGCAGAGTGCGGCCAGGGCCGAGGCGCTTGGACTCGGGCGCGACCGCATCATTCTGTCCTGCAAAATGAGCGGCGTGCAGGATCTGATCAGTGTGTACAGTCAGCTGGCGGCGCGTTGTGACTACGCCCTGCACCTCGGGCTCACCGAGGCCGGCATGGGCTCGAAGGGCATCGTGGCCTCGACCGCGGCGCTTGCAGTGCTGCTGCAACAAGGCGTCGGTGACACCATCCGCATCTCACTGACCCCTGAACCCGGTGGCGACCGTAGCCAGGAGGTGCGGGTTGCGCAGGAGATCCTGCAGTCGATGGGGCTGCGCGCATTCACGCCGATGGTCATTGCCTGCCCTGGATGTGGACGCACCACCAGCACCTATTTTCAACAGCTGGCGCAGGACATACAGCGCTATCTGCGCGAGCAGATGCCGCTGTGGCGTGAGCACTACCCTGGTGTCGAGGAGATGGATGTCGCCGTGATGGGCTGCGTCGTCAATGGGCCGGGCGAGAGCAAGCATGCCAATATCGGGATCAGTCTTCCCGGCACCGGCGAGCAGCCAGCCGCACCCGTGTACGTGGATGGTGAAAAAACGGTCACCCTCAAGGGCGACAACATCGCCGTGGAGTTCCAGGCGATCGTGGATGACTATGTCCGCAGCCACTACGGCGGTGGTCGCACACAATCCTGATGCAAATCCCGCAGCGCCTGGTGGTGACTGCCGACCCGATTATGTCGATTCTGCTGGGGTTGCGTCTGTCGCGCGGGCCATAAACAATCAACATCCAAGCGCAGGCACAGGGCTCCCACCGCAGGGTGGCGAAGGGCTTGCTCGAATCCGCGCCTTGACTGTGGCCCGCGTGGTGTAAGGGCGTATTGCCGAACTTTCCAATCCGAACGAGGGGGATTCTGTGAAAAAGCCGTTCCTGTCTGTTTTGTTCGCCGGAGTGCTCGCCGGCACCTTTGCCACCGGCGCCGCCATTGCCGAAGACAACATGGTGATTCAGGTCAAGCGCATGTCGATGGAGACCGCAGCGACGGTCGCCAAAGCGGCCGTCGAGGCCTGTCGTGGTAAGGGGATCCAGATCGGCGTTACGGTCGTCGACCGCGACGGCGTCCCGCAGGCGGTGATGCGCGATACCATCGCGCCGGTGATCACCCTGCAGATCTCGCAAGGCAAGGCCTATGCCGCAGTGATGTTCAATGTCCCGACATCGGAACTGAGCGCGCGCGCCAATACGCCCATCGGCCGCGTGCCCGGCGTGGTGATGTCGGCGGGCGGTGTGCCCATCGAGGTGGGCGGATCTCTGCTGGGGGGGGTTGGTGTATCTGGCGCACCGAGTGGTGAGACGGATCAGGAGTGTGCGCAGGCGGGTGTGGAGGCAGTGCAGACCGATCTCGAGATGTCCATGTAGGCTGCGCTTTGTGGCCTCTCAGTCGTTCAGCAGCACCTCGAGCTGCACCTTGTCGACGGCGAAGCGGTTGCTGCCCAGGTCGGTCAACAGGCCCTTGCGTCTAAACTCGGCAATGGTGCGGCTGGCGGTCTCGGTGGTGATGGCAAGCATCGCCCCCAGGTCCTCGCGCCCGAACAGCGTGCACACCGGCGGGTCTTCGCCTTGCACCAGCCGCAGCAGCAGCCGTCCGATACGTTCCTTGGCCGGACCGGTGGACAGCTCGGTCAGCCAGGCATCCGCTTCGCTCAGCGCGCGATGCCAGCGATTGAGCAGCTCGATGTGCAGGTCGGGGTTGTCTTTGCTCAATGCCCGCACGGTCGACACCGGCAGGCAGCAGATCTCCGTCGGCTGCATAACCAGCGCATCATGCTGATAGGGTTTGCCGAGGAGCGCCTCCAGACCGGTGACATCGGTCTTGCGCACCAGACGGACGATGCGTTGCGAGCCGTCCGGGAGGTATTGCACGAGCTTGATCAGACCGCTGCGGACGGTAAACAGACGGTCGCCCTGGTCGCCCGCGTGATAGAGGACGTGGCCGGGTTGCAGTAAGAACTGATTGATCGGCTGGTGGATTTTCTCGAAATCCGTTTCCTGCAGACCGGCGAACAGCACCGAATCGCGCAGCGCGCAATTCTTGCAGTCGGCCTCGCCGGACCACGCCTCTCTGAAAGCCACTTTTCCCTTCATTGCTGTATTTTAGCTTTTAAGTACGTTAAGAGATACTTCTAATAGCGCCAGATACCATGCGATTTCAGGTACTTGCCGATAGCCTGTGCTGGACCGGTGTTGGCGATATGGGTATCTGATGACCCGACGAGATGCACTTTGTGTCAGGATTCGGTCCCGATGGCAATCCTGACACTGCGTGACCTGCACCTGAGCTACGGTGATCCGCCGTTGATCGATGGTATCGATCTGGCGATCGAGGCCGGCGAGCGCATCTGCCTGCTCGGCCGCAACGGCGAGGGCAAATCGACGCTGCTCAAGCTCATCGCAGGCGAACTGAAGGCCGATGACGGCATGCGCGTGGTCACCCAGGGCGTGCGCATCGCGCGTCTGACGCAGGCAGTGCCGGAGCAGCTGCACGGCAGCGTATTCGAGGTGGTGGCCGACGGCGTCGGCGACACAGCGGAGCTGATCAAGCAGTACCATGCCGCGAGTCTGGCGCTGGTCGAGGACGCCGACGAGGCCGCACTGACGCATCTGGCGCGCATCCAGCACGAGCTCGAGGCGGCGGACGGCTGGCGCATCGAACAACAGGTCGAGCGCGTGATCTCCCGTCTGGCGCTGTCCGCCGAGGACGCCTTCGACGCCCTGTCCGGCGGTATGAAGCGGCGTGTCTTGCTGGCGCGGGCGCTGGCCGCCGATCCGCAGCTCTTGCTCCTGGACGAACCGACCAATCATCTCGACGTGGAATCCATCACCTGGCTGGAGGAGTTTCTGCTGAACTGGCCGGGGACGCTGGTCTTCATCACCCACGACCGGGGCTTTCTGCAGCGTCTCGCAACGCGCATCGTCGAGCTGGACCGCGGCAAGATCACTGATTTCCCCGGCGATTACCAGAACTACCTCCGCCGGCGCGACGAAATGGACAACGCCGAGGCCCAGGCCCAGGCGCGTTTCGACAAGCGTCTGGCGCAGGAAGAGGTCTGGGTACGCCAGGGCATCAAGGCGCGTCGCACGCGCAATGAGGGGCGGGTACGACGGCTCGAAGCGATGCGGCGCGAGTACGGGGAGCGGCGTAGCCGGCAGGGCACGGCGAGACTGGCGATGAACAGGGGCGAAGTCTCGGGCAAGCTGGTCTGCGAGGCGACCAACGTAAGCTATGCATGGCACGGTCGACCGATCATCCGGGACTTCTCAACCACCATACTGCGTGGTGACCGCATCGGCATCATCGGCCCCAACGGCTGTGGAAAGTCGACCCTGCTCAACCTCCTGCTGGGCAGACTCGAGCCCGACCACGGGAGCATCGAGATCGGCAGCCGATCTGAGATCGCTTACTTCGACCAGCTGCGTGACCAGCTCGATCTGGAGAAGACCGTGCTCGACAATGTCGCCGGCGGCAGCGACAAGGTCAGCATCAACGGCAAGGAAAAGCACGTCATCAGCTACCTGCAGGATTTTTTGTTCCCGCCCCAGCGCTGCCGTCAACCTGCCAAGGCGCTGTCTGGTGGCGAGCACAATCGTCTGCTGTTGGCCAAGCTGTTTACCCGTCCGGCCAACCTGCTGGTGATGGACGAACCGACCAACGATCTCGATCTGGAGACGCTCGAGCTACTCGAGGAACTGCTGCTGGAGTTCGATGGCACGCTGCTCCTGGTCAGTCACGATCGCGCCTTTCTCGACAATGTCGTCACCAGTACCCTGGTATTCGAGGGTGATGGTCTGGTGAATGCCTATGTCGGCGGCTACCAGGACTGGCTGCGCCAGCGTCGCCCGGATTCGCTCCCCGCCAAGCGCAAGCCCAGCGTCCAGTTGGCCGCGGAAAAGCCGGCGCCAGCGGCGCAACTCCCGCGGCCTGGGCCGGACGACAGCGCCAGGCCGAAAAAACTCAGCTACAAGGATCAGCGCGAGCTCGATCAGCTGCCGGGGCGCATCGAGGCGCTGGAGGGCGAACTCGACACGATCCGTGCGGCGCTCGGCGATCCCGATCTCTACCGTGAACCGTCCGACAGGGTGAGTGATTTGAACGACCGCATGCAGCAGATTGAGCAACAGCTTGCGCAGGCCTTTAAGCGTTGGGAGCTGTTGGAAAGTTAGGAAAGCCGATGGTCGGTCAGCCAATAAAAACGGTGTGGGGGTACCACCAGTTGATCATTGAACTGCTGCGGCGACTCGCCGGAGCAGAGGTCGAATAGCTGTCCATATTCGAAGTGGCCACGGTTGCTCAGATCGCTCAGCGTCAACGATTGCGGCGCGGCGTCGAAGTTGCCGACCACTAACACGCTGTCGTTGAGTTGAAACGGATTGTTGCGCATGAACACAAACAGGTGCGGGTTGCCGGTCTCTATCAGCCAGCGATTGTTGTAGTCGGCGAATGCCGCGGTGCTTTTGCGCACCGCAATCATTTTCTGCAGGCCGAAAAAGATCCGCTGCTCCACGCTGCCGTGTTGATTGCGCAGTTCTGCCTTGGACCAGTCGATGCGCGGACGGTGCATCCAGCGGTTGTCACGCGCCTTGCTCTCGTCCTGGAGAAAGGTGCAGTCGTTGAGATTGCCGATTTCGTCGCCGTAGTACAGCAGCGGGATGCCGCCGAACGACATGATCATGCTGTGCAGCAGCAGTATGATATCGATGCTGCGCTGGATCGCGGCCTCGTCGCCACCCTCTAATGCCGACTCCAGGCCTACCAGGGACGCAAGAGACCCCGAGATGCGCGCGTCACCCGTCTTGTAATTGACGCCGAACGGCTGCCCGCGGGCCGTCGAGGCATCGTAGACGCCGGTGAAATACTCGACCAGGAAGCGCCTATGGGCATAGGGATCGTAACCGGCCTTGATGATATCGGTGTCGTCGAAGCCCAGGCCGATGTCGTCGTGGCAGCGCACGTAATTGAGCCAGGTGGCGCGATCCAGTTTGTCGGGCAGGCTGCGGATCCCCTGATCGAGCAGCTTGGCGTTCTTGGTCGCGACGGCCTCCCACAGCAAGGCCATGAAGGTGGCGTTGTAGGCGATCTCGCACTCCTTGGCGATCACTGCATCCTCGCCAAAGTATTTGATGATCTCGACCGGGGCTACGATGGCCTCGGCGATGAACAACACGCCGGGGGCGGTCACTTGGCTGCAGTCTTTCATCAGCTGCAGGATAAGGTGTGCCTCGCGCTCATTTTGACAGGTGGTGCCGATCTTCTTCCACAGAAAGGCAACCGCGTCGAGCCGCACGATATCCGCACCCTGGTTGGCCCAGAACAGGATGATGTCGACCATCTCGATGAATACCGCCGGATTGCTGTAGTTCAGGTCCCATTGGTAGTCGTTGAAGACCGTCATCACCCACTTGTTCATGGTCTCGTCGAAGGTGAAGTTGCCGGGTGCGGTCTCCGGGAAGATCTCCGGCATCGTCTCCTCGAACATGTCCGGGATATTGCGGTCGCGGAAGATGTAATAGTAATCCTCGTACTTCTTCTCCCCGTTGCGTGCGCGCTGCGCCCACTCGTGCTCGTCCGATGTGTGATTCACTACGACGTCGAGCGTGAGCAGCATGTCGCGCACCCGCATATTGCCTGCCAGCTCGCGCAGTTGTTCGAGGGTGCCGACGCGCGCATCGATGTTGCGAAAATCGCTGACCGCGTAGCCGCCGTCACTGGCGCCCGCCGGGCAGCGCAATATCGGCATCAGGTGCAACATGTTGACGCCGAGGTCCTGTAGATAGCCGAGATGTGCCTTCACGCCGGTCAGATCACCGGCGAAGCCGTCCACGTAAAGCGCCATACCGACCCACTGCTGACTGAGAAACCAGTTATGGTTCTGCTCACGCTCGATATCGCTCTGCTTGAGATCGTCATCGCGCTTGATGTACTGGCGCGCCATCACCTCGACGAGATTCACCATCTGCTGCTCGAAGTCATCACGCTGGCCGTAGAGGTGGTGGAACAGCGAATAGATGGCATAGAAATTGGCGCCCAGGCGGGTATAGAAATGCCGCAGGTCTTGCTTGCGGATCTCTGGCTTTAGCTCATCGAGGATCTTATTCAGCAGAGAGTGGGATACCTGTTCGTACATAGGGGCTTCAGGCTAGACCGTGAATCTCCAGTCGTCGATAAAGGGTTTGTACAACGCCGGGTCGTGCAGCGTGGCACCCCGATTGCCGACCAGCCGGGATGCAAAGGCCTGGGCACGCTGCAGCATCAGCGCCATGGGCCAACCCTGGGTCAGACCCAGGATGATCACCGAGGCGAAGGCGTCGCCCGCACCAACGGTATCCACCACCTCGACCTTGGCATCGGGCGTCACAGTACAGCGTTCGCCCGAGGCAGTCAGCACCTCGGCGCCGCGGGACCCGTGGGTCAGTACCAGACCCCTGAGGCCGTGGCGCTCTAGAAATCCGGCTGCGCCATCCTGGGGCAGGCCTTCGAGCGCTGTCAGCTTCAGCAATTCGTCGCCGTTGAGCTTCACCCAGTCCGCCTTGTCGAGCATGGCCAACACGTCGTCGCGGTGCCACCAGGGTGGGCGCAGATTGACGTCGACGAATACGGTTTCCGGGTGACATGCGAGCAGGTGCTGCAAGGCACTGCGCGAGATAGGAGACCGCAGCGCAAGGCTGCCGTGATAAAGCAGGCGACACTGCGGCGCCGCGGCCGGCGGCGTGATGGCGTCATAGGCGCAGGGGTGCACGATGTCATAGCTGGGTTCACCCGCAGTGATCTTTACATCGACACGCCCTGTCGGATGCGTGCTGTCGGTCTGCAGGCCGGCAAGGTCCATACCCCAGTCCCGCATGGCGTCGCGAATGCTGTCACCTTCGCGGTCGGCGCCGATGCGACTCACGAAAAACGGTGCCTGACCGAATGCCTGAAGGTGCCAGGCGACATTGAAGGGCGCGCCGCCAAGCACCCGCTTGCCGTCCGGAAATCGATCGAATAATACCTCACCGAAAACGCACAGGCGGCCTGTCTTGGTGCTCACTGTATTGTCCTGATCAAACATTCTTTAAGCGGCTGCGCTCAGCGCATCACCTGGGTTCATCCCTCGTCTCCGAACCCCATCCATTCGACACTGTGCGGATGGTAGTGAGCGATGCCCTCGAGCATACCTGCACCGTAGTTGCCGTTCATGCCCATGAAGCCGCCCCGCGCGACATACAGGCAATCGGCACACCCGCGTTCGCGCGCCAGGCGTGTCGCCAGCTCGCGCACCTGTGGCTGACAGTTGGCGACCAGCACCGCCGGGATGGGGCTGGCGAGTACCTCGATATCGTTACCGCTGTCGCCGCAAAACACGGTGTCGTCACGGCTAAACCCGTAGGTGGCGATCAGCGCCTCGATCGCATGGTATTTCGAGGCCCGTGCCGGCACCACATCGAGCAGTCCGACGCCGGCAGGTTCGTCGACGCTCCAGATCAGGCGCGCATTGACGCCGTGCGCGCGCAGTCGGTCTTCGATGCGTTTCGACAGGCTGTCGCGGTCGCTGTGCAGCGGCACATAGTAGCTGAGCTTGTAATTATTCTGTTTGGCGGTCTCCTGCGGCCGGATTGCCGGCAGGTCGACCAATAGGGACCTAATGTCCGCACGGGTCCGACCGCCCCAGTCCTGCGCGATCTCCCGCTCCCAGGCGGCTTGCCGTACCCAGTCTCCTGCAGACCCTAGTTGATAGACGGTGGTACCGACGTCGCCGATCACAAAGTCCGGCCGCGGCAGGCGGTAGTTGTTGATTGCCTGATCGACCAGCGCACGATGCCGCCCGGTAACGAAGGCGACAGTCACCTCAGGATGTCCCGCCAGCACCGCGAAGTGCTCGCGCGCCGCCGGCGATTCCGACTGAGGCCCATTAGGTATCAGCGTCCTGTCGAGATCGGTACAAATGAGCAGCGGCACGGCTAGGAATCTCGCGGGACATCACAGGCATTGAAGAAATCGTAATGGTCGATTGCCTCGAGGATACCGGACGCATAGGGCCTGGCAGCGAAATAGATCCGCTCCTGATCGACCAGCTGAGAAAGCTCTTCATGGTGGCGATTGGCGACCACGACGGCCAGGGTATTGCCGCGCATCATATCTTCATCACTGCCCGAGCCGCCGACGGCGAGGGTGTTCTCGAGCGGAATGCTCAGGCGCTGCGACAAGTAGCGCAACGCTTGGCCTTTCGAGGCGCGCGAAGGCACGATATCGAGAAACTGGCCGAACGAGGACATCACATTGACCGTCAGGTCCTTCTGGCGAAGCAGGGCGATGATGTCTTCGACCGACGGTGCCGTCTGTGGGTCATAGTAGTACGAGAGCTTGTACGGCGTCTGTTCGTTCTTGGGTTGCGGCGTTAACCCAGGCAGCTCCGCCAGCGCACGGCGCACCTGCTGGGGATTCCAGTCGTGATCGATGTGATCCGCCCAGTAGTCGTCTTCGTTCAGGGACTGTCCGTAATGGATACGTGTCCCCAGGCTGCTGATCAGCACGTCCGGGGCCGGGATGCCCTGCTTCTTCATCAACGCCAAGGCCGAATCGATGCGTCGACCGGTCGCGATGCCAAAGGTGACGCATTTGCGGTTTTCGTGCATCACCTCGACGAAGCGCTGCAGGGCACCGGGATCGCCGATCAGGTTCTGGTCGAGATCGCTGAAGATCGCACGATCGCGGTAGCGCAGCGTGCGTGACGTCGTGCGTTCCCTGGGCAGCGGGGCATAACCCGTATCGAGGTCACGAATCTTGGCCAGATAGGCCTCGGCATGCGCCGGCCATGAATAGTGACGACCCACCCCCTCGATGCCGTTGCGTGCGGCGGCCGACCAGGCGTCATGGTCGCGCAAGAGTTTCAGCAGGGCCTCGGTGATCGCCTGCTTGTCGAGTGGATCGATCAATTCCCCGTTGCGGCAGTTCGCGATGATGTCTACTGGGCCCCCGTTCTCGGTAGCCACCACCGGCAGGCCGCTGGCGGCGGCCTCGAGCAGCGTCAGCCCAAAGGGCTCGGTCAATGCCGGGTTGATGAATACGCCGGCGCTCGACGCGGCCAGACGATAGATTTCGGGCACCTCATTGGCACGGTGGCTCTTGGGGACCGCTACCCTGCCATACAGATCATAGGTGTCGATCAGCAGCAGGATATTGGTCATCACGCGCTGCGCACCGCTGTCCATGTCGCGGATATCGTCGCGATTGCCCGCGACGATCAGCAGATTGGCCGCCTGCCGCAAGGGCTGTGACTCGCCATAGGCCTCGATCAGCGTGAGGATGTTCTTGCGCTCGTCCGGCCGCGACAGTGCCAGGATCAGTGGTTTATCCGGGTCGGCCAGGAAGCGGTTTACCTGGCTGGCGAAGGCGGGTGGCTTTTCGTTCGTCGGCGGGTGGAACTGCACCAGGTCGGTACCCGGAGGAATCACGGCCATGCGTGCAGGATCGTAGTAGTTGTAAAGCCCGTACTGCTGTTCGATCTCATTGTGGGTGCTGGTGATCACCAGCTCGGCATTCGCCAGCACCTCTTCCTCGGCGTCGATGCGTCGCTCGATGTTGTAGGTCTTCTCGATCTCGTCCCTGGACAGACCGCGCGCCAATAGCCGCTTGCGCTTGTCACGCCCCAGCGAATGGCCGGTGTGTACCAGCGGGATCCCCAAGTGGTGGCCCAGGCGCACGCCGACATAGCCGGCGTCGGCGTAGTGGCTGTGGACCAGATCGGGCATTCGTGGCTCTTTGCGCAGCCAATCGGCCAGGTTGTCCACGAAGCTGTCGAGGTGATCCCACAGCTGTTCTTTGCGGATGTACTCCGGGGGTCCGGCGTCGATGCGGATAATCCGTGCCTTGTCTGAGAGGGGTTCGATCGGAACGGCGTAGTCGTCGCTGACGCCGGGGTCATCCACGCGACGGGTCACCAGATCGATACGCTCCACGTCGGGATGTGCGGCCACTGCCCTGGCCAGGTCGACGACGTATTTGGTCTGTCCGCCGGTATCGGCGTCACGACCCAACTCGAGGTCCTGGCCGCGGATAAGCCCGTGAATGCTGAGAAGAAGGAGATAGTGTCCGTCGGATCGCTGGGTCATAGAGGTAGGTCGATGGTCTTCTGCGACGTGAAAAACGGGCCTATCCCGCCGCTTATTGATTGATGGCGTCAGGCACCATTCTGGAAAAATCGCCGCGGCCTGCCAACCCGCTCGCATCGGCCTGCAAGGGGCGAATCGAGGTCCAGTATGCCGAGGAAACGCAAATGGTGCACGGCGAGAATGCGCAGGCTATGGTCAACGCCGCGCAGCGGAATGCGGGCAATACCCTGGCGATTGCGGGGGAAAGCCTGGATTGGCCGTGGCGTCTGATGGGACGCCGCGCGACGGCCCGCGCTGTCCGGAGACCGACTCCGCCGTGGGTGGGTGCTAGCAGCCTGTCGGACTTAGCGCTTTGGCTGCAAATCCCTGGATAGCGATCAACTCCGCTTATCCTCTTTAATCAAATAGCTGGGCTAGTCTCCTCAGACGATAACCTGATTTGACTCGCTCCCAGTGTTTTTCGTCGCAGACGGTTAAGTCCGACAGGCTGCTATCCTCGAAAAGCCTGCCCGCGAATTGCACTCGGCGGCAGGGCTGCTAAATATTAACCTACAAATCTCAATCAGAAGCGCGGTCAACGCGCCCTATCACCCGACACAGGAGGTTTCCCGATGCAGCGATCCCTGCATATCGACCCCGGAAAATGCACCGGTTGCCTGCAATGTGAAATGGCCTGCTCGTATGAAAACGAGGGCATCTTCAATCCCGCCAAGTCGCGGATAAAGGTGTTCACCTTTCACCATGAGGGACGGTTTGCACCCTACACCTGTACCCAATGTGCCGAGGCGTGGTGTCAGAAGGCCTGTCCGGTGGATGCCATCCAGGTAGACGCGGCGACCGGCGCCAAGGTGATAGTCGACGCGCGCTGCGTGGGTTGCAAGGTCTGCACCATTGCCTGTCCCTTCGGCACGGTCAACTACAACTCGGCGACCGGCAAGGTGATCAAGTGTGATCTGTGCGGCGGCGACCCGGCCTGCGCCCAGGCCTGCCCGACCGCGGCGATCGTCTATGTCGACGCGGACTGGACCGGGCTCGACAGGATGCGCGCCTACGCCCAGCAGAGCCTGGCCGGCAGCGCCGGTTAACTGGAGGAAGACGACATGGCCTGGACACGAAAGATACTGCGCGTCGACCTCAGCCGAGGCACCTGCGTACCCGAAGCGCTCAATATGGCGTGGGCCAACGACTATCTTGGTCAACGCGGTCTGGCGACCAAGTACCTCGCCGAGGAGATCGATCCGGCCTGCGATGCGCTGGGCCCGGACAACAAACTGATCATGGCGACCGGTCCGCTGACCGGCACTATGGCGTCGACCGGTGGGCGCTACTCGGTGATCACCAAGAGCCCGTTGACCGGTCTGGTCGCATGCTCGAATTCGGGCGGCTTCATCGGTGCCGAGATGAAGAACGCCGGTTGGGACATGATCGTCTTCGAAGGCCAGTCGCCCGAGCCGGTCTATCTCTATGTCGAAAACGACCGGGCCGAATTGCGCCCGGCGGCGGCGATCTGGGGGAAATCCGTGTGGGAGGCCGACGAGATCCTGCACAGGCAGCACCAGGATCCGCAGCTGCGTGTCGCCTGTATCGGCCGTTCGGCAGAAGCCGGCTGCCTGTACGCGGCGGTGGTCAACGATCTGCACCGCGCGGCCGGCCGTTCCGGTGTCGGTACCGTGATGGCGTCCAAGAACCTCAAGGCGGTCGCGGTGCGCGGCACCCTGGGCGTCGGCAACATCGCCGATCCGGCGCGCTTCATGGCCGCGGTCAACGCCGGCAAGCAGGTGCTGGCCGACAATGCCGTCACCGGCCAGGGCCTGCCGACTTACGGAACGCAGGTGCTGATGAACGTGATCAACGGCATGGGCGCGATGCCGACGCGCAATATGCGCGAGGTGCAGTTCGAGGGCGCGGAAAAGATCTCCGCCGAGGCGATGCACGAACCCCGCGCGAGTGACGGCAAGCCGAACCTGACCACGAACGCCGGCTGTTTCGGGTGCACCATTGCGTGCGGCCGCATCTCGACGGTGGACAAGGGCCACTTCAGCGTGAAGAACAAGCCCGAATACTGGGGCAACTCCGGTGGCCTGGAGTACGAGGCCGCCTGGGCACTCGGCTCCGATACCGGGGTCGACGATCTCGACGCGTTGACCTATGTGAACTTCCTGTGCAACGAGGACGGCATGGATCCGATCTCGTTCGGCGCCACCGTGGCCGCGGCAATGGAGCTGTTCGAGGCCGGTGCTATCACTACCGAACACACGGGCGGCATCGATCTCAGCTTCAACCGGGCCGACACGCTGGTCACGCTGGCGGAGCTGACCGCGCGCGGTGAGGGCTTCGGCAGGGATATCGGTCTGGGCTCCAAGCGCCTGTGTGAAAAATACGGCATGCCCGACCTGTCGATGACGGTCAAGGGTCAGGAGTTCCCGGCCTACGACCCGCGCGCCATCCAGGGCATGGGCCTGGCCTATGCGACCTCGAACAGAGGCGCCTGCCATCTGCGGGGCTACACAGTGGCCTCCGAGGTCTTGGGCATCCCGGTGAAGACCGACCCGCTGGTGACCGAGGGCAAGGCCGAACTGGTCAAGGCGTTCCAGGATGCGACCGCCGCGGTCGATTCCGCCGGTCTGTGCGTATTCACCACGTTTGCCTGGAGCATGGAGAACATCGCACCCCAGGTGGACGCCGCCTGCGAGGGTGACTGGAGCGTCGACCGCATGCTCGAGGTCGGTGAACGCATCTGGAACCTGGAACGCGATTTCAATATGCGTGCCGGTATGACCGCGGACCAGGACACCCTGCCGAAGCGCCTGCTCAAGGAGGCGGCCAACGTGGGGCCTGCCCAGGGTCGCGTCAACGATCTCGACCAGATGCTGCCCGAGTACTATGCATTGCGCGGCTGGACGGCCGACGGTCGGATCACGCCGGAGACCCGCGCCCGGTTCGGCCTCTGAGCTATCGGCAGTGTGCCGCTGCGCCTTTGTCGGGCGCGGCGGTCTTTTTCCCTTCGCGGAGATTTAGCCATGCGGTACCTGATCGTCGGTGCAGGCCCGGCCGGGGTGAACGCGGCCGAGCAGCTGCGCAAACTGGATGACCATGCCGCCATCCGGATCGTCGGCGACGAACCGGAGGCGCCCTATTCGCGCATGGCGATCCCCTACCTGTTGATGGGCAACATCGACGAGCAGGGTACCCACCTGCGCGACGCAGCGGATCACTTCGCCGCGCACAGGATCGATGTCTCCCAGGGGCGGGTGGCGCGCGTCGACCCGGCGGCGCACCAGGTGGTCCTGGAGGACGGCGAGAAACTGGGCTACGACAGGCTGCTGATCGCCAGCGGCTCGCGCCCGGCGCGGCCGCCGATACCCGGTATCGACGGCGAAAATGTGTCGAGCTGCTGGACGCTGGCCGACGCGCGCGCGATCCAGTCACTCGCCGCCTCCGGCAGCCGAGTGGCGCTGATCGGCGCCGGCTTCATCGGCAGCATCATCCTCGAAGCGCTGGCGCAGCGGGGAGTGGCGCTAACCGTCGTCGAACAGGGGCAGCGCATGGTGCCGCGGATGATGGGGCCCGAGGCCGGCGGTCTGTTGCAGCGCTGGTGCGAGTCCAAGGGTGTCAGCGTGCACACCGGGGTCGCGGTCGAGGCCATCGATACTGAGGGCGTGCGGCTGGGCGACGGCAGCCTGGTCCCGGCCGATCTGGTCATCACCGCGACCGGTGTGCGACCCAACGTGGCCTTCCTCGACGGCAGCGGAGTGAGAATCGACCAGGGCGTGCTGATCGACCGCCATTTTCGCACCAGCGTCGAGGACATCTATGCCGCGGGCGACGTCGCCCAGGGTCTCGACTTCTGTACCGGTGACTATGCCGTGCACGCGATCCAGCCGACCGCGTCCGACCACGGCCATCTGGCGGCGGTCAACATGAGCGGACGGAATGCGCAATACGAGGGCTCGGTGAATATGAACGTCCTCGATACCCTGGGTCTGCTTTCGTGCTCGTTCGGTCGCTGGGAGGGCGTGGACGGCGGCGACCAGGCCGAACTCTATGCGCCGGACGACTATCGCTACCTGTCACTGCAGTTCCAGGAAGACCGCCTGATCGGCGCGAATGCAGTCGGGCTCTACCAGCACGTCGGCGTGTTGCGTGGCCTGATCCAGCGCCGCACGCCGCTGGGTATCTGGAAGCAACGCCTGATGCGCGACCCGACCCGACTGGTCGAGGCCTATCTGTCGACGACCCAGGTCATCTGAAACCGCATGCGGGTTCAGCTGGAGTTGTATGCCTCGCTGATGAAGCACCTGCCGCCCGAGGCCGAGCGGCACCGGGTGCGGGCCGAGGTGCCGGCCGGGACGACGGCGATCCAGCTGCTGAATCGCTACCGGGTGCCCGTGGAGCACGCGCACCTGGTGTTGCGCAATGGCGTCTTCCTAGATCGGGCGCAGCGCGCGCAGACCGCGCTGGAGGACGGCGATGTCATTGCGGTCTGGCCGCCGGTGGCCGGCGGGTGAGCGATCGCCAGGGCGGGATAGTTTTCCGCGAGATGGGTTACAGCGTCGAAGAGTTCAACGCCGTGCTGCCAGCGGCGATGCGCGACTGGCGGGTCAGCGGCGGACCGCATCACTGGCGGGTCATCGCGGCCGATGGATCGCTGGTGACTGAGATCCATATCGAACCGCGGGCGGATCGCGCGATCGGCGCCCTGAGCCTTCCTGTGCTCGCGGTCACTATCGACCTGGGCAATACGCATTCGGAACGCGTTGGCGAGTTTCTGCACCGCTTCAATCGTGGCTTCCACCGCGGTGGGGGTTAGCCTGTAGCTCGCGCACCACCCGGCGGAAATCGTCGGTCTCGATCATGTCGAAGCCGCGCGTCAGAAGGCGGCGAATGTCGGTGGTTTGATTCGCCGTGTATGCCACCCAGCGCCAGGGACCCGACCAGAGCGGTTCGCTCGGTCGGGGAAGGTGTCTGCGGTTCACGAACAGGTATTCCGGTGCAAGCGCATCGGCGAGCCGGTGGTTGGCCCGGTTCCACGCGGGCAGTACCCAGCCGATCGACAGTTCAGTCCGGGTGCGGAGGTATTGCAGCGCCGGATACTCGAATGAAATGGGAATGCATTGCGCGCTCGCCCCGGCGCTTGCGTCCAGCATGAGATCGACCGCGGGCCTCACACCGAACGCCATGATGCCGTCGGATTTCAGCTCAATGAACGCGCGTGCCTTCGGCCACTGAGCGAGTAGCGCGGCGAGTTCGCCGAGGGTGGCGATCCGTTCGTCGGCAAAGCGGTTGCCGTAGCGCTCGGGGCAACCGCTTGGTAACTCGAGGATGTCCGCCAACGTCGTCTTGGTGATGGCCATGTCATGGCCTGTCATCTTCAGCAATGAGTCATCGTGACTTAACACCGCGACGCCGTCGGCCGTGATCTGTACGTCCGTCTCGACATAACAAGCCCCCGCCGCGAGCACGGCGCGGAACCCCTTCAACGAGTTCTCTGGCCAGTGTGCGGGTTCGCCACGGTGAGCGATCAGCCGGCTTTCCACAAAAGTCCTCGCACATGGGCGATGTGTATCCAGAAATCCCTATGGCGCGGTCTCTGAAAAACCCGGCGGATAGGCTTTAAAGGCCTATCCGCCGCGGGTAGCGCAGGGCTGCCCATCGCATGACAACTCGGGGCCGATTCAGTTACCTTGTGTCGGTAGACGTCTAGCAAAACAGGAGCCATTCATATGAGAACACCATGCACCGGAATTCGCTTCCTGGCACGTCGTTTGTTTGCCATCGTGATTGCTGCGGGGGTCTCGGCTTCGTCAGCCAGCGCAGCCACAAAGATCGGCGTATTCGTCGGGGAATATTTTTTACCCTATGCCAGTGGGGTTAGCCAGCCAATTTCGGTCTCGGGCTTCAGCTCGGAGCGAAAGGATGTCGATGTGCATGTTGGCCTGATTGCCCCCAGCGGCAAGATCTACGAGTTTCCGGATTGGAATACCAGGCTCCAGCCTTGGTTCAGCAACCTGACGCTACCGGCGGGTTTCACTTTTCCCGCGACCTTCGTCTTCGATGCCGCGCAGGTGCCAGGTGGCCTCACCCCCGGCACCTGGAATGCCGCCGTGGCGCTCACTGAGCCAGGGACGCTGAAGTTCATCGATGTCAAAGTCGTTCCTTTCAGTGTTGTCGATGAGGCATCGGGCGGCAATGGGACTAGGTACGGCGCCTTAAACTTCGAACGGCAGCAGAGCTTCGCGGGTATCGATGTTATGGCTGACGGCGTGTTCCTCGATGTCTCTGGGAATCTCGAGGATCTGGTGGGTTCTTATCTCGGGACGGTCCCCAACATCAATGAATGCGTGCTCAACGAGATCCCCATCGATCTCAGCGCGATCCCGGAGTTGGATGTGTTGACGCTCGATGCCGGGAACGCATTACATCTAATGTCGCCCGGCAGTTCCGTGGTGCTCCCCAAGGACGGCAGCGCCGCCAGTTCCGGATATGTCGTCTACTCCGCGCCTGACTTGGCTCCCAGCGTGTATCGCGGTGGTGAAACCTACGCCTTCGAAGGAGACGGTGGAAGCCAGTTGAGCGGGTTTCGGGTGTCGGTCGCGGCACCCCCGGCGTTGACTCTCGTTCAGCCCGCTGTCTCTGGATCCAGTACTCACGATGCATCCAACCCGCTGGTTCTGAAGTGGGTGGGCGGTACTGGCACCGGTGAAGTCATCGCCAACCTCAGCGCAGCCACGTCATCGGCATCGGTGGTCATCGACTGCCGTTTTGCCGATGACGGCGCCGGAATTATCCCGGGCAGTCTCATCTCGCGGATGAAAAACATCATCGATCAAGGCAGCAGTGATTTCCTCATCCCCGATGTAGAACGGCCGCCCGGCCTTGAGATTCCAGGCTTCGGGACGCAGGCTTCGCTCAGTGTCTCACGCATAGCCAGCGCGGTGTTCAATACGCTGCTGAACGAACTGGACGTCGGCCTCGCCCGGATCAGTTCGGGCGCGAGCGTGGAGATAACCTTGGAGTGAGATCGGCGTCGGCCGCATGCCGCAGGGCGATGCCGGCCGACCCCGATCCCGCAACCTCTGGCGACGAACAGCGGCCGCGACTCAAAGAACGGCGTCGATCACGTGCACGACGCCGTTGTCGGCGACTTCGGTCACGATCACGTCGGCGTGATTCGCCTTGAGCCCGCGCTGCCCACCCAGAGCAATTTGGTTTCCGTTCAGCGCGCGCAGTTCCCCTTCGCCCATCAGGTCGGTGATCGACAGGCGCCCGGGCACGATGTGCGCCTCCAGTAGATCACGCAGGCCGTCGGGATCGGTCTCGAGCCGTTTCGACTGTGAGGCACTCAGGCGTTCGAACGCCTCGTTGGTTGGCAGAAAGACCGTGTAGGGCCCTTCACCGCCCAGCAGACTCTCCAGGTCAGCAGCCGTCAGCGCGGCCTCGAAGGCCTCATAAGTGCCGGCGCCCTGAACGATGTCCATCACGCTCTTGTCGGTCCCGGCGTAGGGGGCGCCGCGGGCCGAGTCGTTGGCAGCCATCGGAACGACTGTCGTGTCTTTGTCGGCGAAGCGATCGCCCATCGTCAGCGCTGTCAACGGACCGAGCGCCATCGCCAGTCCAAGTACCGCCGTAAGGGAAGTCAGGTTTTTGGATTTTCGGTCGGTCATTTGCGGAGTCTCCTTTTGCGAAAGTATCGTCTGCTCTGTCCGCATAATCGCGACAATAGTTCTGCAACCTTAAGATAAATGGGGCATATCTCGCGGAATTTCCTGTTCAGGCATCGTCAAAACCTAGACAGATAGCTCTTCTTCGTCCAGATTCGCCCGCAAGGCCGCCGCAGGGAATCGGTGAGATTTCCAGGCTAGTGTCCCGATTACCCGTCTCTAGCCGACTAAAGGAACGACCACCCGTGACGCTTCTCAGGGGTAAGTGCTGCCATAGCTACGGATCCCATGCGTCTCATAGCCCTGCTGCTGTTCCTCCTCGCCGTGCTCGGCAGCGCCGCGCACGCCGGCGGCGCGGCCTGCGTGATGGCCAAGTTCGAGGGAAAGACGCTCGATTACGCGCTTGTGTTCGGCACAGCACACCCAGCGGAGGCCCAGGAGAGGGCCGAGGCTGAATTGCGCGTGAAGGGTTATGGTGACTATAAAAAGCATCTCGACGTGATGCGTGCGCAGAATCTCACCGATCTCCCGCACGCCTATGTCGTCGTGATCCGCAGCGAATTCAAGGACATACGTGGTCGTGACCGCTCGGCGATGGGCTGCGGCTTCAGCAGCAGTTCCTACCGGAATGCCGAGTTCGATGCGGTGCGCGATCTGCAGGCCTACTTCTGGGGCTGGAAGCCCGATCAGCACGGCTACGAGATCGTCCGCCAACTCCAATACTGAACGTACTGAACACGCGACCAGCGCGCCGCTGGCTTTCTGCGCAGACAACTGTTTAGCTGCCTACTGCAAGCCCACCGATCTCCTGATGTTTCCCGCCTCGCGGCCTTGTCGGTTTAGTGAGTGGCTACCAAGCTGTCCTTAACGGGCCGCCGGTAAATTGCTATCGACCCGCGCTAAGATTAGTGTATTAGCGTTTTCAGATTTGTAGACTCGACGCGCTCGCGCGAAGGCCTAAGCCATGTTGGACCCCCTACTTGCCAATGACGCCGAGACAGGCCGCAAGGAGGTCAAGAACACGACCTGCTATATGTGCGCCTGCCGCTGCGGGATCCGCGTCACCCTGCGCGACGGCGAGATTCGTCATATAGAGGGGAACCCCGACCACCCCCTGAATAAGGGCGTGATCTGCGCCAAGGGCGCCTCGGGGATCATGAAGCAATATTCGCCCGCGCGGCTGACCAAGCCGCTGCGACGTCGCAGCGGTGGCGCACGCGGCGACTCAGACTTCGAGGAGATCACCTGGGAGGAGGTTTTCGAGATCCTGCAGCAACGCCTGACCAAGCTGCGTGCCGAAGATCCCAAGAAATTTGCGCTGTTCACCGGCCGCGACCAGATGCAGGCGCTGACCGGGATGTTCGCGAAGCAGTTCGGCACACCGAACTACGCTGCACACGGTGGCTTCTGCTCCGTGAATATGGCGGCTGGGTTGATCTACACCATCGGCGGATCCTTCTGGGAGTTCGGTGGACCCGATCTGGATCGCGCCAAGCTGTTCGTGATGATCGGCACTGCCGAAGATCATCACTCCAACCCGCTGAAGATCGCAATCGCCAAGTTCAAGCGCCGTGGCGGCCGCTTCATCTCCATCAATCCAGTGCGCACCGGGTATTCGGCGATCGCGGACGAATGGGTACCCATCAAGCCCGGGACCGATGGCGCGCTGCTGCTGGCGATCACCCACGAGATCATCAAACAGGGCCTGTACGATCGCGACTTCCTGGTCGATTACACCAACGCCGCTGAACTGGTGAACCTGGATACTGCGTCGAACGACTACGGTATGTTTCTGCGCACCGACAGGCCGGTCGAAGAGGGTTGTTTCGACCCTCAGAACAAAGTTTGGTGGGACCGCAATACCAACGGCCCGGTCGACGTGCGCTGCGGCGGCTGTGATCCTTATCTGCTGGGCAGCTACGAGGTCGACGGCAAGCCGGTCAAGACCGCGTTGCAGATGCTCAAGGAACGGGTCGCGGAGTATACGCCCGAGTGGGCGGCGGGCATCACCGGTATCCCAGTCGACACCATTCAACGCCTTGCACATGAAATGGGCGTCACCGCGCGTGACCAGAAGATCGAACTGCCGATCCAGTGGACCGACGTCTGGGGGCGCGAACACGACTCGGTGATCGGCAACCCGGTCGCTTTTCATTCAATGCGCGGCCTGGCTGCACACTCCAACGGCTTTCAGACCATCCGCGCACTGGGTGTATTGATGACCCTGCTCGGTACCATCGACCGTCCCGGTGGGTTTCGCCACAAGGCGCCCTTCCCGCGGCCGATCCCGCCCTGCCCGAAGCCGCCGAAGGGGCCGCAGGCCGTGCAGCCGGATACCCCACTGGAGGGCATGCCGCTGGGCTGGCCGGCCGATCCGAATGACCTGTTCGTCGACGAACAGGGCGAGCCGGTGCGCATCGACAAGGCGTTCTCCTGGGAATACCCGCTCTCGGTACACGGCCTGATGCACAACGTCATCACTAACGCCTGGCGTGGCGATCCCTACAAGATCGACACCCTGATGCTGTTCATGGCGAACATGGCCTGGAACTCGTCGATGAACACCGCCAAGGTGCGCGAGATGCTGGTGGACAAGGAAGAGGCGGGCGAATACAAGATCCCGTTCATTGTCGTCTGCGATGCGTTCCAGTCGGAGACCGTCGCATTCGCAGATCTGGTGCTGCCCGACACCACCTATCTGGAGCGCCACGATGCGCTGTCGATGCTCGACCGGCCGATCTCCGAATTCGACGGCCCGATGGATTCGGTGCGCATCCCGGTGGTGTCTCCGAAGGGGGATTGCAAGCCGTTTCAAGAGGTCCTGATCGAGCTGGGCACGCGGCTGAAGCTGCCGGCCTTCGTCGATGATGCGGGGGCGCGCAAGTTTCGCGACTATCCCGATTTCATTATCAATTACGAGACCTCGCCGGGCTCCGGTATCGGCTTCCTGTCGGGCTGGCGGGGCAAGGGTGGCGAGAAGTTTCTCAAGGGCGAGCCGAACCCGCGCCAGTGGGAGATGTATGCCAACAACAACTGTGTGTTCCACTACGAGCTGCCGAAGTCTTATCAGTACATGCGCAACTGGAACAAGGGCTATCTCGAATGGGCCCGCGCGCATGGCATGACGCGCTATGCAGAGCCCATCAACGTCCATATCTACTCCGAGGTACTGCAGAAATTCCGCCTCGCGGCGCAGGGCAGGCGGCCCGGAAAACAGCCGCCCCAGCGCCTGGCCAAGCGGGTCGAGACTTACTTCGATCCGCTGCCGTTCTATCACGAGACGCTGGAGTCGGCGTTGGTCGATACCCATGAGTATCCGCTGAATGCGCTCACCCAGCGGCCGATGGCCATGTATCACTCCTGGGACAGCCAAAACGCCTGGCTGCGCCAGATCCACACCCACAATTATCTGTTCGTCAGTCCCCGCTTGGGTGCCGCACAGGGCTTTAACGACGGCGACTGGGTCTGGGTCGAGTCACCGCACGGCAAGGTCCGCTGTATGGCGCGTTTTTCCGAATCGGTCGAACCGGGCACGGTTTGGACCTGGAACGCCATCGGCAAGGCGGCGGGCGCCTGGGGGCTTGAGCCCAGGGCCAATGAGGCGCAAAAGGGTTTCCTGCTCAACCACATCATCGCAGAGGAACTGCCCGCCGGTGAGGCGGGATCCGAGCTCTCCAATTCGGATCCCGTCACCGGGCAGGCGGCGTGGTTCGACGTGCGGGTGAAGGTCTATAAGGCCGATGACAGCGAACCGCGCGCGACCTCTCCGCAGTTTCAGGCGCAGCGCCGCGCGCCCGGACAGGACGCCAAGCGGGGCAAATGGCAGGCGTATTTTGCGGGCAGGTTCAAGACCCGCGGCAAGTAAACGGCCGTCCCACCGGCGGGTCGCCGCTGAAGGAGGGCATCGAGTGTTGCGTTATCGCTTCTTGCACATCGCGCGCGCGGGTCATCCAGGGCCACGGCGCGTGACTGGAGAGTATTGCTCATGACCCAGCTGGCACTGGTAATCGACCTGAACGTCTGCGTGGGCTGTCACGCCTGTGTTACCTCGTGTAAAGAATGGAACACCTCTGGCTGGGCGGGCGCACTGGTCGATCAACGGCCGTATGACGTGGACCCGACCGGCACCTTCTTCAATCGGGTGCAGATGTTCGAGGTCGGGGAGTATCCGCAGACGGAGACCGTGCACTTTCCCAAGAGCTGTCTGCATTGCGAAGAGCCGCCGTGCGTCCCGGTGTGTCCGACCGGGGCGTCGCACAAGCGTGAGGACAATGGTGTCGTGCTGGTCGATTACGACAAGTGCATTGGCTGCAAGTATTGCGCCTGGGCCTGCCCCTATGGTGTACGCGAACTCGATGAGCAGCAAAAGGTGATGAAGAAATGTACGCTGTGCATCGATCGCATTACCGATCAGAGCCTCCCGGAGAACGAGCGCAAGCCCGCCTGCGTGCTGGCCTGTCCGACCACGGCACGGCTGTATGGCGACGTGCATGATCCAGATTCCGAGGTCTCGATCGCGATCCGCGAGAACGGTGGCTACCAGCTGATGCCCGAGTGGGGTACGCAGCCGGCTAACCACTACCTGCCACGGCGCAAGACGCGCATCCAGATCTTTGATGACGAACTGGAGCGCGCCGACAACCCGCTCAAGAAAGAGGCGCCGTTGCCGGCCGCCGAAGGCGAGACGCTGGACGATGTTGCCTACTAACGAACACAAAAAAAACGCGTCTCTGTTGGCTACTGTCTGCCGTCACCGATTTTGGAGTTTTCCATGCATCCGGCATTCTCGGTAATCTTCCTGACAACGCTGATTGGCGCCGGCCAGGGATTGTTCATGTCCCTGGTGACCGGTCAGGTTTATTCGCTGGCCAATCTCCTCGAACCGCAGGACAGCGTTAGCTTTTACGCCATGGGCAGCGCCTTGGCGCTGGTCTTGCTGGGCGGCGGCCTGGTGGCTGCAGTATTCCATCTCGGGAAACCGAGTTACTTTCTTACCCGTGCCTGGCGCGGTGTCACGCAATGGCGCTCCTCCTGGCTGTCGCGCGAGTTGATCGCGTTGCCGATGTTCATGGTGCTCGTTGTCCTGTATGGCGCTGCCCACTATTTCCGTGTGACCGACCCGCTGTTCGTGATCCAGGGGCAGATTCCGGTCGATCCGACGTTGCTGCTCGGTATCGTCGGTGCCTTGATGTCCATGGTGCTGTTCGTGTGTACCGCGATGATCTATGCGAGCCTGCGGTTCCTCCAGGAATGGCACAGCCCACTTACGGTGGCCAATTTTCTGCTGTTCGGCCTGGCATCGGGCTTCACCCTCGCCGCTGCGTTCTCCGCATGGCGCGGCGTTGCGCTCGTCGGTTTCTTCGGCGTTTGGGCGGTCATCTTCACGGTGCTGGCGGCCATTACGCGCGGTTTATCGATGTATCGCAACGCACGTATCAAGCCGAGGTCGACCTTGCAGACCGCGATCGGCATTCGGCACAGCGCGATTCGCCAGCGTTCGATGGGCTTCATGGGCGGTTCGTTCAATACCCGTGAGTTCTTCCACGGTGCCGGAAACGCGACCCTGGCATCGATCAAGGGGTTCTTCCTTGTCGCCGTGTTTGTGCTACCTGTGGCCTTGCTGGCGGCGTCAAATGCGCTGCAGTCGGCCTACCTTCCGCTCCTTGCCTTTGCCGTTCAGTATGTCGGCCTAATGGCCGAGCGGTGGTATTTCTTCGCCGAGGCCAGGCACCCGCAGAATCTGTATTACCAGACGGTCGGCTGAAAGACTGCGCATCGGTGCGATGCGCAACGTCTATTACATCCCTCGACCTTAAGCCGTCGGGTCATTCCAGGCATCCCATCACGGGCGATTGCGCGGGTACAATCGCCGGGAATCTTCCAGTCTGTCTGCAAGGGATGAAACACCATGCGTCTGATCGAGATAGTCGCCGATGCGGGCCACACCGACACCTTGTCGGGGATCGCGGACCAGCATGCGGTCACTGACTACTGGTGGGGTGCGCCCGCCGACGACGGCCGCCGTGCATTTCGTATGTTGGTCAACGACAAGACGCGTCAGCCGGTGATGGACGCGCTGCAGAGCCTGTTCGGCGGCTCGGAGAATACCCGCATCGTCGTACTGCCGATAGATACCGTCCTACCGCGCGAAGAGGAGGACAGTCAGTATGCCGCTGCGGCGACACGCGAAGAATTGATGTCACAGATTGAAAAGGGTGCGCGGGTCGATAGCAATTTTTTGTTGTTGACCTTCCTGTCGACGGTGGTTGCCGCGATCGGCCTCATCGAGGACAACGTCGCGGTGGTCGTCGGGGCGATGGTGATTGCACCACTGCTCGGGCCAATGATTGCGCTCGCCTTCGGGTCATCGCTGGGCGATGGTGATCTGGTGTGGAAATCGCTGAAGGCGGGCCTGGCCGGGCTCGGCCTCGCCTTTGCGTTGTCGTTTGCGATCGGTATGACCTGGCCGGTCGATATCGGGCGTGGCGAGATGCTGCTGGCCAGCACAGAGATCCTCGCGCGCACCGATGTCGGTCTCGACGGCATCGCGCTGGCGCTGGCCTCCGGGGCGGCCGCGGTGCTCTCGCTGAGCACCGGGCTTTCCTCGACCCTGGTCGGCGTAATGGTGGCTGTCGCGCTCTTGCCGCCGACGGCGACTATGGGCATGCTGCTCGGTGCGGGGCATCCGCGGCTGGCCGCCGGCGCGATGCTGCTGCTGGCGGTCAACGTGGTGTGTGTCATCGTCGCCGCCAAGCTGGTGTTCATGGCCAAAGGCGTCAAGCCGCGCACCTGGCATGAGCGCCGCAAGGCGCGCCAGTCGACACTGATCTATGGATCGACCTGGGTAATCCTGCTGTTGATTCTGCTGCTGATCGTCCTCACCCGGCGCAGCGTCGTTTTTTGATGCCCGTTGGTTCGACACGATTTTCCGCGCCCGTGAAACTGCGCGACAATCCTGGCCCCAGCCCACTGCTGAGCCCCTGGATCGCCCGATGAACAGCCCTGAACTGCTTGCCCCCGCCGGCACCCTGCGCAATATGCGGTATGCCTTCGCCTATGGCGCCGATGCCGTGTATGCGGGCATGCCGCGCTATAGCCTGCGGGTGCGTAACAACGACTTTCTGGAAGACAATCTGCGCATCGGAATCGACGAGGCGCATCGCCAAGGCCGGCAATTCTTCGTCGCTACCAATGTGATGCCGCATGGCGCGAAGCTGAAGACCTTTCTGGACGACATCGCGCCGGTAGTGGCGATGCGCCCGGACGCGCTGATCATGGCCGATCCCGGGCTGATAATGCTGGTTCGTGAGCGATGGCCGGAGATGCCCATCCATCTGTCGGTGCAGGCCAATACCGTGAATGCGGCCGGCGTGAAGTTTTGGCAGTCGGTCGGTCTGACCCGCGTGATTCTGTCGCGCGAGCTGTCACTCGACGAGGTGGCCGACATACGCCAGGCCTGCCCCGACATGGAGATCGAGGTATTCGTGCACGGCGCGCTATGTATCGCGTATTCCGGCCGCTGCCTCTTGTCCGGCTACTTCAACCATCGCGATGCCAACCAGGGTACCTGCACCAACTCCTGCCGCTGGGACTACAAGATCGCACGCGAGGACCTGGACGCAGTGGCCGAGATTCCATTGACCGAAATCAAGCGCCATCCGAAGGCGGACGAGGTCTACTATCTCGAGGAGCGCGAGCGCCCGGGGGAGTTCATGCCGATCTTCGAAGACGAACACGGCACCTACATCATGAATTCGCGGGATCTGCGTGCAGTCGAGCATGTGCAGCGGCTTACCGAGATCGGGGTCGATTGTCTCAAGATCGAGGGCCGCACCAAGTCGCACTACTACACGGCGCGAACCACGCAGGTCTATCGGCGCGCGATCGATGATGCCGTCGCGCAGCGGCCTTTTGATCCTGGACTGTTGACAGAACTGGAGAGCCTTGCCAATCGCGGCTACACGGACGGTTTTTTGCAGCGTCACGCGAGCCAGGATCTGCAGAACTATCGTCAGGGGTCCTCGAACAGCGCCAGGTCGCAATTCGTCGCGGAGGTGGCCGGCATCGATCCGGCGACGGGATTGTGCAGACTACGGGTCAAGAACAAGTTCTGCGTCGGTGACGAAATGGAGTTGCTTGCACCCGACGGCAACCGGCGTTTTCGGCTGGAGACCATGCTGGACATGCGGGGAAATCCGCTGGACGAAGTGCCCGGCGGTGGCTGGGAGGTGTCCGTCAGGCTACCGAAAGGCGCGGGTGAGATGGCCCTTCTGACGCGCTTTTCGCCCTGAGACCGCTCGCTTCGCGCTGGATTGCGATCGCAAAAGGTTACTCGATCCAGTCGACCAGATGCTTTTCGAGCGCGTCGGCGTCATCCTCGCAGATCGACCGCCGACAGACGCGCTGCCCGGCGCGCATGACGCTCGCGGGGTCACCCGAGACCAGCGGGTGCCAGCGCGGCAGGTCGCGACCCTCGGCCAACAGCCGATAGGCGCAGGTCTTCGGCAGCCAGTAGGGGTCTTTGAGCACGGCGGGCGTGATGGTCACACAGTCCGGTACCCGGACAGAGCGCTGCGAATAATCGGTGCAGCGGGCCGTTTCGGTGTCGAGCAGGCGGCAATGGACATTGGTGAAGTGGATCTGCCGAGTGTCTTCGTCCTCGAGACGGTACAGGCAGCATTTGGCGCAACCGTCGCACAGGGACTCCCACTCCTCGTGGGTCATTTCATCGAGGTCTTTGCGCCGCCAGAAGGGAATCGGCATGTTTGGCACCGGGGTCTTTACTTGCCTTTGAGCCATATTAGTCAGAAACGATTATGCACAGGTCGAATATTGCGGACCGGTGCCGCGACAGTTGCAGGATCATTGCCAGGCGCAACTTCAGAATAGCTCTCTAACATTCAGAAAAAATTGAATAAATTCGGAATTGGCTAGAATTTGGTCAAAATGATGACCTATACGATCGCATGCGGTCTGTACGTCAATCTCTGCATGTTGCTCACAGAGTTTTCCACAGGCAATGTGGAAAACCATCGGCTGTCGCTGCTCAATTGAGGTCGCCCTCAGATTCATTCAGCAGTGCGTCGATCTGCGCGATGATCGAGACTATGCGAGTGGTGGTGGGATCGTCCGGCCCATAGCACTCCTCCGCCATGGGCTCGATGGCGCAGCTCGCCGGCAGTGGCTGTTGGCGCAGCAGCAGATCATGCAGCTTTGGGAGCAGGATCCACTGCAGCCATTGATCGAATTCGAGCGTGTCGACGGCAAACGGCTGCGTACTGCGCAGTGCCGCCTCGGGCGGTGATAGGCTGTCCCAGCGGCCCTGCAAGCGCAGCTCCGACTCGAGAGAATTCAGCAACACCCTCAACCGATCGCGCACGGCACCTCCACACCATTCGACGTCAGGTTATCCTTGCACGCGGGTGTGATGAAATCCAGGCAAACGGGCTTTGCGTGTAGTAAATCGGCGCCATGTACCGGCTGCGACGCGGCCAGTTCGCACCAGGCTCGGTATTCGAGGAGGATCTGGGATGGCGGGCTCCCGCGTGGGTGAGACAGAATCGCCGATCAGCGCAACGGCAGCGGCCGAGATCGAGCGCTTCGCAGATGCCGCCTGGATGGAGCGCGGCCTGTCCGCGAACACCCTGCTGTCCTACCAGTCGGACTTGCGCCATTTTGCGCGGTGGTTGGCCGCAAATGCCCAGACCGATTTGTTGGGGGCGCGCCGCGAACAGCTGCTGGCCTTTCTGGCCGCCGGTGTCGACGCCGGCGCCCAGCCCAGGACCAGTGCACGACGGTTGTCGACGCTGCGTCAGTTTTACCAATGGGCGCTGCGTGAACACGACCTCGCGGTAGACCCGACCGCCCAGATCGAGGCGCCGCGCCTCGGTCGTCCGCTGCCCAGATCATTGAGCGAGGCCGAGGTCGAGGCCCTGCTCAGTGCGCCCGATCTGTCCACTGCCGAGGGGCTGCGTGATCGCGCGATGCTCGAGCTGCTGTATGCCACGGGTCTGCGGGTAAGCGAGCTGGTGGGATTGCAGCCCGACCAGCTGAGCCTGACCCAGGGGCTGGTCAGGGTGACCGGCAAGGGCAATAAGGAGCGCCTGGTGCCCCTGGGTGAGGAGGCCATGCGCTGGATCGAGCGCTTCGTCGCCGGCGCGCGGCGCGAGCTCTTGGACGCGCGGCCCAGCAACGCGCTGTTTCCCACCCGGCGCGGCGCCGCTATGACACGCCAGGCATTCTGGTATCGGATCAAGAAGCATGCGCTGGCGGCCGGTATCCACCAGTCACTGTCACCGCATACGTTGCGTCATGCGTTCGCCACCCACCTAGTGAATCACGGCGCCGACCTGCGCGTCGTGCAGCTGCTGCTCGGTCACAGCTCGTTGTCGACCACCCAGATCTACACCCATGTGGCACGCGAGCGGCTGCAGGCGCTGCATGCGCGCCACCACCCGCGGGGTTGATCTGAACGCTTTGCGCAGTCTGCTGGGGTTCCTGGTACTTCACGACAGGCGTCGCGATTGCGGTCGACCGGGCCAGGGAGGGGCAGTTCGACCGCGGACCTGGTGGTGAGCCTGCGCGGTGTCAGTCGACGCTATACGCGACCGGTATCGATTCAGACCGATGATGGCGAAACCCGCGTGGCGGGTCGTCTGCGCCTCTTGCACAGCGATTTCGGCATTACCCCTTTCTCCGTGTTTGGCGGCGCACTGAGTGTCAGGGACACCGTCGACGTGGATTTCCTGATTGTTGCAGGTAATTTGGGCCGCTCCATGTGATAGCCTTGCGGCGGATTTGGTGTGGAGTCGGTCAATGTCCTCGTTCGATGTCGTATCCGAAGTCGACTTGCAGGAGGTGCGCAACGCGGTCGACCAGGCGAATCGCGAGGTTGGCACGAGGTTCGACTTCAAGGGCAGTGATGCCAAGCTGAGTCTCGACGGCGCGACAGCGACGCTGCAGGCCGAGAGCGAGTTTCAGCTCGAGCAGATGATGGACATCCTGCAAAAAAAGCTCGCCAAACGGTCGGTCGACATCGGTTGTCTGGAGATCGGCAAGGCCGAGACGGCCAACAATCGGGCGCGCCAGGCGGTGACCATGCGTCAGGGTATCGATACCGATACAGCCCGCAAGATGGTCAAGGAGATCAAGGCCTCGAAGATCAAGGTGCAGGCCCAGATCCAGGGTGAGCAGGTGCGGGTCAGCGGCAAGAAACGCGACGATCTGCAGGCGGTTATCGCACTGCTCAAGAGCGTGGACTTCGGGCTGCCGCTGCAGTTCATCAACTTTCGCGACTGAGTTTTCAACATGATTAGACGAGTTTTGTTTGTTTGCGCGCTGTTGCTGATCGCCCCTGCCCAGGCGGCGGTCGACCAGGCGATCGCCGATAAGATCACCGCATCACTGAAGGTGCTGCTGCCGGATCTGCAGGTCGACGACATCCGTACCACACCGATCCAGAATCTCTACGAAGTGTCGTTCGGGATGCGCGTGGTGTACGTCACAGGCGATGGGCGGTTCCTAGTGCAGGGCAGTGTGATCGACCTCGAGACGCGCACCGAGATCACTGCCGGGCGCCAATCGGCGCTCAAGCTGGCGGCGCTGCAGGAGGTCGGTGAAGACCAGATGGTGATTTTTGGGCCCGAGGATGCCGAGCACACAGTCACGGTGTTTACCGACATCGATTGCGGGTTCTGCCGCCGCCTGCACAGCGAGATGGCCGGCTACAATGAGAAAGGCATCCGCATCCGCTACCTCTTCTACCCGCGCGCGGGTATCGGCAGCGAGTCTTACAACAAGGCCGTCTCTGTCTGGTGTGCCGATGACCGCAAGGCGGCCATGAACCAGGCCAAGGCCGGTCAGCCGGTCGCGCCCAAGACCTGCGACAACCCGGTGGACGAGCATTACGCGCTGGGCCAGGCGATGCGCCTTCAGGGCACGCCCGCACTGGTCCTCGAAAGCGGTGAAACGGTGCCGGGCTATGTGCCTCCCGACAAGCTGCGCCAGGCCCTGGATCAGCGCCGTCAAGCGTCTGCCAAGTGAGTTCACACTGACATTCGGTCTACCCGGCCGGTAGACATCGACAAGCGCTGAGCCGCCCGATGGCAGTACATACGATGGAACTGGCAGTCCGCACGCACACCGGACTGCTGCGCAAAAGCAATCAGGACTGGCTGGAGGTCGACGGTGACCTGGGGGTGGCGGTGCTCGCGGACGGCATGGGCGGGCATCGCGCCGGCGAGATTGCCAGCCGCGTCGCCGTAGGGGCGGCGTTCAACCAACTCCTGCCGTCGCAACGCGAGCACAGAGACGATGATGCCGAGAGCCGGCGGCTGGTCGGGCAGGCGGTTGACGCGGCCAATCGGGCACTGAGCGAAATGTGCGATGTCCATCCGGAGCTGTCCGGCATGGGCACGACGCTGGTTGTGGCGGTCTTCCGGGATGGTCAGGTATTTTACGCGCACGTCGGGGATTCGCGCCTGTATCGGGTGCGCTATGGGCGGATGCGACGCCTGACCCGTGATCACTCGTTAATTCAGCGCATGATCGATGACGGTGTGTTCGTAAACCGCGCCTCAGCACGTGAGGCAGGTATCCGCGACAACGTATTGACCCGCAGTCTGGGGATTCAGCGTGAGGCCGAGGTGGATGTCGGCAGCGCGGTGTTGGAGGTCGGTGACACCTACCTGATGTGCAGCGACGGATTGCACGGCCTGATACCAGACAGTGCCATCGCGCGCATCCTCCGCGACCCGCGAGGCGACCTCGAGCAGCAGGTGCAGAGCCTGGTCGACGCGGCCCTGACGGCGGGCGGTCACGACAACATCAGCGCCATCCTCGCTCGCCCCCGCCTCGATTGATGCGACGCGCAGACCATCAACGTTCGAGGAGCTTCAATTTGTCTCCTACGCCGTCCCACTCGGTGGCATCCGGTGGCGCATCTTTGCGCTGGGTGATCACCGGCCAGTCGGCGCACAGTTCGGCGTTCAGCGCGATGAATGCCTCCTGATCCCGGGGAACGTCATCTTCGGCGAAGATGGCCTCGGCCGGGCACTCGGGTTCGCACAGGGCGCAATCGATGCATTCGTCGGGGTCGATGGCGAGAAAATTCGGTCCTTCGTGGAAACAATCGACCGGGCAGACCTCGACACAATCGGTGTACTTGCACTTGATGCAGTTCTCGGTGACGACGTAGGTCATCGCTTTTTCCCTCGCTGAAACATCTGAACGTCAGTCAGCATCGCGCAAGGTGCGCAGTTCGTAAAGGGCCTCCAGGGCCTGGCGCGGGGTCAACTGATCCGGATCGATGGCGTCCAAACGCGCGCGCAGGGGATCCGCCTGGACTTGGCTAGGCGAGGGCTGGAACAGCGACAGCTGGCTGGATTCCGCGGCGGCATGACGCTGTGCCGCCTGCTCGAGTTCCGCCAGTCGTTGACGCGCCAACTCGATCACCTTGCGCGGTACGCCGGCGAGTGTCGCGACCTGCAGACCATAGCTTTGGTTGGCGGGTCCGTCGCGTACCGCATGCAAAAATACAATACCCTCGGCATGTTCGACGGCATCGAGGTGGACATTGACGATTCCGGGGTACTCATCGGGCAGGGTAGTCAGTTCGAAATAGTGGGTGGCGAACAAGGTAAAGGCCCGCAGCCGGGTCGCGAGTTCGACCGCGCAGGCCCAGGCCAGTGACAGACCGTCGAAGGTACTGGTGCCGCGACCGATTTCGTCCATCAGCACCAGCGAGCGGTCGCTGGCGTTGTGCAGGATGTTGGCCGTCTCCTGCATCTCGACCATGAAGGTGGAACGCCCGCCGGTAAGATCATCAGAGGCCCCGATACGCGAGAAGATGCGGTCGAAGGGGCCCAGGTCTGCAGCGTCTGCCGGGACATAGCAGCCCGCGTAGGCCATCAGCACAATCAAGGCCGATTGACGCATGAAGGTCGATTTGCCGCCCATGTTCGGGCCGGTGACAATCAGGATATTGCGCTGGTGATCCATGACCAGATCGTTGGCGATGAACGGCGCGTCACTGACTTGTTCGACCACCGGGTGACGCCCCGCCCTGATCGCCAGGCCGGGCGCATCGCGGAAAGTCGGGCGACACAGGTCGAGACGGGTGGCGCGATCGGCGAAACAGCTCAATACATCGAGTTGGGCGATGCCATCCGCGGTCTGCTGCAGTTCGCCGAGTGGGGCCATCAGTGCGTCGAGCAACTCGTCGTACAGCGCCTTTTCGCGCTGCAATGCGCGCTCGCGCGCCGACAGGACCTTGTCCTCGAAGGCCTTGAGTTCCGGTGTGATAAAGCGCTCCGCGCCCTTCAGGGTCTGACGGCGGATGTAGTCAGCGGGCGCCTGCCCGGCCTTGCTGCGGCCGATCTCGATGTAATAGCCGTGCACCCGGTTATAGCTGACCTTGAGGCTGTCGATGCCGGTCCGCCGGCGTTCGCGCTGTTCGAGGTCGACCAGGAACTGATCGGCGTTCTGCGAAAGGTCGCGCAGCGCATCGAGTTCGGCGTCGAATCCGGCGGCCAACACCCCGCCGTCACGCAACACCACCGGTGGCTGTTCGACGATCGCACGGTCCAACAGGTCCAGGGTCTGAGGGTGCTCGCCGATCGCCGTGCGCAGCCGCTGCAGCTCCGGGTCTTCGGCACCTCGCAACGGCCCCTGCAGCGCTGCCAGCACCGCCAGGCTGTCGCGCAATACCGCGAGGTCGCGCGGCCGTGCGCTACGCAGGGCGACGCGCGCCAGGATGCGTTCGATGTCCCCGATACCGCGCAGCAGTTTCTGCAGCTCGCCGACCAGGTGATGATCGAGCAGGCAGGCGATGGCCGAATGGCGTTCACGCACGGTCTGCTGGTCGCGCAATGGCCGGCTGATCCAGCGCCGCAGCAGGCGGCTTCCCATCGCTGTGGCGGTGCTGTCGAGCAGGCCTGCCAGGCTGTGCTGGCGTCTACCCGAGGTGGCCTCGAGGATCTCCAGGTTGCGCCGCGTGGCGGCATCAATGACGATGCCCTCGTCGTGGCGCTCAACGCTGAGGCGTGTGACATGCGGCAATGCGCTGCGCTGAGTATCCGCGACGTACTGCAGCAGCGCACCGGCAGCGCAGATCGCCAGCGGCAGGTCGGCACAGCCAAAGCCGCTCAGATCATGCGTCCCAAACTGCTCGTTCAGCAGGCGTAGCGCAGTGTCCTGGTCAAAGTGCCACACCGGGCGCCGCGTAATGTTGTTGGGGTGCCCGGCCAGCGGTGTCAGCGCCTGGTCCTCGGCCAGCAGGAGTTCCGCCGGGCGCAGGCGCTCGAGCTCGCCGGCCAGTACCTGGTCGGTATCGAGCTGCTGCACCCGAAAACGACCCCCGGTCAGGTCCAGCCAGGCCAGCCCGTAGTGGCCGTCCGCCTGCCACAGTGCGGCCAGCAGGTTGTCGCTGTGCGCGTCGAGCAGGGCCTCATCACTCACCGTGCCCGGCGTGACGATGCGCACCACCCGGCGCTCCACCGGGCCTTTGCTCATGGCCGGATCGCCGATCTGTTCGCAGATCGCCACCGATTCGCCCAGTTTGACCAGCCTCGCCAGATAGCCCTCTGCGGCGTGAAAGGGTACGCCGGCCATGGGTATCGGCTGGCCGGCCGACTGGCCGCGCTGGGTCAGGGTAATATCCAACAATTCAGCGGCGCGGCGCGCATCGTCGAAGAACAGTTCGTAGAAATCCCCCATCCGGTAAAATACCAGCCGATTCGGGTGCTCGGCCTTAATGCTCAGATACTGACGCATCATTGGCGTATGCTGGGCGTTCGCGTCTGTCATGCAAGCTAGGGACGTACCAAGGCGGCGATGGCTGTATGCTCGCTGATGGTGAGTGGCTGCGTACCGCGCGGACGGGATCACGGTGGCGCGCGGGCCGTCATAGTAGCATCCCGCCGGGCCGCTTATTGGCCGGCTAACAGCCTGCCGCAGCAGCCGGATTTGACCTGGCTCACAGCGCCGCGATCGCGCGCCGCCGGGATGTGACGCGTGTCTTGTAAGCAATGTCTTTTGATGGCCTGCGGCGCCCGCCGCAGGTAATGAGTTCGCATCGTCGATTAGGCCGAGAACCCGATAATGAACCGCGCCAGTGTGCTGATTACCCTGCTGATGGGACTCCTGACCGTGCTGCTGTGGGGCATGGCCAATCGGCCCAACATCGAGCCACCTTGGCCGGCCAAGGTCGAAGGCTTCTCGTTTTCGCCGATGCGCGGCGATCAGAGCCCGGAACTCTCCGCAAACCCGGACATCGGCGACATCGACGCCGATCTCGCGCTGCTGGCCGGTGATGCGCATGCGGTGCGCACCTACACCGTGCGAGGTACGCTGGGCGAGGTGCCTCGTCTGGCCGCAGCGCATGACCTGAATGTGACGCTGGGCGCCTGGATCGGCAATCAGGCCGGTGACAACGCGACGGAGATCGCGCGTCTGATCGATATCTATCGCGAGAACCACGGACAGGTGATTCGCGTCATCATCGGTAACGAGACCCTCCTGCGCGAGGATCGGTCGGTCGCGCAGATGATCGAGCACCTGCAACACGTGCGCCGCGCGGTATGGGCGCCGGTCAGCACCGCCGAGCCATGGCACATCTGGATCGACCACCCGGAACTGGTCGATCAGGTCGATTTCATCGCGGTCCATGTCCTCCCTTACTGGGAGGGCGTGTCGGTCGAGGGCGCCGTGGACCACGTGCTGCGCCGCTATCGTGAATTGCAGCAGGCCTACCCGGACAAGGAGGTCGTGATCTCGGAGGTGGGCTGGCCGAGTCATGGCCGGACCCGCAAGGATGCCGTCGCCAGTCGCGCCAATCAGGCGAAATTCCTGCGGCGCTTTCTCGCCGCCGCCAAACGCGAGGATATTACCTATTATCTGATGGAGGCGTTCGATCAGCCCTGGAAGCGTCAGATCGAAGGCGAGGTAGGCGGCCACTGGGGGGTGTTCGATGCCGATCGCGAGGCCAAGTTTGCGTTTACCTCGCCGGTGGTCGCAGTACCCAACTGGTTCAGTCTGGCGGCGATCAGCACCGGCCTTTCGGTATTGATCCTGGCGTTGCTGTTTCGCGACAGCGCGAGCCTTTCATCCGGTGGTCGTGGATTCCTCGCCGTGGTTGCCTATGCGATCACCACGTTTGTGGTGTGGCTGCTATACGACTTTACGCAGCAGTACCTGACCGCCACGCTGCTGGCAGTCGGCATCGCCCTGTTCATTGCCGCGCTCGGCGTGATCGTGGTGTTGCTGGCCGAGGCGCATGAATGGGCCGAGTCGCTGTGGTGCAAACAACGGCGACATGTGCCGCTGCCTGGCAGCGCATCGGCGCACCGCCTGCCGCGCATTTCGGTGCATGTGCCGGCGTACAACGAGCCGCCGGAGATGCTGAAGCAGACGCTGAACGCGCTGGCCAGCCTCGATTATCCGGACTTCGAGGTCCTGGTGATCGATAACAACACGAGGGATCCGGCGGTGTGGCGGCCGGTCGAGGCGCACTGTCGGCGCCTGGGGCAGCATTTTCGCTTTTTCCACGTCGATCCCCTGCCGGGCTTCAAGGCGGGCGCGCTGAATTTCGCGCTGCGCCATACCGATCCCTCGGCCGAGGTGGTGGCGGTGATCGACGCTGATTATCGGGTTACGCCGGGATGGCTGCGCGACCTGGCGCCGCTGCTGGACGACCCACAGATGGCGATCGTACAGGCGCCGCAGGACTATCGCGACGGCAGCGAAAACCTGTTCAAGGCGATGTGCCAGGCGGAATACCGCGGCTTTTTTCAGATCGGCATGGTGACCCGCAACGAGCGCAACGCCATCATCCAGCACGGCACCATGACCATGGTGCGGCGCAGGGTGCTCGAAGAGGTGGGCGGCTGGGCGGAGTGGTGCATTACCGAGGACGCCGAATTGGGCCTGCGCATATTTGAACACGGATATGCCGCGGCCTACGTCCCGCATAGCTATGGCAAGGGCCTGATCCCGGACAACTTTTCGGACCTGAAGAAACAGCGCTTTCGCTGGGCCTATGGCGCCGTGCGCATTATGCGCCGGCACATGGCCGCATTGGTCGGGCTGCAACGGAGTCGGCTGACCTGGGGGCAGCGTTACCATTTTGTCGCCGGTTGGCTGCCGTGGCTCGCGGACGGCTTCAATCTGGCCTTCAATCTGGCGGCCATCGCGTGGTCAGTGGGCATGATCCTGCTGCCCGACGAGGTCGCGCCGCCGCACATCCTGTTCGCGGTGCTGCCGTTGACGCTGTTCGTATTCAAGCTGTCCAAGATGTTCCTGCTCTACCGCCTGCGTGTTGCCGCCAGCCTGCGCCAGAGCCTGGCGGCGGGCCTTGCCGGCCTGGCGCTGTCGCATGTGATCGCGCGCGCGATGCTGACCGGATTCCTAACCAGGAATATCGGCTTCTTCCGCACGCCCAAGCACGCGAAGGCACACGGCCTGGTGCGCGCGCTGCTGGATGCGCGCGAAGAACTGCTGTTCTTGGCCGTGCTGCTGCTGGCCGCCTGGGCGGTGCTGATGCGCGAGGACGGCGCGCTGCTCGACGTGCGCGTCTGGTCGTTCCTGCTGCTGATCCAGGGCATCCCCTATGCGGCAGCGGGTCTGCTCTCACTGATCAGTGCGGCCCCGCGCCTGCCCGGCAGGCTGGTCGGCAGCATGCGGCGCCTGCAACATCCGCGACTGGCTTGAGTCCGTTCGCCGCCCTCGCTACGAAAGCCGGTGAGATGAACGGGCGAAGTTACTGCAAGTCGTAGTGCTTTTCGACGTCTTGCTCGATGTCCCAGACGCAGCTCATGCCCTGCGGAAATGTGATTAGATCACCGCGCTTGAAATGCTGGGTTTCGCCGTCCTCCGGGGTCACACTGAACTTGCCGCGCAGCACGTAACAGGTCTCCTGCTGCTGGTAGGTCCAAGGGAAGCGCGAGGCCTCTTTGCGCCAGATCGGCCAGTCATACACGCCCATCACCTCGAGTTTCATCGGCGAGGGGTTGCGTTCGAGCAGAATCTGCTGGTCGCTCATCCGGGTTTCCTCTTCGGTTATGCTGTCGCGAGAGATACGTGGGATGTGCAAGTTTAGCCTGGAAATCTCACCAGCCGGCCAACGGCTACTTGATAAGCAATTGAACTTCAAGCGGTATTAGCCCACATGAACCCACTTCGAACAAAGACACTCTGTTTTCGCCGCTGGCCTATCGCGGTCCTGGCGGTTTCTCGCGCGCCCTGGCTTGGTCTTCACTCAAGTGGTAGCTACGGCTACCACTTTCGCTCCAGCCCGGCGCCAGCGCGGCTGCGAAACTCGCCAGTCGCCGCGATACCGGTGAGATTTCCAGGTTAGCGGATGGCCAAAAGCAACGGTGACTCCATGGGACGCGCGACACTCGTCGCGGAGCTTGCCGTCCATTTGCAGCGGCGCGGCTGGAGGCTGGTGTGCGCCGAGTCCTGCACCGGCGGGGGGGTTGCCGTGGCGTTGACCGACATGGCTGGCTCCAGCGCCTGGTTCGATCGGGGCTTTGTGACCTACAGCAACCAGGCCAAGCAGGACATGCTGGGGGTGTCGGCGGCGACCCTGGCGGAGTTCGGCGCCGTCAGCCGCGAGACCGTCACCGAGATGGCGCGCGGCGCCCTGTTGCACAGCGGCGCGCAGC
>JBATKF010000504.1:0-5764 GCA_049669185.1 Sedimenticolaceae bacterium | reverse complement strand
GTTCTTCAACAGGGTTTGAAAAAGCATGCTGCCGGTTGGCGGGTCGATACTCTGCCACCCTTGATCGCGCGCACGCTGCTGGTCTCGTTCGTCGAGTTCGGCGGCCATACCGACCTCGGCCCATGGGCCCCAATCAATGCTGAGCGCCGGCAGTCCCTGGCCATGGCGATAGGCAGCTAATGCGCGCAGGTACTCATTGGCGGCCGCGTAGTTGGCTTGTCCCATAGTGCCAAACAGGGCGCTGGCGGATGAGAAGCAGACGAAGAAATCCAGTTCCGTTCCCAATGTCAACTGGTGTAAGTTCCAGGCGCCCATTACCTTCGGCGCCATGACTTTCTCGAAACGCGGCCAATCAAGTTGCATGAAGATGCCGTCGTCGAGTACGCCGGCGCCGTGAATGATACCGGCAAGGGGCGGCATGTTCTCACCGATATGTTGCAGCGCGCCCGACACCTGTTCCGCCAGCGTGACATCACACGCCAGCATGTTCAGCTGTGCGCCGGATTCGCCGAGCAGGTTGAGTGCGGTTATCACATCGGCATCGGGTTCTCTTCGACTGCTCAATACAATGTGTCGTGCACCGGACTTGATAAGATGTTCGGCTATCGTGCGGCCAATGCCGCCAAGACCGCCGGTGATCCAGTAAGTAACGTCGTCACGAATGCCGGGGAAGGCCGAATCGCCTTGCTCGGCGTCATCGACCTGGCGCAGACGCGCGACGAATCGTTGCTCATTATCGCGCAACGCGATCTGATCCTCGTCGCTTGTCGATATGATCTCGGCAAGCAGTGCGGGGACCTGTTGCTGCGGCGAGTCTCCGAGATCGATACACCGGCAGGCAAACTCGGGATGTTCCTGAGCTATGACGCGGCCGAGCCCCCAGGCGGGCGCCTGCGCAGGTTGGCAGAGCCTGTATGGGCCGACATGCTGGCTGTTATTGGTCACGATGCTGATACGTGGAGCCTTGGCAAGACGGGCCTTGCCGACAGCCTGTATCAGATGCAGCAGACCGGCCAGATCGCGGCCATGCTGCTCGTTCATCGGCTCCATTGACGCCGCCGTCGATGCCTCGGGGCGCAATGAGCTGGCGTGGACAACCTGATCGATGGCTGTGCCGTGATCGTTCAGTGTTCGTAGCAGCTGTTCGAAGCTATCGGGCTGTGATGGATCGACAGTGAAACTGGTTGCAGATCCGGCCTTAAAGCCGCTACCCAACGCGACATCCACGAGTTGCATGTTCGCGCCTGCCGCCGCCAGCCTGAAAGCTTCGGCGAACACCGCGTCGTCATGTACCAGCAGACATACGCTGCCTGCGGTGTTGACACTGGCCGCTCGTTGTTGGGTTTCCCACTCGAGGTCATAGAGCCAATCGGATGCACCCCGGCGCAACTGCTTGAGCAGTGCCTGACGAGGGATTGGGCGAACCTCGAAGCCGACGATGTCGGCAATCAGACAACCGTCGCTATCGAACAGTTGCAGGTCGCCGATGACGCTACGGCTATCGGGTCGATCCTGGATCTTGGCGTAGCAGTGTAGGTTGGGGTCGGTCGGTTTCCCGTAGTAACGGAACTCGCCGATACTGAAAGGTGCATACAGATCGCCGCCGTTGGCCAGCAGCTCGGCTGTCTCGAATTCCCTGCAGAATCGGAGCAGCTGGAAACAGCCTTCTATGATGCCGGGATACAACTCATAGTCACCCGGATCATCGAGCAGTTCGGGGGCTCGAGCCTCGCAGTAGGCCTCGCCGTCGCCACGCCACAGATGCGTGATCCAGCGGAAAGAGATACCGGCATCATCGCCCTGTACCCAGACTTTTTCATAGAATTCCTCGCCGGACATTTCGCCGTCTGAACAGCGTTTACGCAGGGCATCGAGATCGACGTTGCCGATGCTGGGGGCTGGCAGTGGTCCATAACGAACTTTGCCGGTAGCGTGACACTTCCACTGATCATCGCGGTGGCCGTTTTCACCGACCAGATGTAGCGTGTGGCGGCCTTTTTCTTCGGCTTGAATGATCAGTTGTGCGGCGCGGCTCTGACCTTCGTCGAGCACAAAGGGTTCCAGAAAGAAGATTTCCTCCAGTACGCATGATTCTTCCTCTGAGGCACTGATTGCGCCCAGCAGGAACAGCGCGCAATGCGAAGCACCGGCTACGACCAGCGTGCCAAAGATGCGGTGATCCTCGATGTAGCCTGGCCAGCCAACATTGAAACGCGTCGCGAATCTGACTTCGGGCGACATTGGCAGCGGTACCCGGATGCCAAGCAGCGGATGGCCGCTTTCCGCGTTGCCTGGCAGGGCGGCGCCGGCCGCCGGTGGATCGATCCAGTAGCGCTGGCGTTGGAACGGGTAGGTAGCCAGCGGTATACGGCGGCAGTTGCGCCCGGCCATGACCCTGGACCAGTCCGGTTGGCCGCCGTGCGTATAGAAGCCGCTCAGCGCACCGAGCAACTCACGCCACGCCGGTCGGCCACGCCGCAGGCTGTTCAACCAGACCGCCGTCGAATCCGGCAGGCAGCGCCGGCCCAACGCGGTCAGAGTTGCCTGCGGGCCGATTTCAACGTGCACGCCGCAGCCCAGTCCGTCGAGCGTGGCCATGCCGTCACCAAAGCGTACCGCCTTGCGCACATGCTCGACCCAGTAGTCGGCCGTGCATACCGCGGCGTCGGCCAGCTGGCCGCTGACGTTCGAGATCAGCGGACGCCGCGGCGTCATGAAGTTGATTGACGAGGCAAGCTCACGGAACGCCGCCAGCATCGGTTCCATCAACGGCGAGTGGAATGCATGCGATACCGCCAACGGCTGTGCCGTATGTCCGGCCTCCGCCAGTACCGCCAAGGCTTTATCCAGAGCGGCCTGGTCACCAGACAATACGACACTGTCGGGTGCGTTGACCGCGGCGATCGACAGGCAATCGCGCCACGGATCTAGTACGGCATCGACACTGGCCTCGTCGGCCGATACTGCTGCCATGCCGCCGCCGGCCGGCAGCGCCTGCATCAGGCGGCCGCGTGATGCGATCAGGCGCAGGCCATCCTCGAGGCTAAATACGCCGGCCAGGCAGGCGGCCACGTATTCACCAACACTGTGTCCCAGCAGCACGTCGGGTTCGACACCCCAAGACTGCCACAGCTCGGCGAGCGCGTATTCGAGTGCAAACAGCGCCGGCTGGGTATAGCCGGTCTGGTCGAGGAGGCCACTGTCGGCGTCGAACATGACGTCGAGCAAAGAGCGCTCCAGCGTTTGATCGAGGATCGCGGCACAGCGGTCGAGCGTTGCACGGAAGCCGGGGTGACTGTCATACAGATCGCGCCCCATGCCGACCCACTGTGCGCCTTGCCCGGCGAACAGGAAGGCGACCTTGCCGACGCTGCCGTTTGCGTGTGCGCTGACTGCACCCCGGGCGTGGCCGTCGGCAACAACCGCCGCAAGGGATTCCCGCAGCTCACCGATATTGGTGGCACAGATCGCCAGGCGGTGTTCGAAATGCTTTCGCCCAACTGCCGCCGTGTAGCATGCGTCGGCAAGACTGGTATCCGGGTGGGCCGCAAAGTGTGCGTGATGCCGTTCGGCCAGGGCAGCCAGTGCTTGTTCCGAGCGCGCTGAGAAGCAGAACAGTTCGCCACCGATGCCGGGTAAGGCATTGGCATTCGCAGGCACCGGTGCCTCTTCGACGACCACGTGGCAGTTTGTGCCACTGAATCCAAACGAGCTGACACCGATGATCTTTGGGCGATCCGCTGGCCAGGGTGTGGTTTGCTGCGGCACCACGACCGGATAGGCATCCCAATCGATCAGCGGATTGGGCTCGTTGAAATGCAGGCTCTTTGGGATGGTGCCATGCTTTACGGCCAACACGCTCTTGATCAGGCCAGCAACTCCCGCGGCTGCCTCTAGATGGCCGATGTTGGTTTTCACTGAGCCGACCCATAACGGCGCCTCCGCCGGCCTCTGCTCGCCCAGCGCATCGCCCAGTGCATTGATCTCTATCGGGTCGCCAAGTGCGGTACCGGTACCGTGCGCTTCGATATACGTGACGTCGAGCGGGTTGACGCGGCCGTTGCGCAAAGCCGATTCGATGACACTGCGCTGTGCCCAGCGGCTGGGCACCGTCAGGCCGCTGCTCGGTCCGTCGTGATTGATAGCGGAACCGCGTATCACGGCCAGCACATTGTCGCCATCCGCCAGTGCGTCATCCAGGCGTTTCAGTACCACGATTCCGCAACCTTCGCCGCGACCGTAGCCATCCGCTTCGGCGTCGAAGGCCTTGCAACGACCATCCGGGGAAAGCGCCTTGATTTTCGCGCAGAACACCGTTGATAACGGGGAAATCATCAGGTTTACGCCACCGGCAAGCATCAGGCTGCTGTCCCCGCTGCGCAGGCTCTGACAGGCCATATGTACGGCCATCAGTGACGATGAACACGCCGTGTCGACCAATGAAGTCGGTCCATGCGAACCGAGAAAAAACGACAGCCGACCGGCCGCGATACTCTGTGAATTGCCAAGGCCGCCATAGGCGTCGACCCGCAAGGGGTCGAGGCCAAAAACCTGACGTTCATAGTCGTGCCAGCTGAAGCCGATGAAACAGCCGGCATCGCTACCGCGCAATGAGTCCGGTGCCGTACCGGAATTTTCCAATGCCTCCCAGGCAACCTCGAGCAACAGGCGTTGTTGTGGATCCAGTCCGGCGGCTTCACGCGGTGAGATGCGGAAGAACTGTGGATCGAACAAATCGATTTGATCGAGAAACGAAGCCTCGCGGGTGTAAATCTTGCCCGGTGCGTCCTGGTCTGGATCATAGTACGCATCGATGTCCCAACGTTCGGGAGGGACCTCGCGCGCTGTATCGACGCCTTGCAGCAAGATTTCCCAGAAGCCGTCTGGGCCTTCAATGCCACCGGGGAGACGACAGCCGATACCGATCACGGCAATCGGCTGGTGTTGAAGCTGCTCGGCGGCTTCGAGCTTCCTACGCGCCTCGCGCAGCGCTGCTATAATCCGTTGTTCCGACGCTGTTTGCGAATCGTTCCTTGTCATGCGCCATCAACTCCCGCGGCTATCTGGTGAGCCGTCCAATTGCGCCTCGAGTGCAGCTAGTTCCTGTTCGATCGACGTAGCGGCCTGGTCCTCGACATTTGTGATAACTGTCTGGGTCGGCCTGCCTACCGTCGATGAGGCCTGCGCGGCTTTGTCGTTCGCGTCGTCGAACAGCTGGCCAGCCAGATAGTCAGTCGCTGCATCGATATTCGAATAATCGAGAGCAAAGGTTGATGCCAATGACAGTCCCAGTTCCGATTGCAAGCGGCTACGTAACTCGACACCCATGAGTGAATCCAGGCCCATTTCCGTGAACCCCTGTGTGCGGGGAATCGGTCTATCGGCGTCGCGGTGTCCAAGCAGATTCGCAACCTGATCGGCGACGAAGTTGGCCAGTGCCGATCGTTGCTGCGCCGCAGGCAGTGCCTTCAGCTCTGCCGTGACATCGCGTTTCTGCTGCGCGCCCCGGGGCGCAGAGGATTTGCTGGCCCCGGTGTTTATTTTCAGGCCGCGGAACAATGGGGGTCGTTGCGTGCCTGACCATTGGTCGGCAAAGCGCGTCCAGTCAATCGGCAGCACCGCGGTCACCGGCCGATCGTTCTTCAACAGGGTTTGAAAAAGCATGCTGCCGGTTGGCGGGTCGATACTCTGCCACCCTTGATCGCGCGCACGCTGCTGGTCTCGTTCGTCGAGTTCGGCGGCCATACCGACCTCGGCCCATGGG
>JBATKF010000503.1:0-3019 GCA_049669185.1 Sedimenticolaceae bacterium | reverse complement strand
GATCGATGAAACGGTGTGCGATCATAGGCGCCCCGCGGTCCTGGTGTATCGTCAGCTGGCCTGGCTTGATGCGATAGCGCGCCACCGATTCTTCCATCAGTTGTACGGCCAGCGCGCTGTTCTCCTTCTACCAGCTGGCAGAGCCGGTGCAGCGGATCGGTGCAGCGGATCGGACACGCTGAACGCTTCTTCGCCGCAACCGGTGCCGATATCCGGCACGGCGGCAACAGGGCGTACTACACCATCACGGATGATTACATCCAGATGCCGCCCTTCGAAAGCTTCCACGACGCTGAAAGCTACTACGCAACGCTGGCCCATGAAACCACGCACTGGACGCGGCACGGCACGCGGCTGGAGCGCGACTTCGGGCGCAAGCGCTTTGGCGATGAAGGCTATGCCCGCGAAGAGCTGGTCGCCGAACTCGGCTCCGCTTTCCTGTCAGCCGATCTGGGGCTGACGCCGGAAGTGCGGGACGATCACAGCGCTTACATCGAGTCCTGGCTCAAAGTGCTCAAGGGCGATAAGCGCGCGATCTTCTCCGCAGCGGCGCATGCGCAGCGGGCGGTGGACTTCCCGAACGAATTGCAGCCGAAGGCGGAAGAGGTTGCCGCCTGAGGGCGGCAAGGCCCCCGCTGGTGCGGGGGCTGAGCCTTCCGGCTTTGCGAAACTGCGCTTTAGGTTCCGACGAGTCTGGTGTTGCTGAGGGTATAGTAGCGGCAGTGATGCCCTTCGCACGGATGCGACCGAGGCGGCCCTGCCGCCGGGAATTGTCAGCGGGATACGTTGGGCATCGCTTTTTTGCGCCGGTGCGCGGCGCGAAAATATCACCTGAAACCGATAAATCCGCCGTCTGTTTATCGCTTGAAGGCGATAATCCGGTGCGGGTGCTAGCGCTGGATCAATCGGGCGCACTGATCGATGTCGGTAAAGATGGCATCGGCTGTCTTCTGCGGCATGTTTGTTTTTGCTGCCGTGTCTGCGGCTTCATAGATCGCTGGCTTTGTGTGGGCCAGGATGTCTGCGAACAGATCGTCCATGTCCTGTTTTGCGATGCCTGCTTTTTGTGCGGTCTGGTAGAAGTGACGCAGCTGGATGCCTTTGATGCGGTAGTGGCGGCTGTCACCGACGGCCATCGCCAGCTTGATCTTGTGCGGTGAGTATTCAGGGTAGGGCGCGACCGACATGACATCGTAGAGCGGTGTCAGTTTGAAGCCGCCCGGTGTCAGGAAGATCGAGAAGTTCTTGGCGTGGCCGTCGATGGCGGCCAGCAACCAGAACACGATCTGCGCGCGCATGAAGGTCAGCCGGTCTTCGCGCGGTGACTGCGCGCCGTTCAGGAAGGTCAGGATATCGAGGGTGCCGGGACCGCCGTCGGACTGGTATTTGCGGATCGGCGGGATGCCGAGGGCCTGGCACATATCTTCCTGCGGCAAGCGGTAGAGCACCTTGCCTTGCCAGAGGCGATCGAACCGCTCGACGACGATCACCGGCTTGCCGCCAAAGTGCAGGACGTCTGCATTTGCGGTGGGAAGGCCGAATGACCGGCAGAGCTTGAGGCACAGCCACTCGTTCCACGGCGTGTCGGAAAAGTCCGCGCCGTTCGGTCCTTCCTTCATCGCGGGTTTGAAGATGTGCGAGGTTGGCGTTGCGCCGAGCGGCAACTGCCACTGATCGTGCATCCACAGGAATGCGGTCTTCTCCTGGACGCCCGCCAGCGATATCCGGAATTCATCCGCGCTGGCATGAATGCCGAGCGGATTGGTGGCGAGGGCGGCCAGGCGCTCTGCGATCTCATCGTCATCGATAGGGCGGTGCGGCATGTCTTCCGGATCGCCGGGGTCTTCGCCCTCCGGCACAAACCGCAGCGCACCGACGCAGTCGCGCCCGATGCTGGCGAGCAGGTCGAACGTGCCCGCGCTGTCGGCCTGCTCGCGCGCGGCTATGGTCTCGCGCATCTTCTGATCGTCCGGCAGCAGCCCGTCGAAATAAGCGTTCGCCGCGTCACCGGTCCAGGCCTTGTCCGACAGCGGCATCGATAGCGAAATCGGGAACGCCTTGTCCGAGGCGAGCCAGTCGGGTGTGTAGCGGAACGCGGTCGCACCGCTCGGCGCGCGGGTATAGGTGCCGACGCAGCTGGTGCCGACATAGACATCGAGTACCCGCTCTTTACGCTTGCGTCCCATCGGCTCAGTACGCCGTCGGATCGAAGCTGGCGCTCTGGCGCGGGGCCAGGTCAAGGTCCAGCGCCAGCGGCGCGAGGACCTTGAGCAGGGTATCGATGGTGACGCTGGTCGTCCCGTTCTCCAGGTCGGAGATCATCGGCTGGCGGACCGCAGCCATGTGCGCAAGATCGGTCTGGCTGAGCTTCTTCGCCCGCCGGGCGCGGCGGACTGCTGCGCCCAAGTCTTTTCTGTTGCGAATGGCCATGGCGTCATCCTTCTTATACGGTTAAGCGTATAAATGAAGAATATAACCGTTAAGAGATAATGTCAAAATATAAGTTTTAACGGATAAAGCTTAAATATCCTTAGAAGCGGATAGGGCTTAGGCGCGGGGGCGCTGCGCCAGCATGTTCGAGATCTGGTATCGATCGATTTTTTCATCGTCCCGACGGCTACTTTTCGGGTGTTGTTCGTCTTCATCGTGCTTGCTCACGACCGGCGGCGAATTATTCACTTCAACGTGACGGAACATCCTACAGCACAGTGGACAGCGCAACAGATCGTCGAAGCGTTCTCGTTTGATACTGCTCCGAGTTACCTGATTCGAGACGGCGATGGAATATACGGTAAGCGCGTTACGCGGAGGATTGAAAGTCTGGGTATTAACGAGGTCATCACGGCACCTGCGTCGCCATGGCAAAATGCCTATGTGGAACGCGTGATCGGGACGTTACGCCGAGAACTTTTCGACCACGTGATCGTACTCAACGAGCGGCATGTCAAGAGACTCATGTCTTCGTATCTCGATTACTACCATCCTTGGCGAACACACCAATCCTTGAATTGCGACGCGC
>JBATKF010000502.1:0-9032 GCA_049669185.1 Sedimenticolaceae bacterium | reverse complement strand
GGGCGTACTCGTTGCAGGCGATTCGACGTAGTGTCGACTACGCCTTCACCGCCTTCCACTCCGTGCACCCCGCCATAACGGCGTCTCGGCAGCCTCGTTACGAAAAACGGTGAGCTATGCAGGCTAGTTAGCGCATCCCTGAGGAAAGTGGGGGCGCTCCGGGGGGTTCGAGCCGGGGGCGTCTGCAGCAAGGATGCTGCAGTCGAGCCTCCAGGGACGGATGTACGGCGTCCCTCGGCTCGAATCCGCCGGTGCGCAAGTGCTTAACTGGGCACCATTCGGGACCGTCCCCAATTTACCGTTGTCTCTGCGATTGCGCGGTATTTGGGCCGCTGGGGTGTAGGCTAGACCCGAAACCAGCCTCTCTTGTTACATGACATGTCCAATCCAGCGCTAGTCTTTTTGTTGATTTTCGTCGGCGCGCCGTTGATCGAGCTCTATTTACTGATCGAGGTCGGCAGCGTCATCGGCGCCCTCCCAACGATCGCCCTGTCTGTGTTCACTGCGCTGCTCGGTGGTCTGTTGGTGCGCATGCAGGGTTTCGCCATACTCTTTCGTGCGCAATCGCAGCTCGCAGACCGCGAGGTCCCGGCGTTCGAGCTGCTCGAGGGCGCGCTGTTGCTGCTGGTCGGCTTTGCGCTGATGCTGCCGGGTTTCATCACCGACGCAGTGGGTTTCCTGCTGCTGATCCCGCCACTGCGCCGTTGGCTCATTATGCGATGGTTGAAGAACCGCGGGATGCTGCAGCCTGGGGAAAGGCCCGTCGAGCCGCAGCGTCGCGCCGATCGGGTCATCGAGGGCGAATACCGACGCGACGACGAGTGACGGATGCCTACCGCCATAGCGGCGTATCGGCGCCCTCGTTACGAAAAACGGTGAGATATGCAGGCCAGGTCCTGTGTGGCCGCATTGGCGCCGTCCGGCGGGCTTGGCGGGCATTTTCCGGTGACCATCGCGATCAGCTCGACACAGTGGGCGAACTGCCCAGCCAGCTCGCCGAACACCGTCGCCTGCGCCTGCTCGTCCGCGCGTGTGGCGGTTTGCTGCAGATAATCATAGGCATTGCCGCCCATCGCGACGCAGTAGTCGAGGTCCTGGAAACGCCGACTGAGACGCCCCGCGAACAGGCCGCCGACGAACAGCGCAAGATCGCCGAGGCGTTGCAGCCACAAGCGACGTTCACGCTGACTGGGCGCCTCCAGTGCCTCGGCGTATAGCAGCGCCAGCGGCCGCAGTTGCAGGCGCTGCTCGGCGTAATCGAAGACTTGTTCACTGCGCGCGTAATGGCAGAGCAGTAGCGCGACATAGTGCAGTGTCGCCTGGTCGACGCGGAGATGGCGCCGTCCGGCGGCGCGGTGCAGCGCATGGTGGAAATAGTCGTTCAATCCGGCCGTGTGGATCACGCGGCCTGTATCCGATCCGGGCATTGTTCGTCCCCTTTCACCGCCTGTCTTAAGGGGTTTTTACGGCAAAACTCAAAAAATGTTTAGTTATCAGCACTTTGTATCTGCGAGTGCCAAAAACGGTGGCGCCTGAGTTTTCGCCCGATTGCCCTTGACTTGACTCGGTTCGCGCCTATTATTGGCACTCACTTGGAGCGAGTGCTAACAGGCTCGCCTAAAGTCGTGAAATAGTGACACCCCTTCTCGCAAATTTAGGAGATTCCGCGAAATGAACATTCGTCCCCTGCATGACCGTGTGGTCGTTCGCCGCAAGGAAGAAGAGACAACCACGCCTGGTGGCATCGTGCTTCCGGGTACAGCTGCAGAGAAACCGGTCCAGGGCGAGGTCCTCGCCGCCGGCCACGGTAAGATCCTCGAGAGCGGCCAGGTACGCCCCTTGGACGTCAAAGTCGGCGACACCGTGTTGTTCGGTAAGTACTCCGGCACCGAGGTGAAGGTGAACGGTGAGGAAGTGCTGGTCATGCGTGAAGAAGACATCATGGGCGTCATCGAAGGCTGACTGCCCCCGCGGTCTCTGTGACCAATCAGTGACATCACCCCTAGTCAAGCAACGAATTCAGGTAGAGAGAGATGACTGCAAAAGAAGTGAAATTTTCCGATGACGCTCGCCAGCGCATGCTGCATGGCGTCAACATCTTGGCCAATGCGGTCAAGGTCACCCTCGGCCCCAAGGGCCGCAACGTGGTCCTGGAAAAGTCGTTCGGTGCGCCGACCATCACCAAGGACGGCGTCTCGGTCGCTAAGGAGATCGAGCTCGCGGACAAGTTCGAGAACATGGGCGCGCAGATGGTCAAGGAAGTCTCCTCGCAGACCTCCGATGTCGCCGGCGACGGCACCACTACTGCGACCGTGCTGGCCCAGGCCATGGTGCGCGAAGGTCTCAAGGCCGTCGCTGCCGGCATGAACCCGATGGACCTAAAGCGCGGCATGGACAAGGCCGTGCTCTCGGCGGTGGCGTTCCTGGCTGACATGTCCAAGCCGTGTGCCGACACCAAGGCGATCGCCCAGGTCGGTACCATCTCGGCCAACACCGACGAAAACATCGGCAACATTATTGCCGGTGCCATGGAGAAGGTCGGAAAGGAAGGCGTAATCACCGTCGAGGAAGGTTCGGGCCTGGAGAACGAGCTGGACGTGGTCGAGGGCATGCAGTTCGATCGCGGCTATCTCTCACCGTACTTCGTTAACAACCAGCAGAACATGACGGTCGAGCTGGAAGAGCCGTACATCCTGCTGCACGACAAGAAGATTTCGAGCATCCGCGATCTGCTGCCGCCGCTGGAGTCTGTTGCCAAGGCCGGTCGTCCGCTGCTGATTATCGCCGAGGACGTCGAGGGCGAGGCCCTAGCCACCCTGGTGGTAAACACCATCCGCGGTATCGTCAAGGTCGCGGCCGTCAAGGCGCCGGGCTTCGGCGACCGCCGCAAGGCCATGCTGCAGGACATCGCGATCCTCAGCGGCGCGACCGTGATCTCGGACGAAGTCGGTCTGAGCCTGGAGAAGGCGACCATCAACGAGCTGGGTACCGCCAAGCGCATCGTGATCACCAAAGAGGAGACGACCATCATCGACGGCGCCGGCACCGAGCAGGACATCAAGGCCCGCTGCGAGCAGATCCGAGCCCAGATGGAAGAGACCACCTCCGACTACGACCGCGAGAAGTTGCAGGAACGCCTGGCCAAGCTGGCCGGTGGCGTGGCCGTGATCAAGGTCGGTGCTGCGACCGAAGTGGAGATGAAGGAGAGAAAGGCGCGCGTCGAAGATGCATTGCACGCAACCCGCGCCGCGGTCGAAGAGGGGATTGTGCCCGGCGGCGGTGTCGCCCTAGTGCGCGCCCAGGCCGCGATGAGGGATCTCAAAGGTGACAACCATGACCAGGATGTCGGGGTCAGCATCGCGCGCCGCGCCATGGAGGAGCCGCTGCGGCAGATCGTCGCCAACGCCGGCGACGAGCAGTCGGTAGTCCTCAACAAGGTTCTCGAGGGCGAAGGCAACTTCGGCTACAACGCCGCCAATGGTGAATACGGTGACATGGTCGCCATGGGGATTCTTGACCCCACAAAGGTGGCCCGCACGGCGCTGCAGAATGCAGCTTCGGTCGCCGGTCTGATGATCACCACCGAGTGCATGGTCGCTGACGAACCGAAGGACGAGGCGCCGATGCCGGGTGGCGGCATGGGTGACATGGGCGGCATGGGCGGCATGATGTAAGCATCGGCCGCGGCCTGGCGCCTGTCCCGGCCGGCCCCTCTGCCAGTCTTTTACGCAGCGATACGCGACCCCGCTCGGGCCAATCCGGGCGGGGTTTTTTGTTGGCCGCCGTCCTCGCCCGCATCGGTCACCGGCCGGAAAGCAGCTGTGCCTTAACGGACTGAAATTTCTCCGGAAAATGATGAATCTGCGCGTGACCCTAACTTGACACCCTGTCTTCGCTGCTTCCCTATCCCGGTCCTGGCGGTTTCTCACTCGCTCCGGCTTGGTCTTCACTCAAGTGGTAGCTACGGCTAGCACTTTCGTTCCAGCCCGGCGCCCGAGCGGCTGCGAAATCCACCAGCATCCGTGATGCCGGTGGCCGATGCGGGCTAGCGGCGTGGCGCGGGGGGTTTCAGTGGCGCACCCGCGGGGATAGAGTGCCATCCGCGGGCGCTGGTGTCCGCGATCGACGGCGACGTGCGAGGGACCTTTCGGGGTCGTTGCAATTGCAGCCCGGCCAAATCGGTCTTGCGTTCCGGAGGCGGTCCGCCTGGCGACGCGCTGCTTGGCGGCGTCGGGCGCCGCCATTATCGTTCAATAAGGAGAAATTGAGATGTCGCGACAAATTGGGTGGTTGGGTCTGGTCCTGGCGGCTGTCGTGCCGATATCGCCAGTCTATGCAGCGGATGGCCTGCAGACGCTGCCGAGCACGCACTCGGTGGCCGAGACGGTGAACCGTCTGGAGAGCGCGGTGGAGGCCGCGGGCTTCAAGGTCTTTGCCCGCGTCGATCATGCGGCCGGCGCGAAAAGTGTGAATATGCCGCTGCCGCCGACCGAGCTGCTGATCTTCGGCAAGCCGGACGCCGGCACACTGCTGATGCAGAGCCAGCGGACGGTCGGCATCGATCTGCCGTTGAAGTATCTCGTCTGGGAGTCTGCCGACGGCGCCGTGATGATCGGCTGGAACGATGCCGCCTGGACGACGCAGCGCCATGGAATCGAGGACAGGGCGCCGGTCGTGCAAAAGATGCAGGGTGCGCTGCGCAAATTCGCCTCCGAGGCCGCCGCGCCCCGATGACCGAGGAAGCAGCCGCAGTGCGGCTGGAGCGCTACCGCGACGCCTGGCGCAAGGCGCCGGGCGTCGCTGATCTGGCCGCCGAACTGCCGGACTCCGCACGCATGGAGCAGCTGTGGGGATCGAGCGATTATCTGGCCCAGGTCTGCCTGCGCGATCCGCCATTGTTGGCCCGGCTGCACACCAATGGTCTGCTCGACCGCGCCTATGGTGCAGATGAGATGCACGCCGCACTGGCCGCAGCGCTGGCCGGGGTGCAGGATGAAGCCGGGCTCGAGTGCGCGCTGCGGCAGTTTCGCCAGCGCGAGATGCTGCGCCTTATCTGGCGGGATCTCTCCGGCCTGGCCTCGTTGGACGAGACCCTCGACGAGCTCTCGGAACTGGCCGACGTCTGCATCCGTCAGGCGCTCGACAGGCTATATGACTGGGCGGTCGCAAAATCCGGGGTACCACGCGGCGGCGATGGCAAGGCGCAGCGCCTGATCGTGCTCGGTATGGGCAAGCTCGGCGCGCGTGAACTCAACTTGTCCTCGGATATCGATCTGATCTTCTGCTTTCCCGAGCACGGTCGCACCGACGGCAAGCGCCCGGTGGAGAACGAACAGTTCTTTACCCGGCTGGGACGCCAGCTGATCGCCGCGCTGAGCAAGCAGACCGGCGACGGCTTCGTGTTTCGCGTTGATATGCGGCTGCGCCCATTCGGCGACTCTGGCCCGTTGGTCGCCTCTTACGATGCCATGGAGAACTACTACCACGCCCAGGCCCGTGACTGGGAGCGCTACGCGATGGTCAAGGCGCGGGCGATCACCGGCGACAACGACGAAATCGCCCCGCTGATGGAGATGCTGCGGGCCTTCGTCTATCGGCGCTACATCGATTTCAGCGTCATCGAATCGATCCGCGACATGAAGCGCCTGATCGAAAACGAGCTCCACAGGAAGGGCATGGACGCCAACATAAAACTCGGCAAAGGCGGCATCCGCGAGATCGAGTTCATCGGTCAGGCTTTCCAACTGGTGCGCGGAGGGCGCGAGCGTGATCTGCAGGTCCGGCCGATCCAGCAGGTGTTGCGGCGCCTTGGCGACCGAGACATCCTGCCCGCGTTCGCCGTGCAGGAGCTCGTCGATGCCTATCGCTTCTTGCGACTTACCGAGAATCGCATTCAGGCCTGGAGAGACCAACAGGATCATCGCCTGCCGGCGGACGCAGAGGGCCGCGCACGGCTTGCAGCGAGTATGGGATTCGACGGTTGGGAGCCTTTCCAACGTGCGCTGAATCGTCACAGGCAGCGTGTGCATGAGCAGTTCGGACATGTGTTTGCGGCTCCGCAGGCAGAGCGTCCGGCGCAGGAAACGCCGCTGTTCAGTGCATGGCAGGCCACGCCTGGCGACGAGTCGGTATTGGCCGCACTGAGTCAGGTGGGCTATCGGAACGCGGCCGGGACCCTCGCCAAGGTGCACGACTTCCGTGTTTCCGTGGTGGTAAAGGCGCTGCCGCAGCGCGGGCGTACCAAGCTCGACCAGCTGATGCCGTCTCTGATCGAGGCGGCCGCCCAGTTGCAGGACCCGGACACGACGCTGGATCGGCTGCTGCGGCTGATCGTTGCGATCGTGCGCCGCACGGCCTACCTCGACCTGCTGGTGGAGAACCCGCTGGCGCTGTCACAGCTGGTCAGGCTGGTCGGCGAGAGCAGCTGGGTAGTGTCGCAGCTGATACGGCAGCCGCTGCTGCTCGATGAACTTCTCGACCCGCGGCGTCTGTATTCGCCGCTGCGCAGCAGCGAACTCCAGGCCGAGCTGCACAGCCTGCTGGCGGCCCTGGGAGACGACGATCTCGAACAGGAGATGGAGCGCCTGCGCCAGTTCTCGCAGGGTAATCGGCTGCGTGTTGCGGCGGCCGACATCGTCGGTGCGATACCGCTGATGGTGGTCAGTGATCTCTTGACGGAGATCGCGGAGGTAACGCTGCAGCGTGTCCAGGCCAGCGTCTGGCGGGATTTGGTGAAGAAGCACGGGCGGCCGGGCGGTCTGCAGGCGATGGAAAATGGTTTCGCCATCATCGGCTACGGCAAGCTCGGCGGCATCGAGCTCGGTTACGCCTCCGACCTCGACCTGGTCTTTCTGCATGGCAGCAGCGACCTGAACGCCGTGACCGATGGCGCGCGCAGTCTGTCGAACGATGTCTTCTATGTCCGCATGGGTCAGCGCCTGATCCATATGCTGACGACCCGTACCCCCTCGGGGCTGTTGTACGAGGCCGATATGCGCCTGCGTCCAAACGGCAACGCCGGACAGCTCGTGGTGTCGCTGAATGCGTTCGAGAAATACCAGTTTAATGACGCCTGGACCTGGGAACACCAGGCCCTGGTGCGGGCACGGCCGGTCGCCGGCGATCCCGCGGTGATTGCGCGCTTCGCGGCGATCCGGCATCAGGTGCTGTGTCTGGCGCGCGATCCGGACAAGCTGCGCGACGAGGTCCGCGGCATGCGCCAGAAGATGCGCGACAGCCTCGATCGCAGCGATGCGACCCACTTCCATATCAAGCAGGGGGCGGGTGGACTGGTCGATATCGAGTTCCTGGTCCAGTTCGCGGTGCTGCGCTGGGCCCACGACTATCCCGACCTGACCGCCTGGACCGACAACGCACGCCTCCTCGAGTCCCTGAAGGGCCTCTCGCTGCTGCCCAAGGAGACCACCGAGCAGCTGTGGGATGCCTACCAAAAGTACCGTGGCGTCGTGCACCGGAACGCGCTGCAGGAGGCCGGTTCTCTGGTGCCGCATGAGGAGCTGGCCGCAGAGCGGGCGATGGTCAGTGCTATCTGGCAGGACATCATCGGCGCGGCGTGATGGCCGAGGCTTGGAAACGCCGCTCATGGCCCCCCGGCCCGCCGCAATCACCCTAGGCCTCAAGGCCCCGTTTGTGGTTCAATCAATAGCTTCGCCGGGGCGCCTTTTGCCTCGGTGTGATGATTTCTTCTGGAGTTCGTAGACGATGCAAACCATGGCGGATCGCGATGGCCTGATCTGGCTGGACGGTGAGATGGTCCCCTGGCGCGACGCCAAGACGCATGTGCTGACGCATACCCTGCACTATGGCATGGGCGTCTTCGAAGGCGTGCGGGCCTACCACGCCGAACAAGGCACGGCGATCTTTCGTGTGCAAGAGCACACCGACCGCCTGTTCGACTCGGCGCATATCCTCGGTATGCCGATCCCCTATGACCGGGCCGAACTTATCGAGGCGCAGCGCCGTGCGGTGCGCGAGAACGGCCTGGACTCCGCCTACATCCGACCGATGTGTTTCTACGGCGCCGAGGGCATGGGCCTGCGGGCCGACAACCTGCAGGTACACTGCATGGTCGCCGCCTGGGCCTGGGGGGCCTATCTCGGCGAGGACGGCATGAACAAGGGGATACGTATCCGCGTATCCTCTTTCACCCGTCACCATGTGAATATCACCATGTGCCGAGCCAAGGCCAACGGCAATTACATGAACTCGATGCTGGCGTTGAAGGAGGCCCTGGATACCGGCTATGACGAGGCGCTGCTGCTGGATGCGAACGGCTATGTCATGGAGGGCTCCGGCGAGAACATCTTCATCGTGCGCGACGGCGTACTCTATACCCCCGACCTGACCTCCTGCCTGGACGGCATCACCCGGCGTACGGTGATTCAGCTGGCCGCAGAGCAGGGTCTCGAGGTAGTGGAAAAACGCATCACCCGGGACGAGGTGTACATTGCCGATGAGGCGTTTTTCACCGGCACCGCCGCCGAGGTCACGCCGATTCGCGAGGTCGACGGCCGCGTCATCGGGAGCGGTAGCCGCGGGCCGCTGACCGAGCGGCTGCAGAGCAAGTATTTCGATGTCGTCCACGGCCGCAGCAGCGCGCATCGTGCGTGGTTGAGCGTCGTCTGAGCTGGGCACGGCCAGCGAACCGGAGAATTGCATGAACACGAATACCGGCAAGCCGACCAAGGCCGACACGATCCAGGTCAATCAGAGTGATCTGCCGCTGTCATGCCCGCGCCCCGAGGATGAGGTGTGGAACATGCACCCGCGGGTCTATCTGCCGATCGAGAAGACCGGCGAGGCGATCTGTCCATACTGCGGCGCGCGTTACCGGCTCGCTGACTGAGTCTGCGCACGGGTTTGCCGGCGGCCCCTGGTGCAGTGATCAGAAGGCGCCCTGTAGGCGCTGCATGCGGCTGCGGAAGTCGTCGGTGACGCGTTCCACGTCCTCGGCATTGACGATGATGCGCGGGGCGAGGATCACGACCAGCTCGCGGCGCTGGCTGGAGTCG
>JBATKF010000501.1:0-46620 GCA_049669185.1 Sedimenticolaceae bacterium | reverse complement strand
GGGCGTACTCGTTGCAGGCGGTTCGACGTAGTGTCGACTACGCCTTCACCGCCTTCCACTGTGTGCACCCCGCCATAGCGGCGTCTCGCCGTCCTCGTTACGAAAAACGGTGAGATATGCAGGCGAGCCACTTTCCCTATAATGCGCCGCATGCGCGTAATCAGTCTCAATCTCAACGGCATCCGGGCTGCAGCGCGCAAAGGCTTCTACGCCTGGCTGCGGCGCCAGCGCGCCGATGTGGTCTGTCTGCAGGAGCTAAAGGCGCAGCTCGAGCAGCTCAGCGACAAGGTGTTCTGGCCACCGAGTTTCGAGTGCTACTATCACGCTGCCGCGAAAAAGGGCTACAGCGGCGTCGCCCTGTATGCGCGGCGCGAACCGGATGAGGTCTTCCAGGGACTCGGCTGGCCGGACTTCGACGCCGAAGGGCGCTGGATTGAGGCGCGCTTTGGCCGGCTAAGCGTGGTGTCGCTCTATTTGCCGTCCGGGTCGTCCAGTGATCTTCGCCAACAGGTGAAGTTCGACATCATGTACCGCTTGACCCCGTATCTGCAGACGCTGCGCGCAGACGGCCGTGAGTACATAATCTGCGGCGACTGGAACATCGCCCACACCAAGGCGGACATCAAGAACTGGCGCGGCAATCTCAAGAACTCCGGTTTCCTGCCTGAGGAACGGGCCTGGTTGGACAGTCTGTTCGGCGGCCAGGGCTGGGTCGATGCCTTTCGTGTCGTCAATCAGGGGGCGGACGAATACACCTGGTGGTCCAATCGAGGCCAGGCCTGGGCGAACAATGTCGGTTGGCGGATCGATTATCAGGTCGTCACACCAGGGCTGCGTGATCGCATTCGGGCTGCGAGGATCTACCGGGACAAGCGATTTTCGGATCATGCACCCCTAATCATGGACTACGATGTTCAACTCTGATGTGCGTCGCTCAGCGGGCCGGTTCTCGCCCGCCGCACCGCCTGCAACGAGTAAGCCCCGTCATGGCGAGGGTATCGGGACTGCAGAAGCAAATTGGTGGGATATGCAGGCTGGATGGACCAAGTGTCTCGCGCGGGCTGGATCGGACGTGGATCGCAGGGAGTGACCCAACCCAGTCTTTCCGGGGAGGGTGCACAGGCGCACGATTGGCGGAATGCTTGGCGGCATATTCGCGACGATGCCCGTGTGCGCCGTCTGTTTTTCTTCGGCTACTCTTCTGGCCTGCCGCTGCTGTTGGTATTCGGAACCCTGTCTTACTGGCTTCGCGAGGCCGGTGTCGATCGCGCCACCATCGGCTACATAAGCTGGGTGGCGTTGGCGTACGGATTCAAGTGGCTATGGGCGCCGTTGGTCGACCGTATGGGGCTGGCCTGGCTGAGGCGCCGACTGGGCAGGCGACGCAGCTGGCTGCTGTTGTCTCAGGCTGTGCTTGTCCTCGGACTGGCCGCAATGTCGATGACGGATCCGGCCGTGGACCTCGAGCGCCTCGTATGGCTGGCGCTGCTCGTCGCCTTTGCCTCGGCGACCCAGGATATCGTTATCGATGCCTACCGCATCGAATCGGCCGGGCAGCGGCTGCAGGGCATTCTTGCGGCCGCCTATTCGTTCGGTTACCGATTGGCCATGATCACCGCCTCCGCCGGGGTGTTGTGGATCGCCGCAGCGGTCGATGTCGACGAAACGACCTATCAGCATGCGCCTTGGGCGGTCGCCTATGCGGTCATGGCGGGGCTCATGCTGATCGGTGTATTCACGACCCTGCTTGCCCCGGAGCCGGCGGTCCCTGCCGAGGCCAGCAGTGTCTCTGCGCCGGGCGCGACACGATGGGTTAGGCTGGGCCGCTGGCTGCAGCGCGCCGTTGTGCAGCCCTTTGTCGATTTCTTCCAGCGCTTTGGCTGGTTCGCACTGCTGGTGCTCTTCTTGATCGGCAGTTACCGGATTTCCGACATCGTGCTCGGGGTGATTACCAACGTGTTCTACCAGGACATGGGGTTCACCAAAGAGGAGGTCGCCAACGTCTCCAAGTTTTTCGGCGTCGTGATGACTCTGATCGGCGCCGCTATCGGGGGAACTGCGGTCTATCGATTCGGCATCATGCCGGTGCTGCTGTTGGGAGGGCTCCTGGCGCCGGCAACCAATCTGTTGTTTTCGCTGCTGGCCGAGATCGGCCACGACTTCTGGTGGCTGGTCGCGGTAGTCGGCATGGACAATTTAAGCGCGGGGTTGGCGTCCGCCGCCTTCGTCGCCTATCTGTCCAGCCTGACCAATGTGGTCTATTCGGCCACCCAGTACGCGCTGTTCAGCTCATTGATGTTGCTGCTGCCCAAGTTTCTCGGCGGTTTTTCCGGTGTCCTGGTCGAGTCCTGGGGGTATGCGGGCTTCTTCAGCTTTACCGCCTTGCTCGGTGTGCCCGTTCTGATCCTGATCATGCTGGCCTGGCGTTTCAGTCCGACGCCGGAGACCGCGGCGAATGACTGAATTCGGCCTGCTGGGTGCGTTCACAGTGGGCGTATTGGGGGGCGTGCACTGCGTTGGGATGTGCGGCGGTATCGTGGGCGCACTTTCTCTGGGGCTACCCGAGAGTCGGAGTCGCTGGCCAATCTTGGTCGCCTACAACCTCGGGCGGATCACGAGCTATGCGCTCGCCGGGGGGGTGATGGGTGCGCTGGGGTTCTATTTCTCGGGGCTGCTGCCAGTGCAGAGCGGGCAGCGATTGTTGATGGCCGTTGCCGGGCTGTTCCTGATCCTGATGGGACTGTATCTCGCTGGTTGGTGGAATGCGCTGACGCGCATTGAGCGGGCGGGTGGACTGCTGTGGCGGCATATCGAACCCCTTGGTCGCCGGTTCCTTCCGGTGCGCTCGGTGCGTCAGGCCCTGCTTCTGGGCCTGCTTTGGGGTTGGCTGCCCTGCGGCCTGGTCTACAGTGCGCTGCTGTGGACAGTGTCGGCTGGCGGCGCTGCCCAGGGTGCCCTATTGATGCTTGTCTTTGGCCTGGGCACTCTGCCCAATCTGCTGCTCATGGGCGCTGCCGCCGCCCAGCTTGGCCGCTGGGTGAGGATTCCGGCCGTGCGCGCCCTGGCCGGCAGCCTGGTCATCCTATTTGGGTTGGCGATGTTGTACGATGCTTGGCGGCTTCAGGCGAGTTAGCAGCCTGCCCCAGTCACGTCCCCCGTCGTTTAATCCGTAAAAAATTCCTGGCGCATGCTGGCGCGCAGCGGATAGCGGCCGTCTTCGGGCATGACCTCAAGCTCGAATCTCAAGATCTCGCGGTGGGCAACCGGAAAATCGGCGATGTAGTAAATCGCTTGGTCTTCCTGGATTTCGCGCAGCTCGATAGGACGGATCTGGCCGTAAAGTGTCTTGGCGACGGCGCGGATCTCGGCCCGGACCGGTTTTCCCGTGCTGCCGAGTTCATCATGAATCACGCTGACGTTGAGCAATGCCCGGCTCTTGCTGCGTTGGATGCCATAAACACTGGCCACCTGAGCGGGCAGGCTGTCGGTGGTTATCGCATTGTGGTGAATGGTGTAGCCGCCGGTATGTGTGCTGTTCTCCGCTGTCGCCAGCAACGGCGCGAGCAGGGCAAGCGAGCAGAGCGTTCTGACCAGGATCTTCATCAATGATTCCTCCTGCATGGTCTATGTTCTTGTCCCATCATTAAGCAACAATATAGACCAGAGTCGGCCGGAAAAGCGTGCACTCTCGGCATCGGCCACATCGGCAGCGGGAAACCGCATTCAGGCCAGTGCGCTGGCGACGGCCGTTGGGCCGCCCGTATCGCCGCTCAGCAGGTCGCGAAACTTATGCATCGAGGTCAACTGCGCCTGCAGCCTGGAATTCTCGCGTTTCAGCGCAGCGATGCGCTGTTCAATGGTACGGCGCGAACCGGCCGCCTGGCGGACGTCCGCGATCTGCTGAGCCAGCGCATCACGGTTTTCCTTGATCTCGCTGGATAGCGGTGACAGTACCGTCCTGCTCCAGTGTTGCGCATCGTCGTGAGCCATGCCCAGGATGCGTCGCGCGCGGGTTACGATGGTAGCGAAATAGCGTTTCGTTACAAAGTGTTGTTCCATTAGTGCCGTTCGCGCGCTTTTCCTGAACGCCTGCGCCTCCTGATCGAGCAGGCTGAGTTCGACTTGATAACGGACGATGGAGAACATCGAGGGCACTGGCAGCTTGTGGTGGTGCTCTGACTGAAAGCGCTGATGGGTGGCGCGCAGCAGCCGTCGCATGGCCCGGGTCTGTTTGCCCGCCAGGTCGATGCGGTCGCTAATCTGTTCGAACAGCTTACCCATGGCATCCTTGAGCCCATGGGTCGTCCAGGCGCCGGTCATGGATTCGCGGATAGAGTCCAGCGTCTGATCCAGGCTGCGTGGGTCCAAAGCGTCCAACAGGATTCGCGCATGTTGCCCAAAGCTCGTCAGACTGTGTTTGTAGGCGTCGAGGCTGCGCTGGTAACCCTTGTGGTGGGCCTGGGCAGCCATCAGTTTTTGCTCGATGGCATCATGGCTCTGGTCGGCGAGGTTTCGCAGCGTTACGCGCTGCTGTTCGTTACGCTGCAGGCGGGTCTGGATAATCGACTCCAGCATGTCAATGGCCTCGCAGACCCGCGAGGAGTATTCCTGCTGGACGAGTTCGATCCGGTTCACGGTAATCACCCGTGCCAAACAATGTTCCAGGTGGTCGATACCGCTGCGATCCTCCAGGCTGCGATCCTGTTTGATACGCCCCACCAGGGCCTTTTGCGCGGATAACGCAAAAACTCGTTCTGCTGCGACTTGCAGGCTCTGAGATACGCTTTCGCACTGCTTACTGATGCTCTCGGTAACCTGCTGCGGGGAGCGTAATTCGTCCCAAAGCGTGTCGATCTTGTTGAGTACCACCATGACCCCGCGGCGGCGTTGTTGGTCGGGACGCTGGATGAAGCGATGCCAGATCTGCAGGTCGGACTGGGTCAGCCCAGTATCGGCGGCGAGTACGAAGAGCACCGCCTGCGCTGACGGCAGCATCTCGTAAGTAAGCTCCGGTTCGCTGCCTATGGCATTCAGTCCGGGCGTGTCCACGATGCGCAGACCCTTGGCGAGGACAGGGTGACGGATATTGATCAGCGCCAGGCGCCAACGCGGGATGCTGATCAGTTCTGGGGTGCCGTCTTCGAGCGCGGGCAATAGCCCCAACGCCTCGGCTTCTTTTCGCGAGACCATTTGCATCTCGGTAAGCATTTGCAGTCGCTGGGTGAGCATCTCCGGATCCTCAAGATCGAGGTCGAATGTCTGCCAACGCTCGGGATGATCGCGCAGGTCGGCCAACGCGCAGTCGTCCGCACGAGTCGCGATCGGTAGCAGCCTTAACTGCGGCGGGGCATCCAAGTCACAGTAGATCTCGGTCGGGCACATCGTGGTGCGTCCGGCATCTGTAGGCAGCAGTCTGCAGCCCAAGCTGGCGAAGAACAGGGCATTAAGCAGCTCGGTCTTACCGCGCGAAAGCTCACCGGCGACCACCACGGTGAGTCGATCGTCACGCAGGCTGTGCAGGGCGCGCTCGATCGCGTGTTTGATTTCCGGCGCGTGCAGCCCCTGCTGCTTCAACCAGGGCTGCAGCTGCTGTAGCAGACGGACCTTCGAGCGCGTCCAGGCTCGGAAGGACTCGAGTTCATCGAGTAGTCTGGTCTTTGACATCAGGCCCGTAGCAAACGTGGGGGAGCGGTGCTCAGCATTCTTAGTGCCATCAGTATATGTCAGGGGGTGCGGCCAATGACGGTGCTCCGGACAGCGCGGCGCCACGCACCCCCTGGCGGCAGCTTATCCATCAACAGAGGTCAATGCGGACATCAGATCATCTGCGCAATGAGATCCTTGAGCGGCGGCACAATCAGCATCTCCAGCACCACCAGCCCTACCATCACCACCATGGGAGATAGGTCGAGCCCGCCTATCTCCGGCATGCGGCGACGCACAGAACCGAGCATCGGTTCCGTCAGGCTGTGGATCAGGCTGATCGCCGGATTATAGCTTCCTGGGTTGATCCAACTGATGATCACTTGGATGAGGATAGCGAACAGGAAGATGTTGATGATCAGCGAGATCAGCTCCGGGATCGCAAGCAGCGCGGCGGCCAGCGGCTGAAGACCAACGCCCGCCAGGCCAAGTATCGCCAGTTGCTCCAGGGTCAGCACTAACCACGCCAGCACCAGTGCAGCGATATCCATGCCGGAGACGCCTGGGATCACGCGACGCAACGGGTTGAGCAGCGGTTTGGTCGCTCTGACGATGAACTGGGAGAGCGGATTGTAGAAATCCGCGCGGACCAATTGGAGCAGGAATCGCAGGACGACCAGTGCCGCATAGAGTCCGAACAGGACTTGAACGAGAAACGCCGCCGGCTGGGTGAGATAGCTGTCGCCCATCAACGTGCCCCCAGGTCAGCAGAGATTTCGATCGAGCGGTCGCGCGCCGCCGCCAGCGCGCGCTGAAACAGCGTGCGGATACCACCTTCTTCGAGTACTGAGACAGCACGTTCGGTCGTACCGCCCGGTGAGGTGACCTTATTGCGCAGGATAGTCGAGGAGTCACTGCTCTCGAGCGCCATCCGCGCCGCCCCGAAGGCGGTTTGCAGGGTCAAGAGCCGAGCTGTCTCCCCCGGTAATCCGAGCGTCTTGGCGGCATCCTCCATGGCCTCCATGACTAGGAAAAAATACGCTGGGCCGCTTCCGGACAGTGCGGTCACCGCGTCCATCAAGTCCTCATCCTCCACCCATTGGGTCAGACCGACGGCGCGCAACAGCGACTCGGCCTGTTCCCGCTGGCTGGCGTCTACCTGCGGCGTCGCGTACAGCACGCTGGCCGCGGATTGGATCAGTGCCGGGGTGTTTGGCATGCTGCGAACCAGGGCCACGGCGCCTCCCAGCCAGGTCTGCAGGCTGTCGCAACGGATGCCGGCCGCGATGGAAATGACCAGAGGCTGCCTTTTCCGTATCGTCTCGGCGAGTTCCTCAGCGACCTGGCGGACAACCTGCGGCTTGACGGCCAGCACGACGACGTCGGCCATGGCCGCGGCCTCGCGGTTGTCCTGCAGGGTGCGGATACCGGTGGCGTCGTGCAGCGACGCACACTTTTCGAGCGAGAGATCGGTCGCGATGAGCCGATCGGGCGCGATGCCGTCCGCGAGCAGACCGCCAATCAGGGCGCCCGCCATGTTGCCAGCGCCGATAAAAGCGATGTGATTCGTCATTAAACTGAAGACCGCTGCTGGAAATTTACGCCAAGTCTAACGGATGTTAGCCAGGACAGTCGCGCGCCTGTGGAACCGGGCGGTCAGCCCCTGGGGCCGAAGATATCGGTGCCGATGCGCACCATAGTCGATCCCTCCGCGATGGCGGCCTCCATGTCGGCGCTCATTCCCATCGACAAGGTGTCGAGTTCGAGACCACGGCGCTGCAGATCCTCAAGCAGCTCGCGCAACTGGGCGAAGACGGCATGCTGGGCCGCCAAATCGGTGGTCGGGCTGGGCAGGGTCATCAGGCCGCGCAGTCTGAGGCGCGGGAGCCCGGCGACGACATGGGCCAACGCGGGCAACTCGGCCGGCTGAACGCCACCCTTGGTCGATTCGCCCGACAGATTGACCTGGATGCAGACCTGAAGCGGCGGCGCCTGCATTGGGCGATGGTCGCTGAGGCGCACCGCATGTTTGTACTGGTCGATCCCATGCACCCAGGCAAAATGTCGACTGATCTCTGCGGCCTTGTTGCTCTGCAGCCGCCCGATAAAGTGCCATTCGATGGCGAGCTCCGCCAGTGCCTCGATCTTGGGCAAGGCATCCTGCAGGTAATTCTCGCCGAACTGCCGCTGGCCCTCGCGATACGCCATAACGATATCGCCGGCCGGTTTGGTCTTGCTGACCGCCAGCAGGGCGACCTCGTCGGCCTGTCGACCCGCGGCCTCGGCGGCCGCGCGGATTCGTCGGTGGACCGCGGCCAATCTTTGAGGAATTTCATTCATCAAATGTTTATTATAGGAACGCGCACAGCGGGGCGGCCGAGAGCGTGCGAATACGATTCAACTCCAGCGTCGCGCTGTCGCTAACTATAACCGGCTGTTGCTTTCTGTTTTCACTCTGGTTGCTGCAGGAACATTATGGATATTGCTGAGCTGCTCGCTTTTAGTGTCAAGCACAACGCGTCGGACTTGCATTTGTCGGCGGGGTTGCCGCCAATGATTCGCGTTGATGGCGATATTCGGAGGATCAACGTCCCGGTGCTGGACCACAAGATGGTTCATGAACTCGTTTACGACATCATGAACGATAAACAGCGCAAGGACTATGAAGAGTTCTTCGAGGTCGATTTCTCGTTTGAGATCCCCGGGCTCGCCCGTTTTCGCGTCAACGCGTTCAACCAGGATCGTGGCGCGGCCGCGGTATTCCGAACCATCCCCTCGAAGATCCTGAGCCTAGAGGAACTCAACTGCCCATCGGTCTTCCGCGACATCTGCGACAATCCCCGCGGCCTGGTGCTGGTGACGGGACCGACGGGTTCGGGTAAATCGACTACTCTGGCCGCGATGATGGACCACAAGAACGATACGGAATATGGCCACATCCTGACCATCGAAGACCCGATCGAATTCGTACACCAGAGCAAGAAATGCCTGATCAACCAGCGCGAGGTCCACCGGGATACCCTGGGCTTTGCCGAGGCGCTGCGCTCAGCGCTGCGCGAGGATCCCGACATCATCCTGGTCGGTGAGTTGCGCGACCTGGAGACCATCCGTCTGGCGATGACGGCGGCGGAGACCGGCCATTTGGTCTTCGGGACTTTGCACACCAGTTCAGCGGCGAAGACCATCGACCGTATCGTCGACGTTTTCCCGGCCGGTGAGAAATCCATGGTGCGCTCGATGCTGTCGGAATCGCTGCGCGCGGTCATTTCGCAGACGCTGCTGAAGCGCACCGGCGGCGGGCGCGTGGCCTGTCATGAAATCATGATCGGCACGGCCGCGATTCGAAACCTGATTCGTGAAGACAAGGTCGCACAGATGTATTCGGCCATCCAGACCGGCCAGGCGCATGGTATGCAGACGCTCGACCAGGGCATGCAGGAAATGCTGAAGAAGGGTCTGATCTCCAAGCAGGATGCCATCGCGCGCGCAGTGAACAAGGAGATATTCGCCTAGCCTGGACGTTCCAGCGCTGAACAGGCAGCCGTTGGCCGGGCGGTGAGATTTTCAGGCTAGCCCCGGAATCATGATTCCTTACACTGGACGCCAGGATCGGTTTGTGGTCTGGTCAGTCATCGAGTAATCATCGGCTAGAAGCCGGACGCGTGCTGACGCGGGAGGATTGCATGGATTTCAATGACATTCTGGAAATGGTCGTCGAGAAAAAGGCATCTGACCTTTTCATCACGGCTGATATACCGCCCAGCATCAAGGTACACGGTCGGGTCATGCCGGTTTCCAAGACCCGCCTGGACGCCTCGCAATCGCGGGAGTTGACGCTGGGGTTGATGACGCCCGAACAGCGCGACGAGTTTCTGCATACGAAAGAATGCAACTTCGCCTTTTCTGCAAAGAACATCGGCCGTTTTCGCGTCAGCGCCTTTGTACAGCGCGATTGCGTCGGCATGGTGCTGCGGCGAATCGAGACGCGCATACCCAGCTTCGAAGAACTGGGCCTGCCACCGACGCTCCATGAGCTGGCGATGGCCAACCGCGGGATCGTGTTCTTTGTCGGTGCGACCGGTACCGGCAAGTCGACGTCACTGGCGGCAATGGTTGGATACCGCAACCAGAACAGCACCGGCCACATCATCAGCATCGAGGATCCGATCGAGTTTCTTCACAACCATGCAGGATGCATCGTCACCCAGCGTGAAGTCGGGATTGACACCGAATCTTATGAAGTCGCGCTGCGTAACACATTGCGTCAGGCGCCGGACGTCATTCTCATCGGCGAGATCCGAACCCGTGAAGCCATGGAACACGCAATCAGCTTCGCCGAGACGGGTCACCTGGTCCTGACCACCCTGCATGCCAATAACGCCAACCAGGCGCTGGATCGCATGCTGCATTTCTTTCCAGAGGACCAGCACGATCAGATCCTCATGGATCTGTCATTGAACCTGCGTGGGATCGTCGCCCAACAGCTGGTACGGCGGCCCCAGGGCAATGGTCGCAAGGCGGTCATGGAGATACTGCTGAATACCCCCTTGGTTGCCGACCTCATCGTCAAGGGCGAGGTGAGCAAGCTGAAGGAACTGATGAAACGATCCACGGAGCAAGGCATGATCACGTTCGACCAAGCCTTGTACGATGCCTTCCGGCGCGGTGAAATAACCGAGGATGACGCGCTGCGCTATGCCGATTCTTCCAACGAAGTGCGATTGATGATCAAGTTGGGCGACACCAGTCCGAGTGCGTTGAGTCGCGAGGCCGGAACCCTGGATTTTCGCGAGTAATTCTTCGGGCGAATTTTGATCCGCACTATAATTTGCGGTTGCCTGGAGTGATCTAGTCGTTTAATTTCCACCCTCATAACGTCTCGGGCGGTACGGGCTGCGTATAGCCCGGCGCCCTCGCGGCTCATTCGGCGAGGTCCCGGGTGCCGTCCGGCGTCTCACGGACGTGTGCCAGCTTGTCGAGCTGCCGAACTGTTTTAGGGAAGAAACGACGCTTGGCTCATATTCGCCTCAGCTCTCTGCCTGATGCCTGCATCGCGCGGTCGATTGGCTCGCGAGTCCCTGTTTCCGTTAGCAACACGTCTTTGACTCTCGCCTCAACACCCAGGGTGCGCTCTCACTCCCGAGATGCGCCAAGCGCCGGCGATCAGACTATAGCCGGCGCCTTGATGCCCATAGATCTGCACACTTCAGCCGCCGCTTCGATCCCGAGTTGTTGCCGCAGGCCTGTGGTCTCCGCAATTCATCGATCCTGACGGACGTTATGCATAAGTGGGTTGACGTGGACGACGGTCAGAAAAGAATCTTCCTCGGTTTGAAGTGGAAGATGTTCCTGGTGCTGACCCTCGTTTTCCTCGTCGTCAACGGGAGTTCCGCCTTCCTCGTTTACCGCAAGACCGCGGGACTTCTGGAGACCCAGCTGGCGAATCGGCGGATCAAGCAGGTGCGTGATCTGAATCTGGTCTTGTCCGACAGCTTTGCCAGATTGGAGGGCCTCGCTGCTTTCTTATCCCAGCTTATGATCCCGATGCATGAGACAAATACCTATTCCCCACGGCACTGGATGTTCGCAAAGCTGGCAGTGCAGGGCGAGGCGATCGTCACGGGCCGGGGCATGGACGGCGTCTACTATTTCGCCGCTGACGATATCCGAACAGCCGCTGTTACCTGGCCTGCGCGGCGCGCGGCCCCCGAAATCGAGACGCTACTGGAGCAAGGGCGCCGCAGTCAGCGCACGCAAGCACGGCTTGTCTGTGATCATGAGTGCGCGCAGATCGTGGTTTCGCCGGTCTTTTACCAAAAACGGCTAGCCGGCCTCCTGGTCGTCGAGCTTGCGATCGCTGCGAGCCAGAAGAGGTTTTCGCAACTGTCCAGTGCCGATTTCATCCTGATCGATCCAGCGGACACAAGCCGCGATGCCGGCGTCGGCCGGCGCGCGTCATCCCGGATGGTGGGTATTGCGCCGACCCGTGCAGACGCGGTGGCGCGAATCCTGCGAGCACCGAAGATGTCTTCCATTGTCAGTGGGCCGTCAGAGCCGCCGCAACGGTTTCGCGACGCTGCCGAATGGTATGACGTATTCCGTGCACCAGTCGCGGGCGGGCAATCTGGCCTCGATGCCGTCATCATCGATCGCGTAACGGGGCAAGTCCTTGCCATCGAGAAGGCCGCCCGCGACAGCTTGCTCATAGGGATAGTCGGCGCGCTGCTGTATGGACTCGTGGTCTTGGCCCTGCTATGGCGTCCGACGCAGCGGATCCGTGATGCTATGCGGCTTCTACCCGCGTTGGCGGACAGTCCGCGTCCTTGGTTACACCGTGAATTGACCCAGCTCGATAGAGCGCCGGTTCTGCCCGATGAAATCGATCGCATGTTCAGCGCCATGGGTGGACTCTCTCGACAGATCGACAGCCTGGAGCGCGCCCGCAGCGTCGCGGAGCAGGGTTTGCGTGACAGCGAGCAGAGTCTTCAGCTGGCACAGTCGATGGCCAGAGTGGCGAGCTGTGCTGGTGAGCCTAGCGCCGGTATCTTTCGGATTACCGAAGGTGCGGGGCGCATTCACGAGGCCCTCGAGTCGGTGGGAACATGGGTCGAGTTTCAGCGCCTGGTGCATCCGGAAGATCGTAGCCGTGTCCAAGCCGCCTGGCGACGCTGCAGTGCGGTGCGCGCTATGGATATCGAGTTTCGCTTGTTGATCGATGAGAGGGTCATCTATCTGCATGCGATGGCCGAGTTCGCGGACTCGAAATCCTGTCATGGTCCGCGCGCCGCGGGTATGCTGCAGGACGTGACGGACCTGCGTGCAGCGGAACGAATATGCAGTACGCATCATGAACGGCTGGAGACTGCGGTGCTGGAACGGATGGCGCAGCTGGATTCCGCACGCAATGCAGCGCTGAAATCGGCGCAGACGAAAAGTGACTTTCTGGCCAACATGAGCCATGAAATTCGTACGCCCCTGAACGCGGTCTTGGGTCTGTCACAGATCGGTATGCAGCAAAGCTACAACCGAGAGATCGCAGCGACTTTTCACCAGATCATCAATGCTGGAGAGCTCCTGCTGAGGATTGTCAACGAGATATTGGAGTTGTCGAAGCTAGAGGCGGGCAAGTTGACCATTGAGGCGCGTCCCTTCGAACTGCGAAAGATCCTATTGCAGTGTATGCAGATGCTGCAGCAACCGGGCGAGGCAAAGTCTCTGCAGATGGCGCTTGATATCGCGTCCGATGTCCCCGAATGGGTTATCGGTGACGCGCATCGGCTGCAGCAGATCCTGCTCAACCTCCTGAGCAATGCCGTCAAGTTCACTGAACGCGGCTCGGTGCAACTGGAGGTGTCTGTGGAAGCTCCGATGCTTTGTTTCAGGGTGATCGATAGCGGCTTCGGTATGTCATTTGAACAGATCGATCGCTTGTTCACGCCCTACCAGCAAGGCCTGCACGAGGGGCCAATGGCCAGTGAAGGGACGGGTCTCGGGCTTTGTATCAGTAAAGGGCTGGCGACCCTGATGGGCGGCGACATCACGGTGCACAGCAGACCGGGCGACGGCAGTCAGTTCGTCCTGCGCCTGCCTTTGCCGGCGGGTAGTGCGCCGGACATTGCACAAACCCGTCGGGTCCAGGGCACTTTGCTCGAGACGACGAAACCACTGGTGGGTATCCGGATTCTGGTTGTCGATGACGTGGCGGTAAACCGTCTGATATTGGAGATGCTGTTGCACTCTCAAGGTGCCACAGTCAGGACGGCGAGCACGGGCGCTGAAGCGGTCAGTTTGTTGTTCGACAGCCGAGGCAGCCGGTTCCACATTGTGTTCATGGACGTCGAAATGCCTGGGATGAGTGGCCGCCAGGCGACTTCCGCGATCCGTGAACGAGGGCTCGATATACCAATTATCGGCGTTACCGCCCATGTTTCGGCGGAGGCCCGGCAGGCGTCAATCGCCGCCGGTATGACCGATCAACTGGTCAAGCCCGTGATGCCGGAGGCGCTTGTCGACAAGGTTCTCCGCCACGCGCGTGAGCGAATTGCCGTGCGGTCGGTCCGTTGATGCGGTGGCCGCTGAGCGGGCTAGCGCTCAGAAAACGCTGTAGCCGTCGAATACCGGACCATCGACACAAACGCGTTTCATTGCCGGGCCGTCCGGTGTCCTGACCTCAACGACACAACCCGCGCAACCGCCGACTGCACAAGCCATGAACTCCTCGAGTGAGACCTGCACCGGCAGCCCATAGTCGCGGGCAAGGCTGACGACAGCCTTTAGCATCGGGTGGGGACCGCAGGCGTAGATGCCGACGTCCGCAAGCTGTTGTTCACCGAGACCGTCCAGCCAATGCCGGGCGAGATCTGTCACATAGCCCCTATGACAGCCCGGATAGTCTTGCAGGCTCGCCAGACGGCTGGGAATACCCCAGTCCTCCATCAACGGCATTGCGGCGATGACGCCTTCCGGGATGCCTTCGAGCAGGAACTGCGAAGGCCGCGGGGTGAAAGGGAAGGGCGCCTCGGAACCGAGGATGACGAAAGGTCGTCGGTCGCCGCGGCGCAGTGACTCGGCGATAAATATCATTGGTGGCATGCCGACCCCGCCGCCGATCAGCAGGGGTCGCTGGTGCGTGATGGTGAAGGGAATGCCGATTGGGCCCATGACGCTGAGGCGCTCGCCGGGCTTGCGCCTGGCGAGCAGGCGGCTGCCGTCGCCCACCACCTTGTACAGAAACTCCAACCAGCCTGCGTCCGCTGCGGCCCGCATGATCGAGATCGGCCGGCGCATCGGACGCTGTGGGTCGACGGTGATATGCGCAAACTGACCGGCGCGTGCGCGTGCCGCGCATCCGGGCGCATGCACTCGCAGGATGTATTGATCGCCGGCCATGACGTCGTGGCTGAGGATCTCGGCGTCTTCGACCAGGATGGTATTGCGATGCGGTCTGTCCATCAGTCGCTATCACTTGCTCGGTAGACGATGCGTCCGTTGAACAGGGTGTAAGTGATGTATCCAGCGAAGTCCCAGCCGGAAAATGGGGTGTTGTGGCCCTCACTGCGCATGGTTTCGGTATCCAGCGTCCAGCGCCGCTCTGGATCGAACACGCACACGTCGGCCGGCGAGCCTATGCCCAATCTGCCGTAGGGCAGACCCAGGATATCTGCCGGACCGCTGGTTACTCGTGCAATCGCCGTGGGCAGGTCGATCACCTTTTCCTCAACCAACCGCAAGGTCAGGCCAAGTAGCGTTTCGAGGCCAGAGATGCCGGGTTCGGTCTCGGGAAATGGGCGCTGCTTGGCGTCAGGTTCGTGTGGTTGATGGTCGGAACAGATCGCTGCGATGGTGCCGTCGGCCACCGCACGCCGCAAGGCCGCCCGGTCTCCGAGGGTGCGAAACGGAGGCGACACATGACACTCGGCCACGAAGCCATCTACGTCCATCTCGGTGAGGTGCAACTGATGGGCCGCGACATCGGCGGTGACCGCGAGACTGGCCGCCTGGGCCTCGCTGATCATACGGGCCGCCGTCTGCGTCGACAGATTGCGGAAATGCACCTTGGCCTTGGTGTGCTCGGCGAGCGCGAGATCGCGCGCAACCGCGACGCTCTCCGCCGCCGACGGGATGCTCGGCAGTCCAAGGCGGGCTGCAACCGCGCCCTCGTGGGCGCAGCCTCCGGCCCTCAGATGGCGGTCTTCGGAGCGCAGGAAGACGGTGAGCCCAAACGTGGTGGCGTACTCCAGCGCGCGCCGCTCGACCAGCGTCGAGGCCAGCGGGTGATGGGCATTGCTGACCGCAACGCAGCCGGCCTGTTTGAGGGCAGCCATCTCGGACAGTTGTTCACCCTTCAACCCCCGGGTCAGGGCGCCGGTCGCCAGGATCCTGGCCCGGCCGAGCTTGCGCGCCATGCGGTGCACGAGTTCGACGACCGCGGAATTGTCGATCACGGGATTGGTGTCGGGGGTGCATAACAGGGTGGTGATGCCGCCGCGCGCGGCAGCGGCGGTCTCACTGGCCAGGGTGGCTTTGTGTTCATAGCCTGGCTCCCGCAGGCTCGCTGCGAGGTCGACCAGTCCAGGGCATACCACACAATCCCGGGCATCGATGATCTCATCGGCGGCGAATTCGGCAGGGGCATCGCCCACAGCGACGACGGTTTCGCCGTCAATGTGGAGATCGAGGAAATCATCGATGCCGTGGGCGGGATCGATCAGACGGCCATTGATGATGCTGATGCTCACGGCTCACCGCCGAGATCTGCCTGGGACTGCATCGCCATGGACATGATTGCCATGCGCACGGCGATGCCGTAGCTCACTTGCTGCAGAATGACCGAACGTGGTCCGTCGGCCACTGCGGAGTCCATCTCGATACCGCGATTGATTGGTCCGGGATGCATGACGATGGCATCCGGTTTGGCGATCTCCAGGCGCTCCTCGGTCAGGCCGTAGAGGCGAAAGTACTCATGCTCGTTGGGCAGCAGCGCGCCGTCCATGCGCTCGCTCTGCAGTCGCAGCATGATAACCACGTCGACATCCCTGATACCGTTCGCGAGATCGTGAAATACATGCACCCCCAGCGCCCGAGCCTCGGTGGGCAGCAGCGTACGCGGGCCGACGACGCGCACCTCGCTGACACCCAGTGTATTCAAGGCCAGGATCTGAGAGCGCGCCACGCGCGAATGCAGCACGTCGCCGACGATCGCCACCCGCAGCGGCGTGAATTCACCTTTGTGCTTGCGGATAGTGAACATATCGAGCATCGCCTGAGTCGGATGGGCATGGCGGCCATCGCCGGCGTTAATCACGCTGACCCGTGGCGACGCATGCTCGGCGATGAAATGCGCGGCACCGGATTGCGAATGGCGAACGATGAACATGTCAGAGTGCATGGCCTCGATATTGCGCAAGGTATCGAGCAGCGTCTCACCTTTGGCGGTCGCCGATGTGTTGATGTTGAAGTTGATCACGTCTGCAGACAAGAGTTTCGCAGCGAGTTCGAAGGTGGTGCGCGTTCGGGTGCTGGTCTCGAAGAACAGATTGGTGATGATGCGCCCGCGCAACAGCGGCACCTTCTTGACGGGCCGCCCGGGCAGTGCGGCGAACGACTCGGCGGTGTCCAGAATCTGCAACAGCAGCTCGCGACCCAGTCCCTCTATCGTAAGAAAGTGGCGCAGTCGGCCATGCTCGTTGAGCTGCAGATCACGCGATGTTTTGGCAGGCATAGCGTCTGGTTTCACGCCTCGTTCATCTGGCAGATCGGGGGCCATGCAGGATTTCCAGGCTGAGCGGGTCGGGGCCATTCAGTTTGATGTGGTCGTCCAGGCCCAATGGCGGGCTGAGTCCGATCACGTCGGGTTGGATGGGCAACTCACGGCCGCTGCGTTCGATCAGAGTCACCAGCAGAATGGTAGCCGGGCGACCGAAATCGAAGATCTCGTTCATCGCTGCGCGAATGGTTCGTCCGGTGTGAAGGACGTCATCGACCAGGATGATATTGCGATGATCGACATCGAAGTCGATCTGCGAGGGCTTTACCTGTGGATTGACGCCTATCTGGGTAAAATCGTCACGGTAGAAGCTGATGTCCAGGAGCCCGCTGGGTTCCTGCAGTCCAAGCAGCGCGTTGAGATGTTGGGCCACCCAGGCGCCGCCGGTATGGATGCCGATCATCGCTGGATTTTCCAGATGTCGCTCGCTGAGCCGGCTACGGAGTATCTGGGCCATTCCCCCGATCAGGTCGACAATCGCGGCATGCGGCATGAACAGGGTATTTTCACTCATTGAGCCAGGTTTCCAGGATCAGTTTGGCGGCATAAGAGTCTACCCTGGTCGGATCTTGGCCGGCCTTCTCACCAAGTTGTGCCCAGGCCTCACGGCTGGTCAGGCGTTCGTCGGCCAAGTGAACCGGCAGGTGAAAGCGACCTTGCAGCTGGCGCGCGAACCGCTTCGCCCCTGCTGCGTTGTCGGCTTCCCGGTCGGTCATCTCGAAGGGGTGGCCGACTACTGCGGCCTGCGGGCGCCACTCGTCGAGGAGTCGGGCGATCCGTTGCCAGTCCGGTTTCTTGTTGACCATGCCCAGGGTCTCGAGCGGCGTGGCAGTGCGCGTCAAGGCCTGTCCCACGGCCACGCCAATCTTGTGCGTACCGTAGTCGAAGCCCAGCAGCACCGCCATCAGGCGTGTCCAGCCTCGCTGCTAAGAAGGTTGACATCGACCCCTAGGAGGCGTGCCGCCGCCTCCCAACGTTGGGCGGCCGGCAGCTCGAACAGGATCGACTGGTCGGTGGGTCCACTCAGCCAGGCGTTGTCCTGCATCTCGCGCTCCAGCTGGCCGGCACCCCAGCCGGCATAGCCCAGCGCCACCAGGGTGCGCTGCGGCCCATCGCCTCGTGCCATAGCCTCGAGGATGTCGCGAGAGGTCGTGATGCTGATGTTTTCATCGACCGGCAGCGTCGAGTCCCAGGGGTCGCTGTGGGTATGCAAGACGAAGCCGCGTTCTTCTTCGACCGGTCCGCCCAAGTAGACGATCTGCTCTCCCGCGCCGCCGAGACCGCCGTCGATCTGCATGTGCCGGAGGACATCGACTAGCCGCAACTCGGTCGGCCGGTTAATTACGATGCCCATGGCGCCGTGCTCGCCATGTTCGCAGATATAGGTCACGGTGCGCGAAAAGTTGGGATCCTGAAGGCTCGGCATCGCGATCAGCAGCTGGTTCTTAAGGGAATCTGCTTGATTCATACGCACAGTATCCTGCGCGATCCTCTGCGCGGCAAGCCGATCACCTGGCAGAGAAAAGCGTATTGCCGTCAAGAAACTGCCAGGTGCGTGTGATGTCGAGGACGTCCACCTCCTGTCGGATTTCCGGCGGAAACGGGGAGAAGGGCGCGGCCAGGCGAACGATTCGAACTGCAGCGTCGTCGAGCAACTTGTGGCCCGACGAGCGCACGACCCGGATCCGCTCCACACTACCGTCAGCCCGCACCGCGACGTGCATCAACAGGTTGCCGTACAGCTTGTTGCGTTTGGCCTCGTCGGGATAGTTCAGATTGCCGATTTTCTCGACCTTGCTGCGCCAGGCCTCGAGATAGGACGCGTACTTGTATTCCTGTGTGCTTGCATTCACCGCCTTGCGACGGTCCTGCCGCGAGGCGGACAACGAACGTCGGTCGAGCTCGGCGGTCAGTCGGTCGATCTCCTGCTGGGTGCTGGCCAGCAGCTGGCTGATCTTGGCACGAGGTTTTGCCGTGACGTTGGGTTTCGGTGGCGGAACCACCTCCGCGCGCGGCGCCTCGGTGGTGGTGATAACCTCCGCGGTCTGACGCGGCTGCATCTCCTCGGCACCGGATCTCTCGAGCTCCAGCGCCGGTTTGGGTTTGGGGGTCGCCTCCGGGTTACCCAGCGGGCTGGTCTGGCGCTCCTTGCGTGTCTGATCCCCGCCGCCCTCTTGGTCCTGCTGCGCCAGAAAATCGGGGTTTTCAATCGGTTTGGGTTTGGGTTTCGGCTGCACCAGTGTGATATCCAGCGTGCGCTCGGGTGCCGGCGGGCGCTCGCGCGAGACATCGAAGCTGATGCTGAACAGTACGAAGGCGTGAATGGTCAGCGCCAAGACGAGCGCAAACCCGATGGGGTCGGTGGAATGCCGGGTCGTCAGGAAGCCGTTGATATCCATACGGTAGACGCGTCGCCCGGCCCTAGGTGAGTGGCTGGCTGATAATCACTTCGCGATTCAACGCCCTGAGCTTAACACGTGCCTGCATCGCCGGGTTCATATGGATACGTCCGGCGTCGTCTGTCAGCATCACATAGCGGATACCCATCAGCTTCGCCACCCGATGCCAGTCTTTGGGGCCGGCGACGAATAGCGCCGTCGCCGCTGCATCGGCAGTCGAGGCATTGGGATGCAGCACCGTGACCGAGGTGGTTCCGGTCGCCGGATAGCCGGTCCTTGGATCGATGATGTCATGATATGTCTCACCCTCCAAGGCGAAGCTTGACTCGTCGGGACTATTAGTGAAGGCGGCCTCGTTGCCCAGGATCTCCAGGGTGGCCAGAATTCCGCGACCTTCAGGCCCGCGTACAGCGACGCTCCACGGGTGGCCGTCCCGTGAGCCGATCGCACGCAGATTTCCATCGGCAGAGATGCTTGCATTGTTAATGCCGAGGTCCTGCAGACGGGCTATCGCCTGATCGATGGCGTATCCCAGCTGGATGCCGCGAAAGTCGAGCTTTACCCAATGATTGTTCGACGACAGCCGGAAGCCGTCGATCTTGATGTCCTGCATGCTCGGTCGAGCCGCCACCGCCTGTCGGATGAGGTCTGTGGCCGGTGGTTGCAGGCAGTCGGGCGGTCGCCCCTGGAACCCCCAGGCCCTGAAAAGGTGGCCGATCGCCGGGTTAAACAACCCTTCGCTCTGCGCCTCGAGTCGTCTTGACAGGCGCAGCAGCGGTAACACGGAGGGGGGGGCGGCAAAGGGTTCGCCGCCCGCGTTGAATAAGGCATTCATGCGTGATACCGGGCCAGGTTCCCAGGCATGCCAGGCGCTCTCCAGCTGGCGCATATCGGCCTGCAAGATATCGGAGATTTCGTTTGCACGCTCGCGATTTACGCCGATCAGCGTAATTTCCAAAGTGGTGTCAAAGGCCGACACCTGTCCGCGTGCTACCGGATCGTGATTTTCGCAGCCGGGTGTGCCGATCGCTGCGATCCACACGGCGACGAGGGCGCCGCGCAGTCGCGGCGAGGCAGGCATGCTCATACTGCGAGTTTCTGCTCGATGCAATCCATCAGAATGGCGCTGATATTCAGGCCGTACAACTGGTCCAGCTCACGTATACAGGTCGGGCTGGTGACGTTGACCTCTGTCAAATAGTCACCGATGACATCGAGGCCGGCGAAAATGATTCCCTGCTCGCGTAGACGCGGCGCGACAGTCTCTACGATCTGTCGGTCTCTGTCACTCAATGCGACACCGATGCCGCTGCCGCCGGCGGCGAGATTGCCGCGATTCTCGCCGGCGGCGGGAATTCGCGCGAGTGCGTAGGGGACCGGTTCACCATCGATGGCGATGATTCGCTTATCGCCCTCGCGGATCTCGGGGATGAAGCGCTGCGCCATGGTATAGCGGGTTCCGTGTTCGGTCAGCGTCTCGATTATGACGTTTCGATTCGGGTCGCCGGCCCGGACGCGAAACACCGAGGTCCCGCCCATCCCGGCTAGCGGCTTCATGATCACATCCCGATGCGAGTCGACGAAGCCAATGAATTCTTCGTGGCTGCGGCTGACCAGCGTCGGTGAACAGACTTCGGGAAACCATGCCGTGTAGAGCTTCTCGTTGGCATCGCGCAGTGCATCGGGCCGATTGACAATGAGAGTGCCGCGCGCCGCGGCCTGCTCCAGCAGGTAGGTGGTATAGACGTATTCCATGTCGAAGGGTGGGTCCTTGCGCATCAGCACCACGTCCAAGCTGTCCAGTGCCTGGGTGCAGGGTTCGTCCAGCGTGAACCAGTCGTCGAGGCTATCGCGTACCTGCAGCCGTCGCATCGTCGCCACGCAGCGTCCGTCACGCAGCGCGAGGTCTTTTTGTTCCATGTACCACAGCGGGCATCCGCGGCGCTGACCCTCGAGCAGCATGGCAAAGGTGCTGTCCTTGTAAGTCGCGATGCCAGCGATTGGATCCATCACCACGCCGAGCGAAAAAACCATTGGCCAGATATCTCCCAAGCTGCCGACAGGGTTGCCATTTTTGACCCGGGCACCTCTGAAGGGCACCACAGTATCCGGCTATTGTTGCAGACCAACAGGGCGCTTGCTATTTTCCTTCCCACCCGGCGGATGCGACGGCTCGGTACCCAACTCACCTGCTCGGCCGCGCGAAGCCATCGGTGGACAATCAGCCACGTTGGTCACAGCGAGCATAACGGCGTCCGTAGTAGGAAGTTGGTGAGATAAGCGGGCGAGCTACCGGGATGCAACCTGGGGAAACGGGTCTTCGCGGCGGTGGTGGAGATCCTTGCGGGGTTGGCGCCCCTCCGACGACGCGCTGCTTGCCACTAAGGTCGGCCAGGCCGCGGCCGATAGCCTCGGCAGGAGTCGCGCAGACGCTGTCGCGTCGCCCCGGGCGCCTGCCGCAGGGCTTTTACGCGGGGCCCTTGCCAAATGAATGGGACACCGAAGACGTTAGTCGCAGCGCTGGCGGCCGTTTGCGATCGAACACGTGAGCCGATGCGGCGCATGGCGCACTATTCGGAGGAGCGATGACCGCCCCCACCTCTGTCAAATCCAGCTGTAAATCGAAAACCGAATGCTTGCGCATTCTGTGCAGCGCGACGCTGTTCGCTATTCTGCTGCCGCAGGTCCATGCTGCCGACGATGCCTATTTGCAGCTGCTGGATCGAGAAGTCATTAAGGTCGAGGGGCCTGCGACCGATACAGGACTCGATGATGCCGCGTCGTCCGGGCCGACGAGTCGTGACCAGGCCCCACAACCGGTGTCGCGGGAAAGATTCGAGACACTGCTGAAACAGACGCGCGTGGGGACCTACAGTTTCTACCGCCGACTGCCAGAGCGGAGCCGCGAAGAAATCTTTCTCGACTACAGCGATGGCGCCTCATTGGAGGCGTTGCGTGGAAAGATCGTAGACAGGTATTTGCATCCGTGATGTTCGAGTTTGGCGCAGTGGCAGCGAGTCGCACCAACGACAAGATGGCGAATGTCGTCAAATGGTTGACGATGGCCTGCGCTGTGTTTGTCAGCGCGGCGTCTGCCAAAGACGAGCTGAAGATCGGTGAGGCGGCGCAGCTCGTCCCGCTGGTCGAAGGCAAGCCCTACCTGCACGTCATCCATCAGGGGCGTTCCGTGAAAGTGCAGCGCGTCCAGGACCCGGATTACGAACTCAAGGGATACTTCGCTAAGACCGCCCGCAAGTGCCCGCCCTTCTGTATTCAGCCGATCTCTCCCGCGCCATCAGTGGCGACTATCGGCGAGGTCGAGCTGTTCGAGTTTATGGAAACAAAGCTGCGCGATGGCAGCGGCGTATTGGTCGATGCACGTACCGATGCTTGGTACAGAAAGGGCACAATTCCGGGATCGGTAAACTACCCGTTCACCCTGTTCACCATGGAGAAGGACGCCCCTGAGTTGATCGCAATACTCGAACAGTTTGGAGCCAAGGCGCGTGCCGAGACGGGCGCAGTCGAGCGCCTGCTCGAAGACTGGGGATGGGGCGGCGCGCGCGACAAAACCGAGGATTGGGACTTTAGCGCGGCGAAAGATCTTGTGCTTTGGTGCAACGGGCCAGCATGCGGCCAGTCGCCGCGCGCAATTCGCGGTCTTCTGGATGTTGGCTATCCCGAAGACAAGATCAAATACTACCGGGGCGGTATGCAGATGTGGCAGCTCTGGGGGCTGACCACGATCATGCCGAACTAATGATCAGGCTCTACTGAGAATATACAGGGGATAGCGTGTGAGCAGCGACGACGCAGCAAATATTGGCGGACTGAAGGTAATGGTGATCGACGACAGCAAGACGATCCGTCGAACCGCAGAGACGCTCTTGAAAAAGGCCGGCTGCGAGGTGTTGACCGCGACAGATGGCTTCGAGGCGCTGTCGATAATCGCGGACAACCATCCTGATCTCATCTTTGTCGATATCATGATGCCCCGCCTCGACGGCTATCAGACCTGTGCACTCATCAAGCATAATGAGGTCTACCGCGACATACCGGTGATCATGCTGTCCAGTAAGGATGGCTTGTTTGATCGTGCGCGCGGCCGAATCGTTGGCTCGGAGCAGTATCTTACCAAGCCGTTTACCCGCGATGAGCTGCTTGGGGCGATAAAGAAACACGCTGCCAAGGCCGCCTGACGCGGATTTCCGCTGACAGGACTAATCGAAACCCATGGCCAAAATTCTGATCGTCGACGACTCAGCGACCGAACTGCACGTGCTGGCAAAGATTCTGCAGCAGGCCGGGCATCAGCCCTTGACAGCCGCAGATGGCGAGGCCGGGATCGCCGCCGCCAAATCACAGTCTCCCGATGCCATCCTGATGGATGTGGTAATGCCCGGCATCAACGGCTTCCAGGCGACCCGCAAGCTCAGCCGCGATCCCAAGACTCGGCATATCCCGGTCTTGATGGTCACGACCAAGGATCAGGAAACCGACAGAGAATGGGGAATGCGCCAAGGCGCCAAGGGCTATCTGGTGAAACCGGTGGACAGCGGCGAGCTGTTGCACAAGATCGACGAGTTACTGAGATGAGTCTCAATATGGAACGGGCACAGCATGTGCTGACGAGTGGCGATGCAATGGCCCTGCTGGCGGACATAGAGCAACGTTGTCGGCTGGCGGCGCAGCGACTGCCGGAAACGGACGCAGCGCAGGACGTCTGGGACGGTCTGGTGTTCAGCATTGCAGGCGTGCGCGTGGTAGCAGCCATGAATGAAGTCAGCGAGATGCTCCCCAATCAGGACAGAATCACCCGCGTACCCGGCTCGCGGCCGTGGATGATCGGTCTGGCCAATGTTCGGGGAAGTCTGCTGCCCGTAATCGACCTGCAGGCCTATCTCGGGGGCAAGACGGTCGTGGCGTCCAAGGCGGCGAGGATCCTGGTGCTGCGGCTGCGCGGACTCGTTGCCGGACTTCTGGTTCCTTCTGTGCAGGGGATGCAGCATTTCAATCTGCGTGATCGTCTGCCCGACGCACGGATGAAGGGTGCGCTTGGTGCCTATGTCTACGAAGCGTTCAGTATCGATGGGGCCGTCTGGCCGGTGTTCAGCATGTCGGCGCTGGCGGCAGACCCTGAGTTTCGCACCGCCGCTGCCTGAGGGTATGAGATGAACACAGAATGTATGCACTGTTGCCGAAGGAATCGCTCCGTCGAAAGCCTGCGTAGCGCCGTGCTAACCGGTTCAGGACTAGTTTTATGAGAAAAACAGTAAAAACCCCAGTGGACAGCAATCGGACTATACCTTTGCTTACCGTGTTGGTGCTCGTCACCGTTATAGCGGCGATCGCGGCCTTCACGCTGCTGTCGCGCGCAGAGCAGCACGGAGAGCAGTATGTGCAACGCGTCGCGGAGCAGCAGGTTCTCGGTCAGAAGATCGCGAAATACGCACTCGAGGCCTCCGCCGGGGGGCTGGCTTCGTTCGAGCGTCTGCGAAGTGACAGGGACCGCTTCATTACGCTGCTCGCTGAGCTCAAGAGCGGCGCGCGCGATGCCGGGCTCCCGGCGTCGCCGGAATCCATGTCGGAGCCGTTGCGCGAGGTTGAGGATCGCTGGCTGACGCTGCGGGCCCATGTCGACGAGATCCTGGCCAACCAGAACGCGATCCTCTCGATCCGCAAGTATGTCGATGTCATCAACGATGGCATTCCCAAACTCCAGACCGACTCCGAGGACATTGTGCGCACCCTGGTAAGCTCCCGGGCCGACCCGCAGCAGGTGTTCATCGCCTCACGCCAGCTCATGCTCGCGCAGCGTCTGCGGGATAACGTCAGCCGGGTGCTGGTCGGTGGCACACAGACGGCCGCAGCGATCGATCAGGTTAGCGCAGATGCGGACCGCTTCGGCAAAGTGCTCAACGGCATGTTGACTGGCGACGCCGAGTTGGGCGTCGCGCGTGTCGGCAATGCGGATGCGGAAGCGAAAATCAAGCAGGCGACCAGGCAGTTTCGCTCGATCAACGACCTCATCACGGAGATAGTCGATCTGTCTCCCGATGTGCTTCCCGCGCTCGAGGCAACTGGCGAGGTGACGCCGGCATCTGACGCGCTCGACAAAGCCACAAGCGATCTGAGAGCCGCGTTTAACAGCGGTCAGTACGGAAGCACGCTGGGTCCGATCAGCCTAGGGCCAGCGCTGGTGACCGTGCTTGGACTGCTGGCCATCGTGCTGCTGCTGTTGCTCGGTCTTGCGCTGCTGCGCGGTGCTCGGGCTCGTGCGCAGATGGCAGACCAGCAGAACCTCCGCAATCAGGCCGCGATCCGTCGACTGCTCGATGAGATGGTCGATCTGTCCGATGGTGACCTGACGATAGAAGCCACGGTAACAGAAGATATCACCGGCGCCATAGCAGACTCAGTCAACCAGGCGGTCGAGGAGATGCGCAACCTGGTAACCACCATAAACGAGACGTCAGTGCGGGTCTCGGCGTCAGCGCAAGAGACGCGTGGCACGGCACTGCGTCTTGAGGAGGCATCGGATCATCAGCGCAACCAGATCGAAAATGCGACAGCGACTGTGCAAGCCATGTCGCAGGCGATGAGCGACATGGCCGCCGAGGCGAGTAGGTCGGCCGCGATCGCCCAGCAGTCGGTCGATATCGCAGCGGCTGGAGGTTCTACCGTGCGCCGCACCATTCACGGCATGGACAACATACGCGAGCAGATACAGGAAACCTCGAAGCGTATCAAGCGTCTCGGTGAAAGCTCGCAGGAGATCGGCAACATCGTTGAGTTGATTGAAGACATCGCGGACCAGACCAATATTCTGGCCCTCAACGCGGCGATGCAGGCGGCTGCGGCGGGTGAATCCGGGCGCGGGTTTGCGGTTGTCGCCGATGAGGTGCAGCGTCTGGCAGAACGCTCGGCCAATGCGACCAAGCAGATCGATGCGCTGGTCAAGACCATTCAGGCGGACACCAACGAGGCGGTCAACTCGATGGAGGCCAGTACGACAGAAGTTGTAGGTGGCGCCAAGCTGGCAGAAGACGCCGGCGAGGCCCTGCAGCGAATCGAACAGGTTTCACAGGAAATCGCCAAGGCAACCGAATCGATGACAGAACATCTCCAGCAACAATCGCGCGATGTGGGGTCGATCAACGACACCATGAGCGTGATTCAGCAGATTACCAGCCAGACCTCGGAAGGTACCGAGCAGACGACGCAGTCCATCGAGACCCTTGCCCAGATGGCCGAGCAACTTCGCCAGACCGTCGCGCGCTTCAAGCTGCCCGACGACGATGCCATGGTCGGCTAACTGAGGATGACGCCATCATGATGCCAGAACTGCGCCAGGACCGAAGCACTCTCCGCTGGATTCGCGGCGAGCTAAACCAGACTCTGCGCGAGGCGCGCAATTCCCTCGAGGACTTCGTGGAGGGACAGAGTGATCGCCTCGGCGAGTGTGTTGACCGCCTGCATCACGTGCACGGTGCACTGGAAATGGTGCAGGTGTATGGCGCCGCGATGCTCGCCGACGAGATGGAGCAGCTCGCACTTGCCCTGTCGCAGGGGCAGGTCAAGCGGCCAGAATCTGCCGCGGAGGCTTTGATGCTGGGTATGGTCCAGCTTCCGGCCTATCTCGAGAAGATCGAGGGTGGTAGCGCGGATATCCCGCTGGCGTTGCTGCCGTTGATGAACGACCTTCGCGCCGCACGCGATGCTGCGCTGGTTACCGAGACATCGTTGTTCGCCCCCAAGCTCAATTCTGTGATAGCGGCGGACACGGTGCGCCCAGGCTCGGGGAACCGCGATTTGCCGCGCATTATTCAACATCAGCGCAGTCATTATCATCGCGGGCTGTTGAATTGGATCCGAGGAGAGGATGAACGCGCAGCGCTGACCCAGATCCGCGATGTGCTGGATCTGCTCAATAGCGCATCGGGAACGGCTCGCCTGCGGCGCCTGCTGGATGCCGGTGAAGCGCTGGCGACGGCATTGCTCGAGCAAGACGAGGCGCCTGCGCTCGCGGTCAAGCCGCTGTTCGGCAAGATCGATCGGGTTTTCAAGCGGGTGATCGATCAGGGCGAAGAAGCGGCGATGCTGGATTTCCCGATCGACGTGCTGAAGAACCTGCTGTACTACATTGCCCGGTCGGATTCCCAGGACCCCGCGGTCCTCGCAGTCAAGCATGCGTCGGATCTTGCCAATGCGTTCCCGGAGGAGCTGGGCGACAGTATGACGGTGCGCGCCTTGGGTGGGCCGGATCGTGAGCTTTTCCAGGCGGTAGGTGAGGCCCTCTCTCAAGATCTGCGCGACATCAAAGATCAGCTCGATCTGTTCATGCGCAGCGATCGAAGCCAGCTCGATCGCCTGACGCGTCTCGCGCCGGCGCTGCAACGCATCGGCGACACCTTCGGCATGGTGGGTCGAGGCGAGCTGCGTAGCCGACTGAAACATCGCGGTGATGAGCTGCGCGAGGTCGAGCGGTCGGGTGAAATGCCTTCGGACGATAGCCTGATGGCGTTGGCCGGTGATCTGCTGCTGGTCGAATCGTCGCTCGCCAGTCTCTCTTCGGTTGAAACGCCGGTCGCGGATTTTGATGAGGCGATGGACGGCACGGTGCCGCAGGTGCTTTCTGAAGGCGAAATGCAGCAGCATTTGCGCACCGCCGTGGATGAATCTTTGGTGGAGCTCGCCAGGATAAAGGACAGCATACTTCAGTATCTGGACACGCCTGAGCAGAATGCCCTCCTACAAGACGTTCCGCAGCGACTGCACGCTGTTGCCGGGGCCTTGCGGATGCTGGATCTGCCTGATGCGGCGGCGCTCTTGGATACGCTGGAGCCCTATGTGGACGGCCTCGCGAGTGGTCGGCAGCCGGTGCCTGACGCCGCACGCCGAGATGCGCTGGCGGACGTCATTATCAGCGCCGAGCTTTACATGCAGAGCGCAGTGGAGCTAGGGGGTGACCGGGCCAAGCTGCTGAGCTATGCGCACCGGGGGCTAGAGACACTGGGGCTGCGAGAATCGGTCACTGAGTTGCCGACACTGAGCAGCAAATCTGCGGAGCTGGCTACTGACGCAGCCGTCATTGATGCCGGCGAAGTACCGGCCGCCGGCACCCCATCTGGCGACGAGGCGCTCGCCGGCGCGAATCCGGAGATCTCCGCAGATGCCTTCGCTGCTCAGCCTGGCGAATCGCCTCCGGAACACGCGACGATCGAGGAGCCTGAGCATTCTGCCGAGGCGGCCGTTGCCGAGCCATCGGCCGGCGATGCCGTGAACGCGGCAGGGGATCTGGTCGATGCCGAGATCCTCGAGATCTTCGGTGAAGAGGCGGAAGAGGAACTGCAGTCCATTCAGCGCTGCTATCCGCGTTGGCGTGACAACCGGGACGATGTTGAATCGCTAACCACCATGCGTCGCTCTTTTCACACCCTGAAAGGCAGTGGACGGATCGTGGGTGCGACCAAGCTCGGTGAATTTGCCTGGTCGGTTGAGAACCTGTTGAACCGCGTCATCGATGGAACGGTTGAAGTGTCCTCGGATGTCACCGAGGTGATGGATCGGGCAGTCGAGGTGTTGCCCGAGCTCGTGGCCGAGAGCCGTACGCAGGGAGATGATGCGGTCGACGTTTCGGCATTGTCCGAGCGCGCATTCGCCCTGGCGTCGTCCACGCAGATTGAACCCGCGGCCGGCCAGGAGGCCGAGATCCCGGAACAGGTGACGGCAACGGCGGCCGAAGAAACTAGCGTCGAACCGCCCATAGTAATGGATGGGGTCGGCGACGCAGACTCGTCCGGCGATGCAGAGTTTCAAGCGACGACATCGTCACACGAGGCCTTGCCTGAGCCCGCGGAGCAGCCCGATATGGAGCCTGCTGCCACAGAAACTCTGGTCGCTGGGACGGAATCGCTCGAGGAATCAATTCTTACCGCGGTCGAGGGAGAAGATTCGCAGTTTGCCGAGGTCGAGAATTCGAGCCTGAACGGCGCCGACTCCATGCTGAGCGACGTGTTCCTCAACGAGGCCAGGGGACACCTGCAGGTGCTGGCAGACTTCATCGAACGAGGCCATCGCGAGGCTGATGGCTGCACGTTTGATGAGGACCTGCGACGCGCCATGCATACCCTGCGAGGCAGCTCACGCACCGCGCAAGTGCAGCAGGTTGCCGAACTGGCTGCCGCGCTGGAGAATCTCGGCAACACTCTGTACGGTCTGGGCCGAAACACGGATGCGGAAATCCTGAATCTGCTGGACCGCAGTCACGCGATGCTGTCTGACTTGATCCACCATCTGGAAGACCCGCGTCAGGCGGCAGAAGGTTGGCAGGCCCTGAGCGATGAGATTACTGGGTTTGTCGAACGGGCGATGCATGAAGATGGATCGACGGTGACGGAGCCGACGGAGCCCGCCGCGACCCAGGCTGAGACCGGCTATGAGCCCCCCGATCCCGAGCTTCTGGATATCTTTCTCGAAGAGGCGAGGGAGCTGCTCGAGGCGCTCGAGAACGAGCTTGTCGACTGGCAGGAAACGGACGACGACCAACTGGCCGTGGCCCAGCTGCAGCGCACGCTGCATACCATGAAGGGGGGGGCACGTCTGGCCGGAATCACGCCGGTGGGTGATCTCAGTCATGCGCTGGAGTCTGTGTTCGAAAGCGTTTCCGAACAGCGCATCGACAGCAGCGAAGCCCTGCGCGGACTCGTTCAGCATGCTACCGATGCCCTCGCGCAGGACATCGAAAAACTGAGTGCTGGTACGATGCCCGTGCAGCGTCCAGCGATGATCGACCGCCTCGAGGCGGCGGCACGCGGCCATGAGTGGGAGGACGTTGCGGCGTTCGAAACCGCCGCCGTTCCCGATGAGCAGGCGCCGCCGGCCGTCGCTGAGCTCGCGGTCGCCGAAGCATCTGCTGCAAGTCCTGCCCGCAGGCCAGAATGGGCTGCGCCTGTGCCCGACAGCGAGCCGTCGCCCGTTGAGGACTTCGATGCCGATTCGGAACTCCTTTCCGATTCGCAGCTGATGACAGATTCGGAACTCCTGGTGGAGCCAAGTTTCCTGACTGGTGCGCCACCGGATCCTTCGGAGACAGCACCTATCGGCACGGTTCTGCGCGAGGATTCCAATGTGGTGCAGTTCCCCGCGGCAGATCAGCCGGTCGAGGAGGAGGGGTTTTTCCCGCGCCGAGCGCTGCCGCCGCCAGAGCAGGAAACGGCGACCGGCACCGAGCGTGTGCGCGTCTCCTCCGACGCGCTGGACCAGATGGTCAACAATGCGGGCGAAGTAAGCATCTATCGTGCGCGCATCGAACAGCAAAACAGCAGTTTTTCGTTCAACCTTGGCGAGCTGAGCCAGACCATCGATCGCCTGCGCAGCCAGCTGCGAGATCTGGAACTCGAGACAGAGGCGCAGATCCTTTCACGGCATGAGAGGGAGGGCGAGGCCAGCGCAGATTTCGACCCGCTCGAGCTGGATCGCTATTCCACGATTCAGCAGCTCTCGCGAGCGCTGTCGGAGACAGTGGAGGACCTCTCCAATCTCGGGCAGTCATTGAACGACCTGAGCCGCGATACGGATACGCTGCTCCTGCAGCAGGCTCGGGTCAACACCGACCTTCAGGACAGTCTGCTGCGCACGCGGATGGTCAGATTCTCGAGCCGCGTACCACGTCTCGAACGGGTTGTGCGTCAGACTAGTCATGGGCTCGGCAAACAGGCCTCGTTGGTCGTCAAGGGCGGCGAAGAGGATATGGATAGGGCGATACTCGAGCGTATGATGAGTCCGCTCGAGCATCTGTTGAGAAATGCCGTTTCGCACGGTATCGAGGATTCCGCTGTACGCCTCGAAAAGGGCAAGGCGGCGCAGGGCTCAATCGTCCTCCATCTTGTGCGCGAGGGTTCTGACGTCGTACTGACACTTTCTGACGACGGAGCGGGTCTTGATCGCGAACGCATCCGCGCCAAGGCGGTCGAACGCGGTCTGCTCGAGGCCGATGCAGTCATCGAGGACGAAGACCTCTACCAGATGATCCTGCAAGCCGGTTTTTCGACGGCGTCAGAGTTGTCTCAGGTGTCTGGCCGCGGCGTGGGCATGGACGTCGTGCTGACTGAGGTCAAACAGCTCGGCGGCACGCTTGAGATCGGTTCCCGGCCCGGGCAGGGGACCAGTTTCACGATTCGCCTGCCCTTCACGCTGGCAATAACCGATGCACTATTGGTAACTGTGGGTGACGACATCTTTGCGATTCCTCACAGCAGCATGGATGGCGTAGTGCGCGTTCCAGTGGATGAGCTGCGCCGAATCTATGCCGGCGAACAGGAAGGTTTCCATTACAACGATCGCGACTACAGCGTGCGTTATCTCGGCAGCATGCTAGGTATGCATGCGCCGCATTTGAGCGAGGGCGCGCGCTGGCTGCCGCTGCTGCTCGTGCGTTCCGGTGAGCACCGCGTAGCGATCCAAGTCGACACTCTGATGGGCAACCGACAGATCGTGGTGAAATCGATCGGCGCTCAGTTGAGCAGCGTGCGCTGGTTTACCGGTGGGACTATCCTCGCCGATGGCCAAATTGCCCTGATTCTCGACGTGAATCGGCTGGTGCGCATGGATGGCGCACAGCAGCCCGCGCCGGTATTGCCCACCACGGCGGCTGCCAGCAAAGGCGTGTCGGTAATGGTCGTGGACGACTCGATCACGGTGCGCAAGGTCACGACTCGGCTGCTCGAGCGTCACAACATGCATGTCTTGACAGCAAAGGACGGCGTCGATGCCGTCACTGTGCTGCAGGAGAACCACCCCGACGTGATGCTTTTGGACATCGAGATGCCGCGCATGGACGGCTACGAGTTGGCGCGCCACATGCGCAGCACGCCAGAGTTGAGTGACATACCAATTATCATGATCACCTCACGCAGCGGCGACAAACATCGCCAACGCGCCCTGGAACTTGGCGTGAAGCGCTACCTCGGCAAGCCGTACCAGGAAGCCGATCTCCTCGAGAATATCTACACGGTCCTGGCGGATACGGCGCTGTGAGTCAGGCCGCCCAGGAACTGCGCTGTATGCTGATACCATTGCGCGAGGGGCGACTTGTTTTGCCGAACGCGGCGGTGGCAGAGGTCATCGGTTATCGTGACCCGGATCCGGTCGGACCTGGGGATCCCTGGTTGCAGGGCAAGGTAAGCTGGCATCAACGAAACATCCTGGTGATCGATTTTGAGCGCATGCTCGGGTTGCCGGTTACCGGCGCCGGCATCCGGCAGCGGATTGTGGTGTGCTATGCCCTCGACGCCGATGGGCAGTGGCCCCTGCTGGGGTTGGTCGCACAAGGTATTCCGCGCCTGTTGCGGGTCAACAGTGAGATGATCGAGTCTGCCTCCTCTGCGCCGTCGGATGCCTCGCCCGTTCAGATGCGCCTGACGATCGGGGGCGAGGATCTGATGGTTCCCGATCTCGCGTATCTGCAGGCGCAGCTGCCTGCTGCGTAGCGGGCTAGCGAAAATCCCCCCACAGCACCTGAATTGCAGCCAAAGCGGCGATTGGTGCCGTCTCGGTGCGCAGAATCCGTGGACCCAAACGGACAGCGACGAACCCGTTAGCGAAAGCCAGCGCGCGCTCGCTCTCGCTGAGTCCACCCTCGGGGCCGATCAACAGATTCAGCGCCGAGCGCGAAGGTGGAGGCAGGTCGGCCAGGCTCTGGGTCGCGCGGTGATACAGCATCAGCCCACCTTGATGAGCTGCAAGCCAGTCGGGCAGCGAAGCACAAGGGCGCAGGTCTGGCAAGTGATGGCGACCGCTTTGCTCACAGGCACTGATGACGATTCCTCGCCAGTGGCTAAAACGTCGCTCCAGGCGCTGCGCGCCCAGCTTCACCACACTGCGTTCGCTGAACAGCGGGGTAAGGGATTCGACACCAAGCTCCACGGCCTTTTGCAGGGCGAAGTCCATACGCTCGCCGCGGGATACAGCGATACCCAGGTGGACCTGCAATGCCGCAGGACGCCCGGTAGAAACGGCCGCTAGCACGTCTGCGCTGCAACCCTTTCGACCGCAATGCGACAATGTAGCGTCGAAATCTGAACCATTGCCGTTGAACAGTATCAGATGCTGCCCGACGCGCAGTCGCAGCACCTGGCTCACATAGCGGTGGGCGCGTGCGTCAAGCTGCACCCGGCTGCCGGGTTGTAGCGGCTGGTCGGTAAAGATACGGGGAACGCGCATCGTCGGGCGGCCACGGTCAGGCTAGTCCGCTACAGCGGTCCGCCCAGTCCGAGGTTGTCCCAGACCGCCAAGGTCGGGTCGGCCTGGTTCATGGTATAGAAGTGTAGGCCAGGCGCCCCCATATCGAGCAGCCGCTGGCACATCTTGCTGACCACTTCAGTGCCCAGGGCGCGGATGGCGGCGACGTCATCTCCGTAACCCTCAAGGCGTTTTCGCAGCCAACGCGGAATCTCCGCACCGCAGGCATCGGAGAAGCGAACCAGATTGCTGAAGTTGGTAATCGGCATTACCCCCGGCACGATTGGGATATCGATACCGCGCCGAACGCAGGCGTTGCTGAAATGCTCGTAGGCGTCCGCGTTGTAGAAGTACTGGGTGATCGCAGAATCCGCCCCTGCCTCCACTTTCCGTTTGAAATTATCCAGGTCGCGCTCGAAGCTGAGTGCCTGCGGGTGCACCTCTGGGTATGCTGCTACCTCGATGTGAAAGCCTTCACCGAACTGGTCCCGCACCAGCGCGACCAGTTCGTTGGCGTGATTGAGTTCACCCATCGATCCCGCGCCCGCCCCGGATGGAAGATCGCCTCGCAGCGCAACAATCCGTCGAATAGCCTGCGATGCATAACGCGACAGGATGTCGACGATCTCGCTTCGCTTGCTGCCTATGCAGGAAAGGTGTGGAGCGACCTCGATCCCTTGACTCTTTATCCAGTCGACTGTGGCAAAGGTGTTGCTCTGCGTCGAACCGCCCGCGCCATAGGTGACAGAGAAAAAAGCCGGATGCCGCGCATTCAGCGTGGAGACCGTGTCGCGCAGTCTGGTTACCCCTTGGTCGGTCTTTGGCGGAAACAGCTCAAAACTGAATGTTCGTTCAGCGACTTGTGTTGATGTCATTGCGTGTCCCTCGAATCATAGGCGCCGGCCAGAAAAGTAATGCGCGCGGGGGGCTGGCCCTCGGCGTTTGGCCGCAAGCCGTGCCGCCCCCCCGGAGCGTCTGCGTCTACCGCAGGCTGCGCATCGCTTTGCTCAGTAGCGATAATGATCGGATTTGTAGGGACCATCGGCTGACACTCCGATGTAGTCGGCCTGTTCCTGGGTCAATCTGGTCAGCTTGGCGCCGATTTTTTCGAGGTGCAGACGGGCAACCTCTTCATCGAGGTGCTTCGGCAGCACGTAGACGCCGACCGGATACTCCTCCGGTTTGGTGAAGATCTCGATCTGTGCCAGCACCTGATTGGTGAACGAGTTCGACATCACGAAGCTGGGGTGGCCGGTGGCGCAGCCGAGGTTCACCAGGCGGCCCTCCGCCAGCAAGGTGATCCGATGACCGTCGGGGAATAGGACTTGATCGACCTGCGGTTTCACGTTGATCCACTCGTGATCCTTCAGCCTATCGACCTGGATCTCGTTGTCGAAATGGCCGATGTTGCACACAATGGCCTCGTCTTTCATGGCCGCCATGTGCTCGTAAGTGATAATGTCCTTGTTTCCGGTCGTGGTGACATAGATGTCGGCGATCGGCAGGGCGTCTTCCATGGTGACCACGCGGTAGCCTTCCATGGCCGCCTGAAGGGCGCAGATCGGATCGATCTCGGTAATCCAAACGGTGGCGCCGAGACCGCGCAGCGACTGTGCCGAGCCCTTGCCGACGTCCCCATAGCCGCATACCAATGCGACCTTGCCAGCGATCATGACGTCGGTGGCGCGTTTGATGCCGTCTACCAGTGATTCGCGGCAGCCGTACAGGTTATCGAACTTGGATTTTGTCACCGAGTCGTTGACGTTGATCGCCGGGAACAGCAACTCTCCGTTTTTGAACATCTCGTAGAGCCGATGCACGCCGGTGGTGGTTTCTTCGGTGACGCCCCTGATGCCCTGTCCGATCTTGGTCCACTTCTGCGGGTCTTTGGCCAGCGAGCGCTGCAGAGTGCCAATGATGACCTTCCACTCAGTGGGGTCGTCAGCCCCGGCATCGGGAACAGCCCCGGCCTTTTCGTACTCAGTGCCCTTGTGGACCAGCAGGGTCGCGTCGCCGCCGTCGTCAAGGATCATGTTGGGCCCCGCTCCATCTGGCCAGGAGAGGACCTGTTCGGTGCACCACCAGTACTCCTCCAGCGTCTCGCCCTTCCAGGCGTAGACGGGAATCCCGGCGGCGGCAATTGCGGCAGCGGCATGGTCCTGGGTCGAGAAGATATTGCAGGAGCACCATCGGACCTGGGCGCCCAGCTCGATCAGTGTCTCGATCAGGACCGCGGTCTGGATGGTCATATGCAAGGAGCCGGTGATGCGCGCGCCGGACAACGGCTTGCTGTCGCGGTATTTCTGGCGCAGCGCCATCAGGCCGGGCATCTCCGTCTCTGCAATGCGGATTTCTTTACGACCCCAGTCGGCGAGGGACAGGTCCGCGACTTTGTAGTCGGTGAACTCACTCATGATCGTTGACTCCTGTTCAAAAAACGTGAGTGAGCGCCGTTTCAACCAGTCCGTATCCGTCGCCGAGCCTGGCCTGATGGATCAGGTCGCAGCGCCCCTCGGCAGGGAGTTGTAACCGCGGTACCCGATATTTTGAGGCCGTCGTTTCGGTCGGCCGTGCTCGGGACCCGCCGTTTTTCGTGCGCGAATTTTACACGTCCGCGGCCCGATTGCGCAGCCAACGCCAGCGTTTGCGCGGGTTTACCGGGTGCTGAGGGCCGTTTTTGGTGCCGGCAGACGGTTGACCGGCCAAATACCCAACCATTGGTACTGGTTTTCGGTTATTGTTGCCGAAAATCTGCCGCTTCGGCGGCACAAAACAGACCCCGGGGAAGGGGCGCGAAGACCCACGAAAGGAGCAGACCATGGCCGAACCAGGCACGGCGCGTCCGAACGATACGGACCCGAATCTCGAACCCCTGTTCTACCCAACCAACCGCCTAGGCTTTGACGCCCCGCTGCGCTGGCTGAAGCTTGGCTGGCGCGACCTCATTCGCGCCCGGCGGCAAAGCCTCGCCTACGGCGCCGGCTTGGTGCTATTCGGCTACCTGATCACCTGGCTGGCCTGGGACGAGGGACATACCCTGGCGCTCTTCACGCTGGGTATGGCCTTTATCCTGAGCGGCCCCGTCCTGGCCTTTGGCCTTTATTCGATCAGCCGCCAGCTCGAACAAGGTCGCCAGCCAAAACTCGGGATGTGTTGGAGCGAGAGTCGCAACCACTTGCGCAATGAGCTCCTGTTCGCCCTGGTCATGCTGGTGATCCTGCTCGTCTGGGCGCGTGCTGCCTCGATGGTGCATGTGTTCTTCCCGGTCGGAGAAGAGCTTGGCTTGATCGGTTGGCTCCAGTTCCTGGCGGTCGGCAGTGCGGTCGGCTCGCTGTTCGCGGCTATTGTTTTCTCCGCCAGTGTGGTGTCACTGCCGATGATGCTGGATCGGGGTACTGATGCAATCACTAGCGCATTGACCAGCATCAACGGCGTTATCCAAAACCGGGGAGTCATGCTGCTGTGGGCGGCGTTGATCGTTGGTTTGGTGTTGGTCGGGTTCGCCACCGCCTATATCGGCCTGGCGGTTGTCCTGCCGCTGATCGGCCATGCGACATGGCACGCGTATCGCGAGACGGTGAAGTGATCGATCTCAGAGGCCGGCTGCAGACCCGAGCATATCCGCCCTGTCCGTCGCCTCCCAGGTGAAGCCTTCGTTCTCGCGTCCGAAGTGGCCATAGGCGGCTGTTTTGCGATAGCTGATCCTGCCCGTGTTGAGGAGATCGAGCATGCGCAGGATGCCGTAGGGGCGCAGGTCAAAATGCTCTCTAACCAGTTCGGTAATCCGACTGTCGCTGACATTACCCGTGCCATAGGTGTCGATCATGATGGATGTCGGCTCCGCGACGCCGATCGCATAGGAGATCTGGATCTCGCATTTCTCGGCCAGCCCGGCGGCAACGATGTTTTTGGCGACATAGCGACCGGCATAGGCCGCTGAGCGGTCGACCTTGGAGGGATCTTTGCCCGAGAAGGCGCCGCCACCGTGGCGTGCCGCGCCGCCATAGGTGTCGACGATGATCTTGCGCCCGGTCAGACCGGCGTCACCCATCGGCCCGCCGATAACGAAGCTGCCGGTGGGGTTGATGTGGTATTGGGTTTCTTTGGTCAGTAGCCCGGTCGGCTCGAGGATCGGCTTGATGACTTCATCCATCACCGCCTCCTGCAGCGCCGCGCCGCTGAACTCAGCGGCGTGCTGCGTCGACAACACCACCGCATCGATCGCCACGGGTTTGCCGTCGACGTAACGCAGGCTGACCTGTGATTTTGCATCCGGGCGCAATAGCGGCAGCATGCCCTTTTTGCGCACCTCGGCCTGGCGCTCCACGAGCCGGTGTGCGTACAGGATGGCCGCGGGCATCAGCGCCTCGGTCTCGTTAGTCGCGTAGCCGAACATCAGGCCCTGATCGCCGGCGCCCTGATCTTCCGGACGCGCGCGGTCGACCCCCCGATTGATGTCCGGTGACTGCACGCCGATTGCTGACAGTACCGCGCAGCTATCGGCGTCGAAGCCCATCTCGGAGCTGGTGTAGCCGATCCCTCGGATCGTCTCGCGGATGATCTGCTCGTAGTCGGGCTTGGCCGTCGTGGTGATTTCACCGGCGATGATCGCCATACCCGTCTTGAACAGCGTTTCGCAGGCGACACGGGCGTGCGGATCCTCGACAAGTATGGCGTCAAGGATGGCATCGGAGACCTGATCAGCCATTTTGTCGGGGTGCCCCTCAGAGACTGATTCGGAGGTGAAGATGAAATCGCGCGACATTGCCTACTCCTGATAATTCAAGAATCTTCTGCCCTGTGCAGATCGGACCCGGTCCGGGCGCGGGATTTTACACGCTTGAGCAGCCGCGCGCATTCTGAAAGAATTCGGTCCCCGCAAAGAGGAGGAAGATCCCAATGGTTTCTCTGGAAACGCCAGTGTGTGAGTTCGGCAAGGCCGCCCCGGACTTCGATCTCCCCGGTGTTGACGGTCGCCGCTGGATCCGAGACGACTGCATGGGCGAAAAAGGTCTCCTGGTGATGTTCATCTGCAACCACTGCCCCTACGTGAAAGCGGTGCTCGATCGCATCATCCGCGATGCCGCCGAACTCCAGGCACTTGGGGTGAACAGCGTTGCAATCATGTCAAACGACCCTACGGATTATCCGGAAGACTCTTTCGACAACATGCGCGCCGTCGCGCAGCGGCACGAGTTTCCTTTCCCCTACCTGCTGGACGAGGATCAGCAGGTCGCCAAAGAGTACGGTGCAGTCTGCACGCCCGACTTTTTCGGTTACAACGCGGCCGGTGAGCTGCAGTATCGCGGTCGGCTCGACGCGAGCCGCAAAGAGGCCGCCCCGGCCGATGCCCGACGTGATCTGTTTGAGGCGATGATGCAGGTTGCGGAGACCGGCGAGGGCCCCGCTGATCAGATTCCGAGCATGGGCTGTTCCATCAAGTGGATCGCGTAGCTTTCGTTTTATTTTTCTGAAACAACCGCTTAGCGTTTTTTCGGCCACTGATTTCTTGAGGTTATGGGCGTATTTGAATATTCGGGGAAACCCTTCTTGCCCGCCCTCCGGCGACTGGGTCAGAATACCCGACCTTTTTTACGCCATCAGTCGCGCGTAGTCGCGTACCCAGCGAAGAACTTGGCGGAGACGCGCGATATGCCGGGCAATGGCCCGCCGCGCGAGGCCCGTAACGACACGATTTACCTCGCCGTCGGCTGCTCGGCGGCGGCGAAGAACTCACTCAAGAAAGCCTTCTACAGGAGGGACTCATGTCCTCACGCAGAGAACTTGCCAACGCTATCCGTGCGTTGAGCATGGACGCCGTTCAGAAAGCCAACTCTGGTCACCCGGGCGCCCCCATGGGCATGGCGGATATCGCCGAGGTGCTGTGGAACGACCACCTGAAGCACAACCCGTGCAATCCCCACTGGGCCGATCGTGATCGGTTCGTGCTGTCGAACGGCCATGGCTCCATGCTGATCTACTCCCTCCTGCATCTCACCGGTTACGACCTGACGCTGGAGGATCTCAAGAACTTCCGTCAGCTGCACTCCAAGACGCCGGGACATCCCGAGTACGGCTATGCGCCGGGTATCGAGACCACGACCGGGCCGCTTGGTCAGGGGATTACCAATGCGGTCGGCATGGCGATCGCGGAACGCGCGCTGGCCGCTGAGTTCAACAAGGACGGCCACGATATCGTCGATCATCACACCTACGTGTTCCTGGGTGACGGCTGTTTGATGGAAGGCATTTCGCACGAGGCCTGCTCGCTGGCCGGTACGTTGGGGCTTGGCAAGCTGATCGCCTTCTGGGACGACAACGGCATCTCGATCGACGGGCATGTCGAAGGCTGGTTCACCGACGACACGCCCAAACGCTTCGAGGCCTATGGCTGGCACGTGATTCCGGACGTCGACGGTCACGACCCGGCGGCGATTGCCAAGGCGATGGAGTTCGCCAAGGCGATGACCGACAAACCCACCCTGATCTGCTGCAAGACCACTATCGGCTTCGGCTCACCGAACAAGGCAGGCAGCCATGCCTGCCACGGTGCGCCACTCGGCCAGGACGAGATCAATCTCACCAAGGCCGCGCTGGGATGGGATCATGGCGCCTTCGAGGTGCCGTCGGCGGTCTACCAGGGATGGGATGCCAGAGAGAAAGGTGCCGCTGCCGAGGCCGCATGGAACGAGAAATTTGCCGCCTACGAGGTGACGCATCCGGCACTGGCCGGCGAGTTCAAGCGCCGTATGGCGGGCGAGTTGCCGGCCGAATGGTCGGGTATTGCAGAGGCCTTCGTCGCCAAGTGCAACGAGGCGGCGGATTCCCCGGCGACGCGGAAGGCGTCACTCAACGCTATCGAGGCCTATGCGGCATCGTTGCCAGAGTTGTTTGGCGGATCGGCCGACCTGGGTGGGTCGAATCTGACCGAGTGGTCGGGACACAAGCCAATGCGGGCCGACAAGCCTGCCGCCAACTACATCAACTATGGCGTTCGAGAGTTCGGTATGGCGGCCATTGTGAACGGCATATCGCTGCACGGCGGGTTTATTCCGTTCGGCGCGACCTTTCTGATGTTCTCCGAATATGCGCGCAATGCGTTGCGCATGGCGGCGCTGATGAAGATCCGCTCGATCTTCGTATTCACGCACGACTCCATCGGCCTGGGTGAAGATGGCCCGACCCATCAGGCAGTGGAGCAGATTCCGACCCTGCGCATGATTCCGCGCATGGACGTATGGCGCCCCTGCGACACCGTCGAGACGGCCGTTGCCTGGCGCAAGGCCATCGAAAAACAGGATGGACCGACCTGTCTTGCGTTCACGCGCCAGGGTGTGCCGTTCCAGCCGCGCGATGCCGCGCAGATCGCAAATATCGAGCGCGGCGGCTATGTGCTTCGCGACTGCGACGGCACCCCGGATGTGATCGTCATCGCGACCGGCTCGGAGGTCGGGATTTCGGTCGACGCTGCCGCGGCCAGCAACAAAAAGGTGCGTGTGGTCTCGATGCCCTGCACCAGCCTGTTCGACGCCCAGGATGCGGCGTACAGGGAATCGGTCCTGCCGGCCGCCGTTACGGCGCGTGTCGCCGTCGAGGCGGCCACCACCGACGCATGGTGGAAGTATGTCGGCGCCAGCGGCAGGGTCATCGGCATAGACACTTTCGGTGAATCGGCGCCGGCTGATGAATTGTTCAAGCAGTTTGGTTTCACCGCGGAGAACGTCGGCAAGGCGATCGATGAGGTCGCGGGCTAGACAGATCCAGTAAGGCGGCCGGCTGCATCGGCGGTCGGCCGCCCCGTCATAAACGCATTTTCCAAGACTGCGTAACCCTTCGAGGAGATTATTCACATGGGAATAAAAGTAGGTATCAACGGTTTCGGCCGCATCGGCCGCATGGCATTTCGCGCAATCGCCAAAGATTTTCCTGGTATCGAGGTCGTCGGTATCAACGACCTGCTAGACCCGGATTACCTTGCCTACATGCTCAAGTACGACTCAGTGCACGGTAACTTCAACGGCGACATCGCGGTCGAGGGCAGTTACATGATCGTCGACGGCAAGCAGATCCGTCTGACCGCAGAGCGCGACCCGGGCAATCTGAAGTGGGACGAGATCGGCGCAGATCTGGTCATCGAGTGTACCGGATTCTTCCTGACCGAGGAGACCTGCCAGAAGCACATCGACGCCGGTGCGAAGAAGGTGGTTCAGAGCGCGCCGTCGAAGGACGCGACGCCTATGTTCGTGTACGGCGTTAACCATGACACCTATGCCGGCCAGGCCATCGTTTCCGCGGCGTCTTGCACAACCAACTGTCTCGCACCTGTTGCCAAGGTGTTGCACGATAATTGGGGCATCAAGCGGGGCCTGATGACCACCGTGCATGCGGCAACCGCTACCCAGAAGACTGTCGACGGCCCGTCGATGAAAGACTGGCGCGGCGGCCGCGGTATCCTGGAAAACATCATCCCTTCGTCGACCGGGGCGGCCAAGGCCGTCGGCAAGGTGTTGCCAGAGCTTAATGGCAAACTCACCGGCATGGCCTTCCGCGTGCCTACCTCGGACGTCTCCGTCGTCGACCTGACGGTCGAGCTTGAGAAAGGTGCGAGCTACGACGATATATGCGCCGCGATGAAGGCTGCTGCCGCGTCCGGAGATTTGGCCGGCGTCCTCGACTACACCGAAGATAAAGTGGTCGCAACCGATTTTCGCGGGCGCAACACGCCGTCGATCTTCGATGCGGGCGCGGGTATCCAGCTGGATGAGACCTTCGTCAAAGTCGTGGCTTGGTACGATAACGAGTACGGTTACACCTGCAATATGCTGCGCATGGTGGAGCACGTTTCCAAGTAAAGACGCTGGGGTCGTGGCGACGCCGTCGCCGCGGCCCCTTCTTGCCCAAGTCTGCGTCTCGCATTGCGAGTTTTGAGTTGGTCCCGTGCGCGGCGCCAACGCAAAACTCACCTTTCAATATTCGGACGACGAAGGAGTTCGAACCATGGCATTCATCAAGCTCTCCGATGTTGATCTAGCGGGCAAGCGCGTGTTGATTCGCGCCGACCTCAACGTGCCGGTGAAAGACGGCAAGGTCACCTCTGACGCCCGCATTACCGCATCAATGCCGACGGTTGTGCACTGCGCGAACGCGGGTGCCCGGGTGATGGTGATGTCGCATCGGGGCCGCCCGGAAGAAGGCAAAATGGACGAAGAGAACTCCATGCAGCCGATCGCAGAGGATATGTCGGTGAAACTCGGTGGTGAGGTTCGACTGATTAAAGACTATATCGACGGCGGTTTTGATGTCGCTGAGGGCGAGGTCGTATTGTTGGAAAACGTGCGGTTCAACGCCGGTGAGAAAAAGGATGACGAAGGGCTGGCGAAGAAATATGCCGCGCTGTGCGACGTGTTCGTGATGGATGCCTTTGGTACTGCTCACCGCGCGCAGGCCTCTACGCACGGTGTGGGCAAGTTTGCGCCGCTCGCCTGTGCCGGCCTGCTGCTGGCCGAGGAGTTGGACGCCTTGGGCAAGGCGCTGGCCGAGCCGGCGCGTCCCATGGTTGCGATCGTCGGTGGCTCCAAGGTATCGACCAAATTGACCGTACTCGAGGCGCTGTCCGAGAAAGTAGACCAGCTGGTGGTCGGCGGCGGAATCGCCAACACTTTCCTTAAGGCGGCTGGCAAGAACGTCGGCAAATCGCTATGCGAGGATGATCTGGTGCCGACCGCGCAGGCCCTGATGAAGAAGATGCAGGAGCGCGGCGCCAATATCCCGATCGCCGTCGACGTGGTCGTCGGTAAAAACTTTGTTGAGGATGAGCCGGCGGTGCTGAAAAGCGCCGACGAGGTGACTGACGACGAAATGATTTTCGACATCGGCCCGAAATCCGCCGCGGAACTGGCTGAGATCATCGCCAAGGCCGGCACGATCGTATGGAACGGTCCGGTGGGAGTCTTCGAGTTCGATCAGTTCGGCGAAGGCACGAAGACCGTGGCGATGGCAATTGCGAACGCCGATGGATTCAGCCTCGCCGGTGGCGGCGACACCATCGCAGCCATTCAGAAATACGACATCTATGACAAAGTTTCGTATATCTCGACCGCGGGCGGCGCCTTCCTGGAGTACCTCGAGGGCAAGACGCTGCCGGCAGTGGCGATGCTCGAGGAGGCCGCTCGCAAATAGCGGCGGACCAGTTTGCCGCCGGCGCGGTGTCTGCGCTGGAGGCAGGTCTTCCGTTCGGATCGAGTGACGAGTTGGAGTCGTCGGCGGCAAGAGAGTGCAATCCCCGGTCTATGCCCCCAGAGATCCAGGCGATGGCACAGTCGACGAACCGAACTGAACCACTGCGGCCAGGCGAAAGCCCATCCGTAAGAAGGACAAATGCTTAGACGCACCAAAATTGTCGCAACGCTGGGTCCGGCAACAGATGACCCGAAGGTGCTGGACGAAGTTATAGCCGCCGGTGTCGACGTCGTGCGTCTCAACATGTCGCATGGCACGCACGAGGACCATGAGCGACGCGCGGAATGGGTGCGCAACCGGGCGCGCGCCAGCGGTCGCCAGGTCGGTGTGTTGATCGACCTGCAGGGCCCCAAGATCCGCTGCGGCAAGTTTGTCGATGGACAAGTGGAGCTGGCGCCTGACGATCGCTTGATCCTCGATACCAGTTGGGATCTTGACGCCGGCAACCGGGAGCGCGTTGGCGTCACCTATCCGACCCTGCACGAAGAGGTGGCGCGTGGCGATACCTTGTTGCTCAACGACGGCCACATCGTGTTGTGGGTAGATCAGGTTGAGGCGACCGAGGTGCGCTGCAAGGTTGTTGTTGGCGGGACCCTGTCGAACAACAAGGGCATCAACCGGCTGGGTGGCGGTCTGTCGGCACCGGCGCTCACCGAAAAGGACAAAGAAGATATCCGCTTTGCTGCGCGTCTGCAGGCCGATTACGTTGCGGTGTCTTTCGTGCGTTCGGCCGACGATGTGCATACCACCCGGCACCTGCTGCGTGAGGCCGGGGGACAGGGCGGGATCGTCTCGAAGATAGAACGTGCCGAGGCGCTCGATGCCATAGAAGAGATCATCGAAGCCTCCGATGTGATCATGGTCGCGCGCGGCGACTTGGGCGTTGAGATCGGTGATGCCGAGCTGCCGGCGGTGCAGAAGCGCCTGATCAGCGAGGCGAGGTCGCTGAACTGCGTGGTCATCACCGCCACCCAGATGATGGAGTCGATGATCCATAGCCCGATTCCCACACGGGCCGAGGTATTTGACGTGGCCAATGCGGTGATCGATGGTACCGACGCGGTCATGCTGTCGGGTGAGTCGGCGGCCGGCAAATATCCAGCCAAGGCGGTCGAGGCCATGGACCGGGTCTGCAAGGAGGCGGAGAAACAGTCTCAGACGCGCCAATCCGATCACCGTCTGCACACGGTATTCGGCCGCATCGACGAGGCGATTGCGATGGCCACCATGTATTCGGCCAACCACCTCGGCGTGGCCGCGATTGCCGCACTGACGGAGTCGGGCTCGACTTGTAAGTGGATGTCGCGCATTTCGTCCGGGATTCCGATTTACGCCTTGACGGGCCAGGTTGCCACGCGTAGAAAAGTGACGCTGTACAGGGGGGTGTATCCTGTCAGCTTCGACCTTGAGCCAGGCATCGACTCGCGTCAGGCCAACACCGAGGTCATCGAGGAGCTTCAGCGTCGCGGCGCGGTGCGCGACGACGATCTCGTCATCATCACCAAAGGTGATTTGAATGGCGTATCGGGTGGAACCAACGTACTCAAGATCGTGCGCGTTGGAGAACACATCGTGAACGGTGGCGAAATAAATTTTGATTGAGTCTCTCAGTAAAAGGAGCAGAAAATGGCACTGATTTCCCTGCGTCAAATGCTGGATCACGCCGCCGAACATGGCTATGGCGTTCCGGCCTTCAACGTCAACAACCTCGAGCAGATGCGCGCCATCATGGAGGCCGCCGACGAGACCGATGCGCCGGTCATCGTGCAGGCCTCGGCGGGTGCGCGCAGCTATGCCGGTGCGCCCTTCCTGCGTCATTTGATCCTGGCGGCTATCGAGGAGTTTCCGCATATCCCGGTATGCATGCATCAGGATCACGGCACCTCTCCTGCAGTATGCCAACGCTCCATCCAGCTGGGGTTCAGCTCGGTCATGATGGATGGATCGCTTGGCGAGGACGGCAAGACGCCGGCGTCTTATGATTACAACGTCGACGTTACCCGTCGCACCGTCGAGATGGCGCATGCCTGTGGCGTCTCGGTCGAAGGGGAGTTGGGCTGCCTGGGCTCGCTCGAGACCGGCATGGCCGGCGAGGAAGACGGCATCGGTGCCGAGGGGAAACTCGACCACAGTCAGCTGCTGACCGACCCGGAAGAGGCCGCCGATTTCGTCAAAAAGACCGGCGTCGACGCGCTGGCGATCGCGATCGGCACATCGCACGGCGCCTACAAGTTCACTCGGCCACCGACCGGCGATATCCTCGCGATTGAGCGCATCAAGGAGATTCATGCACGGATCCCTAACACCCACCTGGTGATGCACGGTTCCTCGTCGGTGCCGCAGGACTGGCTGGCGATCATTAACGAATTCGGCGGTGATATGGGCGAGACCTATGGTGTGCCGGTCGAAGAGATCCAGGAGGGGATCAAGCACGGCGTGCGCAAGGTCAATATAGACACCGACCTGCGCATGGCGTCGACGGGTGCGATCCGCAAGCACCTTCACGAGAACCGCTCAAACTTCGATCCACGCAAGTTTCTCGCCGCGTCCACCAAAGCGATGAAAGACATCTGCAAGGCACGCTACGAGTCATTCGGTACCGCCGGCAATGCGTCCAAGATCAAGGCGCTGAGCCTGGATGCAATGACCGGTCGTTACCTGTCGGGAGAACTCGACCCGAAGGTCAACTGATCCGTCGCGGCGGCGGGATACAAATGGGGCGCCTTGGCGCCCCATTTTTTCGGGCGGCTGGGCCCGCGGATGACTCAGAATGCAGGAATCACCAGCAGCGGCAGGCGCAGCGCACGCAGTGTCTCCTCGGTATCGGGGGGG
>JBATKF010000500.1:0-10963 GCA_049669185.1 Sedimenticolaceae bacterium | reverse complement strand
GTACTCGCGGCCGCCGCGCTGTTGGAGGCCGCCGCGCCCGGCATTCCGGCCGCGACCAGCCCCCTTTAGACCACAGCGGCGCGCTCTGCGGCAGCAGGTCGCCTGGACGGTCAGAAATACCAGATCGTTTCGGGACCGCGACACCGCACTCGCATGGATAGCAGAGCAAATCGAGGGCTCTTAGCCCGCATGTTGCGTCGGCATCCCGGATAATCGCGCCGAAAATGTGCAGCCTGGGAAACCTCGCGCCACCGAACGGATGGCACAGTTTTGGCGTCGCTGGTCGTTAAATCTAAAGATTGCGACGGACGCGCAGCCGGGCTACAAATTGAGCGGTAATGCCCTGCTTAATTTTTTGGAATCGCTATCCTGTTTCATCCAGCGATCAGTGCGCGTGCATTATTTCGATCGGACGTGCCGTTTGAGGGGTGAAAATACGTGAACAGCAAGACGGCTAAGCGGGTCGGTTTCCGATGGGTCTTAGTATGGCTGTTTGTTCTTTCCGGCCCAGGCCTAGGCCTCGCCGATACAACGGACCTCAGCGGCGAGCACATCCGGATCGGCGTGCAGAGCGCAGATGCCATCGGCAGACCGGCCAAGGCCCACGCCCTGACCTGGGAGCAGAGAACCGGGGGCAAGACCGAGGTCGTGCAGTCGGACTTCGGTCGGCTTTTTCGCGACTTCATGGACGCATTGCAGGCGGGGCAACCAGTCTACGATGTCCTGCTCTTCCCTGCCGCCTGGGCCGCAGATTTCTATCCCTATCTGGCCGAGATGCCAGACGAGTATCGCGACAGCGATGCCTTCGATGACATCCATCCCGCCTATCGCGAACGGCTGATGACCTGGGACGGCAAGTGGATCGCGGCGACGGTAGACGGCGACCTGTTCAGCGGGTACTACCGTAAGGACCTGTTCGGTGACCCGGAAAACCAGGCGGCATTTCGCGCCCGCTACGGCTATGAGCTGTTCCCCCCCGACACCTGGGAACAGTATCGCGACATCGCGGAATTCTTTAATGGCTGCAGCTCGCCTGACGGGGGCCTGATATATGGAACGGCCGAGGCCTTTGCGCGCAACGGCAAACAGTTCTGGACCCTTTTCAGTCGCGCCTCGGCCTATACCAACCACCCTGATTTCCCAGGCGCACAGTTCTTCGACCCGGACACCATGCGCGCCCAGATCGACAACCCGGGCTGGCTGCGGGCAGTGCGCGAATACAAAGAGATATTGGCGTTCAGCCCGCCGGGCGCGGCGCAGTTCGGGATCGTGGAGGCGAGAGGTGCGTTCCTCGATGGCCGCACCGCAATGGCGTTGGATTGGGGCGACACCGCACAGCTGGCAGAGGATCCGGCACGCTCGAAGGTCGCCGGCAAGGTCGGCTATTTCGTTCTACCAGGGACCACACGGGTCTGGGACAGTCGGCTGTGGCGATGGGACGACAGGGGCTCAGTCTACAAGGCGCCCTTTCTCGCCTTCGGTGGCTGGATAGCCGGGGTGCCGAAGAACAGTCGGCATCAGCAGGCGGCATGGGACTACATCATGTGGCTCTCCAGTCCCGAAAACAGCCTACGCGACGTGGTCACCAGCGGAACCGGGATCAATCCCTACCGTTTCACCCACTTCACCAATATCGATGCCTGGACCAAGGCCCTGTCGATCTCCGCTGCCTCCGAATATCTTGGCATGGTGCGGGCCAGCCTCGATTCACCACATGCGGCGATGGACCTGCGGATCCCCGGCTTCCATCGCTACACCGAGATGCTCGAGGAGGAACTGACCCGGATCCTGCGTAACGACAGCGAGGTGGATGCAGCCATGCAGCGCGTAGCCACGGCCTGGAATGCGATCACCGATGAACTGGGGCGCCAGCAGCAGCTGGCCGCCTATCGAACCGAAATGGCACTGTCGAAAGAGCCTGGCGGTCCCAGGCCAGGCGCGCATGCACACAAGGCGCGCTTCGCGATCGGATTCTCGCAGGCGACCACCACCGAGCCATGGCGCCTGCTGTTCAACAAGGAGCTCCGGGCCGAAGCGGCCCGCCACCCGGAGGTGGAACTGGTCGTGCGCGATGCGATGGACTCCGTGCGCCGCCAGGTCGCCGACATGGAGGACCTGATCGCCCGGGGCGTGGACGCGATATTGGTCTCGCCCAAAGTGACCGAGGAGCTCACCGCACCGGTCAGCAAGGCATTTACGCTCGGAATCCCGGTATTCGTTCTCGATCGCGACGTGGCCAACGACCGTTACACGCAGTACATCGGCGGCGACAACCGGGAGATCGGCCGCGCGGCCGGACACCGCGCGGTGCAGTTACTGGGCGGGGAAGGTCAGGCAGAGGGCAATGTTATCGAGATCTGGGGCGGCATGGCCTCGTCACCCGCCGCCGACCGCCACAGCGGGTTCGTCGAGGTGATCCGACGGGAACCCGGGGTGAAGATCGTCAACGCGCCGCAGGATGGTGACTGGAAGCAGGACCTCGCCTACGGCATCATGACCGAGGCACTGGATGCCCATCAGGACATCGATCTGGTATATGCGCACAACGACCCCATGGCCTACGGCGCCTACCTGGCGGCGCGCGATGTCGGGCGTGAAGAGGATATCGCGTTTCTCGGCATCGACGGCATCCCGGCCGAGGGCGTGAAATGGGTGGAGGAAGGCATTCTGGACGCCACATTTTTATACAAGACCCCGGGCGAGGAGGGCATCCGGCAGGCGCTGCGTTTTCTTCGCGGGGAAGCGGTGCAGAAACGTCTGATGCTGCGGACGTCGACCATCGATAAGACCAATGCCGCCCAGATACTCAGCCGGTATGCTGCGGAATAATGCATACTGATCCCGCTTTCACTGTTTTTCCAAGATGAGCCAGGGCAACCGCCGGAGCTTTAGGCGCAGCCTGTCGCTGACTTTTGCCGGCAGCGCGCTGATCCTGCTGCTGGCGGGCGGGTTCGCGCTCTACCTGATGAACCAGCTCGGCAGCGCGGTGGAGCGGGCGACCAGCGACATCCTGCCGAAGGCATTGGTCGCGCAGAGCCTGTCAGAGCACAGCGCCCTGCTTGCGGCATCGGCCCCGAGTCTGGCCAGCGCCCGGGACCTGCAGGAAACCCGCCAGGTCGTGGCGAGCCTTGATCAACTGAAGCAACGGATCGATGACAACCTCTCGATCCTCGAGCAGACCGCAAGATCGCGGCAACTGGTGGACGTGCGCAGCAACGTGGCGATGCTCACCGACATCCTGTCTGGCCTGAAAGGCACCACCAATCAGCGGATCGCGCTGGATGAGCGTCACGACCGGGCAATGACGCACATCCGCGAGGTGCACAGCGAATTCTCCGATACCGTCAGCCCGGTCGTTTGGGGCGTCTCTTCGCTCACGCGACTGTTCGGCAAACGCGTTGCGCGCGTCAACGCCGCGGCGCTCAGAAAGCTGCGCAATCACGATGTAATGCACCTGGTAGCGCTGATGGATCTTCAACTCGCCTACCGGGATCTGATCGACGGCGACAACGAGCAGCGCGCCCTGCTGTGGCAAGAATTTCTTACGGCCTGGGAGCAGGTGCGCAATGTTGAGGACGGTGACACGGATAGCGGCCTAACGCGACGCCTGCGGGTAGCCGGTGATAGCTTCCGGACCGACTGGTCACGTCTGCCCGAGGGCGTCGCCGGCCCACGCAACGGCGAGTTCGAGGTGGCGCTGGCAGAGGCGATGGAACGGAAAAAGACGGAACTAGCGCTAAATCTCGGGTTTGCCGCGCAGAATACCGAGTCGACGATCGCCGAGTTTGTCGCGCAGGCGGTCAAGGACATGGGCTATGCGTTGGATATCAAGGCCGAAGGGAATCTGCTGTTCGCGCTGCTGACCGCGGTAGCGGATGTCGACAGCCGGGAGAGCGTGTCCATCCTGCAGGATCGCTTCAAGCGATCGCTCGCAACTTTCCTCGTATCGGCGAAAGATTTTCTGAACAGTCAGTTGTCCAGGCGTAATCCGATTCTGGCAGACAACGTGGCAGAGATCGAAAGACAGCTTCATTTGCTGGGGGATGGGCCGGAAAACCTGTTTGGTATCCGCCGTGGACAGCTCACAACACAGGCGCAGATAGACCGGCTGCTGGCCAATAATCGGGAGGTGGCCGCGCAGCTCAAGCAGAACGTCGAGGAACTGGTGGCAGATGTCCAGGCGCAGGCCTCTGCGCTCAGTTCCCAGCTGCAGCAGAGCCGCGGTGCAGACCGTACCCTGCTGGTGCTGGTGTTTCTGATCAGCCTGTTCCTGCTGGTGCTGATCGCGTTCTTCTCGATTCGTGCTCTGAGCAGACAGGACCACGAGATCCGGCAGGCCGCAACGGTCTTTGAGAGCACTGGCGAGGGCGTCATCATCATCGATCCGCGCGGCCGAATCGTTGCGGCCAACCAGGCGTTCAGCGATTCGTCGGACTATGAACGCACTGAGCTTGCCGGCCGGCATATCCGGGTCTTGCGATCGAGACGGCATCGCAAGGCCTTCTATCAGCAAATGCTCGAGGCCATCGCGGCAAACGGACGCTGGCAGGGTGAGGTCTATACGCGCAAGAAATCCGGCGACTCGATATTGGAATGGCTCACTGTCAACGCCGTGACAGACAACGAGGGTCGGATTAGCCAGTACGTGGCAGTTTTCTCCGATGTCGCGATCGTAAAGCGGTCGCTGCAGCAACTCGACCATCTCGCGCACCACGACACGCTCACCGATCTGCCGAATCGACTGCTGCTGCAGGACAGACTCGACCATGCCATCCACCGCGCGCATCGCCTGGGCCACCGTCTGGCCGTGCTCTTTCTTGACCTGGATCGGTTCAAAACCATCAACGACACCCTTGGGCACGCGGCCGGGGATCAACTGTTGCAAATTTTTGCCGGCCGACTGTCACGGCTCGTTCGCGAGGGTGACACCGTAGCCCGTCTCGGTGGCGACGAGTTCATGGTGGTTCTGGAAGACTATGCCTCGGACGAGGATCCGCGCAGCGTTGCGCAGAAACTGTTGGATTCGCTGCAAGAGGCATTCGATATCCAGGGTCACCAATTGTTCATCACGGCCAGCATCGGTATCAGTCTGTACCCGGATGACGGCATGACCGTGGATGAGCTGGTGCGCAATTCCGACGCCGCAATGTATCGCGCCAAGCAGAAGGGCAAGAACAGCTACCATTTCTACACCCAGGATCTCACCACCGCAGCCCACGAGAGCCTCCGCCTCGAATCGAGCCTGCGGCTGGCCCTGGACAGGGGCGAGTTCGTGCTGCACTACCAGCCGAAGTGGAACACGCGCACGGGCGCTATCACGGGTGTAGAGGCGCTGCTCAGATGGCAGCATCCGGAGCGTGGTCTCATCGGGCCGGGCGCCTTCTTGAATACGCTCGAGGATTGTGGCCTGATCCTGCCGGTCGGCAGATGGATTTTGCGGACCGCCTGTCAGCAGGCGCTAGCATGGCAGGCACAGGGCCTGCCGGCTATACAGATGTCTATCAATCTCTCGGGGCGGCAGATCGTCGAGGGCAGCCTGTTGCGGGAGGCTGTCGCCGACGCGTTGGCGGAAAGCGGTCTCGACCCGCGATGTCTGGAGCTCGAATTGACCGAGGGCTTTATCATGCACCAGCCCGATGAGGCCATCGTGCTGCTGAATTCACTGCGCGAGATGGGTGTCGGCATCGCAATCGATGATTTCGGCACCGGTCACTCCTCACTCAGCTATCTCAAGCAGTTGCCCATCCAGAAACTGAAGATTGACCGCTCTTTCGTGCATGATATCCCCACTGATCCGGACGACATGGCGATCACCAGTGCGATCGTGGCGCTCGGCCACCGACTGCAGATGACAATCGTCGCCGAGGGCGTCGAGACCAAGGAGCAGCTAAGCTTCCTGATCAAAGAGGGCTGTGAAGAGGCGCAGGGTTACCTGTTCAGTATGCCGCTCCCTGCGGAGGAACTGAGCGCTCTTCTGCGCAGCGGGTTCTACGCACCCACGCTGCCCGCCCAGAAAGCGAATGCGTAGCATGCCTAATCGCTTTTTTCAGGCGGCCGGCCGATGCGGCTTGCCGGACAGCGGCTTGCCGCAATGCGGGCATACCTCGACGGAGGCCAGACCGCGTGCGGTCTTCTCGCGCAGGATATCGGCGACCTCGTCCTCGGACAGGTTGAGCGCAGCGGCATGCGCGGAAATCCGTGAACGGTCTCCGGCATCGAGTACGCCGTCTTCCAGCGCCGATGCCATCTCCCGACGCAGGCTGTTGCGACGCCGCTGCAAGGCGCTGCTAAAGCCCGACGCCATGATGCCGGCCGGCAGGGCTACCATACCCACACCGATGAAGCCGACGACCGAACCCATCACCTTACCGATGGGCGTTACCGGCACCACGTCGCCATAACCTACCGTGGTCACGGTGATTATCGCCCACCACAATGCCTGCGGGATATTGGCAAAGGCATCCGGCTGGGCCTCGTGCTCTGCGAGGTAGGTCGCACTGGCGGCCGCGATCAACATCACCAGTACGATGAACATCGCTGCACCGATAACGCGGGCCTCTTCGCGCAATACGTCGAACAGCAGATTCATCGCCGCTGAGTACCGGGTCAGCTTCAGCACGCGCAGCAGACGTACCACGCGCAGGAAACGCAGATCCATCGGGAAGATCATGCTCAACCAGAATGGCGCCACCGCGAGCAGATCGATAACCGCCAGCGGGCTGCGCATGAACCTCAGACGTCCCCACAACGGATCACGGTATTCCTCGCGCCACTTGTTATCGACGATCGACCACACCCTCGCCAGATACTCCAGCGAAAAGATCACCAACGAGACGGTCTCGATCAGGTAGAACACCCCACCCCACCGCAACTGCAGCTCGCCGACAGACTCCAGGATGACCGCGCTGACGTTCACCACGATCAACGCGATTAGAAGCAGATCGAAGTATCTCGATACGCGATCGCCTGGTTCAGGGATGTCCAGGATGACAGCGGTTCGGGCGCGCCACCGGTACCACATCGGGAGTCCTCTCCATCGTACCGGGCGGGTCCAGTGTGAGCCCGGGTTCAACAAGGGTTAGCGGCCAAACAGGTAGGATTTTAAGTAACAAAGACCGGAACCGATGTATCTGCGCCTCGGCATAGCCCGGAAAGCCGGAGCGGGGCTCTGCGTTGAACCTGGTGTCATGAAAGAGGGGAGCCTCCCTACCCTCGGATCGAGTGATCAGTAAGGGGTGTCTCGGCGCTTTCCGCACCAGGATGGTGTTGGCCGTGCCGATTATCTGCTGATTTTTGGCACACCAGTCCCTATTACTTTGGTACTCAAGGCGCCAATGAACGCCCCTTCCGCTTGTTCGGCGCTATTTGGTTCCTGCTCGATTCCGCCACTGCCATCGGCTTCGCGATCGGCGCCCTGTTGTCGGGGGCGGCCGGCTTCGTTGGCATGCATGTCTCTGTGCGCGCGAATGTCCGTACCACCGAGGCCGCGAAACAGGGACTGAACCCCGCACTCGCCATCGCCTTTCGCGGCGGGGCCATTACCGGGATGCTGGTCGTGGGTCTGGGACTGTTGTCGGTAGCTGGGTACTACGCGGTCCTGCAGGGCTTCACGCCGGACGGCCAGGATGTGGCACTGGCGCCGCTGGTAGGACTGGCGTTCGGTGGATCTCTGATCTCGATATTCGCCCGTCTCGGCGGCGGCATCTTCACCAAAGGTGCCGACGTGGGCGCAGATCTGGTCGGAAAGGTCGAGGCTGGGATACCCGAAGACGACCCGCGAAATCCCGCTGTCATCGCAGACAACGTGGGCGACAACGTCGGCGACTGCGCCGGCATGGCGGCGGATCTTTTCGAGACCTACGCGGTTACCATCATTGCCACGATGATGTTGGGTGCGCTGGCGTACGAAGATGGCAGCGTCAGCGCCGTCGTTTATCCATTGGTCCTGGGCGCGGTGTCGATCCTGACGTCGATTGCCGGAAGCTTTTTCGTAAAAGTCGGCGACGACGGCAAGATCATGGCGGCCCTGTACCGCGCTTTGATCGTGTCCGCGGTCCTTTCCGCAGTGCTGTTCTATCCCGTCACGCTATGGATCATGGGCGACGTGGAAGGCGTGGACGCCAACCGATTATTCGGCAGCGCCCTGGTCGGGCTATTGGTAACCGCAGCGTTGGTTGTGGTTACAGATTACTATACGTCGACGGCCTATAAACCGGTTCGCCACCTGGCGGCCGCGTCAACGACTGGGCATGCCACCAACATCATCGCCGGGCTGGCGCTGTCCATGCGATCTACCGCCGCCCCGCTGATCACCATCTGCATCTGAATACTCGCCGCCTTTCATTTGGGCGGACTGTATGGCATCGCCGTCGCCGCCACGGCAATGCTGTCGATGACCGGCATTGTGGTCGCGATCGACGCCTACGGACCCATTACCGACAACGCCGGTGGCATCGCCGAGATGGCCGAGCTACCCGGCGAGATACGCAACACCACCGACGCGCTCGACGCCGTGGGTAATACCACCAAGGCGGTCACCAAAGGTTACGCGATCGGATCGGCCGCGCTGGCTGCGCTGGTGCTGTTCTCGGATTACACGCGTGAACTCGCCGCGCATACCGGTAGTGCGCTGACTTTCGACCTTTCCAACCATCTGGTCATTGTCGGCCTGTTTATCGGTGGACTGGTGCCCTATCTGTTCGGCGCCATGGGGCTCGAGTCGGTCGGCCGTGCCGCGGGCGGCATCGTCCTGGAGGTACGCCGCCAGTTCAAAGAGATGCCCGGGATCATGACCCGCGAGACCAAACCGGATTATTCACGTGCCGTCGATATGCTTACCCGGTCTGCGATCAAGGAAATGATCCTGCCCTCTCTGCTGCCTATCGCCGTGCCGTTGCTCGTCGGATTGCTACTGGGTCCGCAGACACTGGGCGGTGTACTGCTGGGCTCGATTGTCACCGGTTTGTTTGTCGCGATCTCGATGACGACCGGCGGCGGCGCATGGGACAACGCCAAGAAGTTCATCGAAGACGACAATCATGGGGGCAAAGGTTCGGAGGCACACAAGGCCTCGGTAACCGGCGATACCGTCGGAGACCCCTATAAGGACACCGCCGGCCCTGCGATCAATCCTTTGATCAAGATCATCAATATCGTGGCTCTCTTGATGATTCCTCTGCTACATGCTTAATTATTGACAGAGAGGAGCGGAGCAATGGCAAGAATCAGAATACAGATGGCGCCGGAAATCGAGTTGAAGATGGAGCTCGATGTACAGGGTGTCGACGTATCCAGCCGGGACTACAACGTGCAGCAACACAAGGCTGAGGTCTACGCAGAATTTGAGCGTCGCCTCAAAGAGGCCTTCCCGGAGGGTCTACGCATCCACACCTTCGAGTTCGGCCTGGACCGCGGCTGGCACGAAGAATTGCAAAAAGGCTAGCCAGCGATTGCGCAGCGATGCAGCAAGGCTCGCCACGCCGGGTGCCCGGCGAGCAGTTGAAGCGCCTGCTCTAGAAGTTCCTTGCCGGGCGGCATGCGATGCCAGGTGAATGCACCCGAGGATGTGGCAGGGGCCGTCCATCGATCGGGCGGCCTTGCAATGTCTCTCGCTGCCTATGGCACCCGGTTGTGTGTGTTACGCCGCGCTCGACGCTGATCGTTGCCGCCTTGGCGCCTCACTCGACGCTTTAGCATCTGTTTGACACCGTAGCGCTCGAGCAAGTTGCCACAACCTTCGGAGATCGCATTACAGAGCGACAGCACAGCATGCGTGCTCGTGCCTTTCGCCGTCTTGGGGAAACAATAGTAATTGCATTCCTGTCTTGAGCTGGTAGAAATCTTGCGCTTGAAGTCGTTGTCTCCGTAGAGCAGGTCGATCGTGGTCACGCCGGTCGGCGTATCGGCCAGGTCTTTCGCCGAGTAAAGGTGGGTAATCACGCCCGGATGCCACTCAGCGTAGTCGGGGTCGTACCCGACGTGCTGACTGAAAAACGTTCCCTGATAGACGGTTCCGATGCGCCAAGCGATTGGATGCCCGTCAATCGCGAGCAGGTAACAGCGAACGTTACCGCGCCGGGCACCCTGGAGTAGCTGGCGCCCGACATGCCCCTCCCGCTTGACCGCGTTGTCTAACAGCTGGGCCTGGTAAGTCCGGTTGGAAACCGGTTCAACGCGGGTAAGAAACACATCAACTTCATCAACGGATACATGGCACGAAAAGCTGGCGTAGTCGGCAAAGCGGGCTTCGAAACGTTTCAGGCTGCGTTTGAGTTTCTTGCGATGCCTCGCTGGCAGGCTTCGCAGATAAGCCTCGTAGCCATCTGCCAAGTTACAAAAACGGCGGGCATAGTGCTTACCGTGCCGCGAACACCAGAAAGCTTCCCTTGTCGAATGGGCCCGAATCGCCCGGCACAATCCCTCGCCCTCAACGACACCCAACAGGTAGACTGCGGCATCCGTTTCCAAGTGCGCCCTTAGCGCCGACAAAACCAACTCCCAGTCACGCTGCGAGAGATGCGGAAAGTTGCCCGCCAGGGCATAGCGTCGAACCGTTGTTGACGCAAGTTCGACCTCGCCGAAGTTGAAGCTGATCGATCCGGTGTGCGTGAACAACGGGACAACGTGCGATGAGTCGTCGAACAGCACAATTACGGCCTTTTCTGGACCATCGCACTGGTCGAGCAACCAATCGATATCGTGTTCGACAATGCCGTCGGTGTTCACCCATCCGGCCGCATCACCCTGACGTCGCCAAGCGGCTTTCCATTCTGATTGGGGCGTTTTCTTCACCTTACGGACGCCCTTTCCGGGTCAGTATGACAACGCTATCGTCGTCGCCGGCTGGGAGACCTTCGCCTGAGTCCCATCTCGGTTCTGCGGTCGACGATTGGTTCGCATGTCCGGCAACAAGTATACGAGGCACTAAAGTATATGTCGGCAAGTGAGGACAACAACAAAGGCA
>JBATKF010000499.1:0-2018 GCA_049669185.1 Sedimenticolaceae bacterium | reverse complement strand
ATGGGCACCACGAGCAGCAAAGGCCTGCGCGACCGCCCGGCCGAGGTTGCCGGCAGCACCGGTGATGATCACTACTGATTCATTGAATTCTCTCATCTGGGATCTCTGTTTGTTGTGTTGACAGGTCGTAACTACTCGCCCCCTGGATGAGGAATGGCTGCAAAAAAACACTTGACAGGATTTTGAGGCTCTTTGGTTCAAAACTTGCGGGTCTCGTCAAGATAGCCGTGTAGCGGCGACATCCGATTCTCTCTCAGCCGTTATTCGTTGCTGAGACATACGCGCAGCCCAAATCGTCGATCGTCGCACTAAGGGCGGCACAAAGGGCTGAAAAATCGGCGGTTATCATAGCGCTATGGAATCGTTTTCTATGACTCAGCGCTGATGCCCTCGTTGGATAAATCATCGGTCCGCGAGGAGATCGACCACCTCAAAGCACAGTTCGAGCAACTCAGTACAGAAGACAAACTGTCCAGCGAAGCCAAGGTCCTATTCAACAGCCTGCTGCTTATTGTCGATCTCATCCTCTCGATCTTTCTCGAACGCCAAACCCGTAAGAATTCACGCAACTCCAGCCTACCGTCTTCGCAAACCGACAAAGACGAATCGGCACTGCCGTTGACCGGCAGTCACGGTAAGGGCAAGCATCTGCGCGGGCAGACCGCACGCAATCGCTCGCAGCGCGAAACCGTCACGCTGGCTCCCGTCGAGCACTGCAATGTCTGTGGCGAACCGCTCGACAAGATCGCCTGTCAGCACATCGAGCGACGTACGAAAATCGATATCGTGTTTGAAAAAGTCATCGAGCATGTCGATGCCGAAGTCAAACAGTGTCCCAACTGCGACGCCACAGTCAAAGGCCAGTTTCCCGCTGACTTTCCCGGACCACGCCAGTACGGCGATGGCCTGAAAGCCTTTGCCATCAATTTGCTGGTGACCCAAATGGTGTCACTCCAGCGCGCCCAGCAACTGATCCAATCGATCATCGGCGAATGCCTGGCCGAAGCGACCTTGCTCAACTTCATTCGCCGCCTCTATCAGGCCCTGGAGCGCTGGGAAGCGCAAGCCATCGAGCAATTGCTCACGATGCCAGCCATGCACGTCGATGAAACCTCACTGCGCGTCGATGGCAAGAATCACTGGATCCATGTCTACGCTGCAGGCGACATCACGATCAAGCGACTCCACCGAAAACGCGGCACCGAGGCCATCGAAGACATCAATATCATTCCGCGCTACGGTGGCAAAGCGATCCATGATTGTTGGGCCTCGTATCTGGCCTACGATCACCTGGATCACGGCTTATGTGGATCGCACCTGCTGCGCGAACTCGCATTCATTATCGAAACCAATGGTTATGCCTGGGCGCGTAACATGAAGCGCCTGCTACAAGACACCGCAGCCAAGGTCTCGGCGCGTGAAGCCAAACAACTGACCGACACCGAACTGGCCAATCTACAAAAGCGTTACCGCAATATCCTCACTCGTGGAGACAAGGAACTGCCGGCACTTCCGCAACGACCTACCGGTAAGCGCGGGCGGTTGGCCAAATCGGATGCGCACAATCTTTGGGAGCGGCTCAAAAAACACGAAGCAGCCGTCTTGCTCTTCGCCCGTGACCCGCATGTCGCTTTCACCAACAATCGCGCTGAACGCGATCTGCGTATGACCAAAGTCAAACAGAAAGTATCCGGCTGCTTCCGCACCACGTTGTATGCCAATGCCTATTGCCGGATATCCAGCTATCTGCAGACCATGGCGTCCAAAGGGTACAACCCGCTCATCGCCATTCAAATGGCGCTCGCCGACGAAATCCCTCTGCGGGGTGAGTAGTTACAGCCGAACGAAGAAGCGGCGCCTACGCGAAAATCTGAGCGAATTACTCGGGCTTGAGTCCGTTACCAAGACACAACGGCCCTTCAGCATTTACTGTTGAAGGTTTCAGAGTGCTTTACAGCGACCGCACTGAAGCCGGTTGCTCCTGACGCGATGCGGTCGATGGTGGTGCCTCTCACGAC
>JBATKF010000498.1:0-1719 GCA_049669185.1 Sedimenticolaceae bacterium | reverse complement strand
AACTGGGCCCCACCTTTCCGAAGACCCGTAAGGGCGATGTCGCGCACGTCGTGGCCTCTGAAGAGAGTCAGCGTCGCGCCGAGGACTGCGCGCCGCCTGGCTGGTTCCTGTTCCCCCGCTATGCTGCGGGCAGTGACACCGAGATTGCGCCTTTGGCGCGCGGCTGGACCTTTCTGAAGGTGTCCGGCAACAGCTTCAACTACAAGCTTCAGGGCGCGCGCGGCTTCCGCGCTGCTGTCGATCTGGTGAACCGCTGCCCGGCCTATTCGATCGGCTACAGCGACCTCGATGACGCCGTATCCCGCATCGGTGAGTTGCATGCCGAGATCATCCATGACCGAAAAACTAGCCCGGAATAGATAGCGCCGGAATCACCTGCAGCTCGAGGAATCTGGCCAGTTCGCTGATCGCCGCCCGGCGCCGCCCGACCTCGACGATATACCCCAGCGTTCGCGGTATATCCGCCAGATAGCCCGCCTTGCCGTCACGGTGATTCAGGCGGGCGAAGATCCCGGCCGCCTTGAGGTGACGTTGCACCCCCATCAGGTCGAACCACTCTAAAAAGGTCGCAGCATCGACGCCCGCGAGCAGACCGGCGGCCTGCGCCTGGCGATGGTAGCCGGCGACCCAGGCATCGACCTGCGCGCCCGGCCAGGTGACATAGCAGTCGCGCAACAGCGATACGAGGTCGTAGGTGATCGGCCCGGCGACGGCGTCCTGGAAGTCGATCACGCCCGGATTATCGGCCTCGACCAGCATCAGGTTGCGCGAGTGGTAGTCGCGGTGCACGCAGACCACCGGCTGGGCCAGCGCATTGTCGATCAGCCGCTCGAAGGTGGCCGCCAGCATCTGCTGCTCTTCCCGACTCAGGTTCAGACCCAGGTGCTTGCCGAGCAGCCAATCGGTGAACAGCCCCATCTCGCGGGTCAGCAGGTCGCGGTCGTAGCGCGGCAGGTCGGTCACCGGCGCCCTGGTCTGCAGACGCAACAGCGAAGCCAGGGCGTCTGCGTAGAGCGGCTCGACCGTCTCAGGGTTCAGCGCCGCCAGATACGATTGGCTGCCCAGGTCCTCGAGCAGCAGAAAGCCCTGGGCGAGGTCCTGTTCGAAGATCTCGGGGACATGCAGCCCTGCGCTGAGCATGCGCGCGGCCACGGCGACAAAGGGCCGACAGTCCTCCCTGTCCGGCGGCGCGTCCATCGCGACCAGGGTGTTGCCGTCCGGCAGGGTGACACGGAAGTAGCGCCGGAAGCTGGCGTCGGCGGAGGCAGGCGCCAGCGCGAATTTCGGCAGATCGCAGGACCGCGCGAGCCATCGCTCGAGCTGCTGCAGGCGTTCTGGCATCGGGCGCCTCGGTGGGGTCGTCGATCCCGCCGCGGACAACCCGGCAGGAATTGAAGTATTTCTTATTCTATGAGATTTTAGCGGCGCTGGGCGCATCACGCCGGGCGTTCCCGCCGGGCAGGGTCCGAGCGCCGGCCGCGAGCGCTTCCCGGATTGGCGAACGGCACACCAGGAATCGCGAAGAACCATCACGTGACACGGAGCAAACGGATCATCCGCCTCAATCCACTGTGTGCGGCGATGCGTGGCGCGGCCGCGCCGTTCTGGATTCCTCTGGCCGGCGTCATGCTGCTGCAGACCGGCGTGATGGCGGATCAATCGGCATGGGACTGCCGCGCGACGCCCGATGGGCGCAGTTGGCAGTGCCTGGAACGCGGT
>JBATKF010000497.1:0-18454 GCA_049669185.1 Sedimenticolaceae bacterium | reverse complement strand
GCGTCGACTTCGTCTTGCAGTGGCTGGTCACGGAACGACCGTCTTTGCGCGTGTAGCCGTCGACCCAGACGAACTCGGCGGCGCCTGTACATGCGTCCTGTTGCATGGCATTACAGCGGCTGGCGGCAGTGCCTGCCGCTGGTGCCAGCGACGCGCCAATGAGCAGGGCGAACCAGAGGGCGTGACGGGAACGGGTAAGATAAGACATGATGTTCTCTCCTTAGAACTTATGCGACACCGATCCTGGTGTCAGGTCAAAGTGTAGCCTGCCGCCGGCTGCGGCTCAAGCCGGGCGTCAGCGGCGGCAGTCGATAGTGTTGCAGGCCCGCCCATCGGTCCAGACCGCGCCCTCCAGCCTCGTCCCCTGCAGACGAGCGCCGCCAATACGCGCACCGCTGAGATCGGCAAAGCTCAGGTCGGCCGCACTAAGGTCTGCATTGGTGAGATCGGTATAACGCAGGTTGGCGCCTTTCAGATTGGCGTCGGCGAGCGTCGCAAAGGATAGGTCGGCTTGGCTCAGGTCGGCATAGCGCAGGTCGGCGCGGCGCAGATCCGCTTCGGCCAGATTGGCGCCGGCCAACGAGGCATTAGCCAGCTGCGCGTCGGCAAGCGATACCGCGGTCAGTTGCGCACCGCTGAGCTGACAGCCCTCGAGTGAGACGCCGGGTGCCGGGACGGCCGCACAGTCGCGGTCGTCCTCGGCGATTCGTTGGCCGACCAGCGAGACTCCCAGCGTCAGCAGGCCAAGTAGCAAGGTCGCCACGATGATGGTGCGCATCGCGCGCGACCGATCCCGCCGGCTCAGCGCATCCTGCTCCGCGGCCATCTCCTGATCATCGCTGCGCAGTTGCAGCGGCACCACCTCCGGCACGCTACCCAGGCGGCGCCATGCGCGCCGGTCCTCACTGACCTCGTCATCGAGATCGAGTTTGCCCTCGAGCACAAAATGCCGGACCTTGGCGCTGCTCAAGGGGCCGCGCACATTGGCACCGCGACGCACGAACCAATCCAAGCCGCTGCCCCTAGTCTGCATATCTCAACGATTTGCCCCAGTAGATGGCTATTGCAGATAGCGGCTTGGCGGCCGATAACTTGTGCACCACCTGGGGCCCCAACACCAGATTATGAAGATTCCCGCAACACTGTTGCCGCTGGTCGTCGACGTCGGACGCCGCGAGATCCCCTCTCTGCTCAAACAGCTGCAGGTGGGGCAGACGCTGCAGGCCCAGGTGCTGAGCCAGGTCCAGCCGGGGCTGCTGCGGCTGCAGATAGCGACGACGGAACTGCTCGCACGCAGCCAGCTGATGCTGCCCCCTGGAAAACGCCTGCAGCTGGAGGTCATCAAAGGCCAGCCGTTACCCGAGCTGCGTATCCTGCAGCAGTTCGCGGCGCCGGACCGCCAGCAGCTGGCGGTGCGCTCGGCCCTGGCGCGCCAACTGCCGCCAGCCGAGGTACGCGCGGCACTGCGCAGCGCCATCGATGAGGCGCGCCATCAGACAGTATCCCCGCGCCAACGCGAGGCGGTCGAACTATTTTCCACGATCCTGCGCAGCGCGGGTGTCAGGCTGGAGAAACTCAACCCGGCAACGTTGCAGCATGCCATTCGGCACAGCGGACTGTTTCACGAGACCCGCCTCGCCACCGGCATGCCCTCGGATGCGGCCGACAACAAGACGCAGCAGTTACAGCTGCTGCAGCTGCTGATTCGTCTGAGCAGCGGCGGCAAAACCCAACAAAGAGAAATCGCCGAGCCAGTGGTCAATAATGAGCAGGCCGGCAATGCAAAGACGGCCCTCGGCGACTCGTTGATCAACCGCCTGATGCGCCTGGTCGAGGGGTCACTGGCACGCATCCAACTGCAGCAGGCCGCCAGCCTGCCCAACGAGGACGGCCAACGCCAGGCCTGGCAGCTCGACTTGCCGATCCAGTTGCCAGACCAGACGCACCAAGCCAAGCTGCGCATCGAGCGCGAGGCGGCCGGCGGCGACCAGGGTGCGGCGGCCGGCTGGGCGGTCAATCTGGCCTTCAAATTCGACAGTATCGGCGGCCTGCAGTGCCGCATCGCGTTGGCCGGGGAGCGCGTGTCGACGACATTCTGGAGCGACAGACGATCTACCCACGAACGCGTCGAGCAGCGCCTGCCGGTACTGCGCGAGGCCTTCGAGGCGCAGGGCCTCGAGGTCGTGCACCTGGTCGGTGTATTGGGTGAGCCGACCGAACCGCTGATCACGGTGCCGGTACCGGACAGCCTGTTGGACGAGCACGCCTGAGATGAAGCAGCCGAAGCGCACCGTCAGTGGCCACACCGACATCGCCGTGGCTCTGCGCTATGACGGCCACAACGCACCGCGGATCACCGCCAAGGGCGAGCAGCAACTCGCAGAACGGATCATCGAGGCGGCCGAGAAGGCCGGCGTTCCGCTCTACCCGGATCCGGAAATGGCAATGATCCTGTCGCAGGTCCCGCTCGGCGAGGAGATACCGGACAACCTGTACAAGGCCATTGCGGAGGTGATCGCGTTCGCCTACATCCTGGCCGGCAAGGTGCCGGAGGGATTCGTACCGAACCCGCCTTCCGCTAGTGAGCGAGGATCTGGCTAAGGAACAGCTTGGTCCGGTCCGACTGCGGATTGTCGAAGAAGGCGTCGGGGCTGTTCTGCTCGATAATCTCACCGCCGTCCATGAAGATCACCCGGTTGGCCACTGTCTTCGCGAAACCCATCTCGTGGGTGACGCACAACATGGTCATGCCGCTCTCGGCCAGCTCGATCATGGTATCCAGGACCTCTTTGATCATCTCTGGATCGAGCGCCGATGTGGGCTCGTCGAACAGCATGATGCTCGGGTTCATGCAGAGACTGCGGGCGATGGCGACGCGCTGCTGCTGACCCCCGGACAGCTGGCCCGGATACTTGCTCGCCTGCTCCGGGATCTTCACCTTCTCGAGATACTGCATGGCGACCTCCTCCGCCTCCTTGCGCGGCATTTTGCGCACCCAGATCGGTGCCAGGCAGCAGTTCTCGCGCACCGTGAGGTGTGGAAACAGGTTGAAGTGTTGAAACACCATGCCCACTTCGCGGCGGATCTGGTCGATGTTCTTGATGTCGTCGGTGAGCTCGGTGCCGTCGACGATGATCTGCCCGCGCTGGTGCTCCTCGAGGCGGTTGATGCACCGGATCATGGTCGATTTTCCCGAGCCGGACGGCCCGCAGATCACGATACGCTCGCCCTTTTGGACCTCAAGATTGATGTCCTTGAGCACATGGAACTGGCCGTACCATTTGTGCACGCCGCGTAGCTCGATCGTCAACTCATCGGATACCACGGGACCAGGACCAGGGCTCGGCGACTCAGACATGATGCGCTCCAGATTTCAACGCTTGTGACCGGTATGCAGCTTGCGCTCGAGCGCCATGCTGTAGCGCGACATACTGAAACAGAATACCCAGTAGACAAGGGCGGCAAAGGTCAGGCCTTCGATGGAGAATCCGAGCCACTTGGGATCGGCCAACGCAGCCTCGATCGTGGCCAGCATATCGAACAGGCCGATGATGAGGACCAGGGTAGTGTCCTTGAACAGGGCAATGAAGGTATTGACGATGCCGGGGATTACAAGCTTCAGCGCCTGCGGCAGGATGATCAGACTCATGCTCTGCCAATAGCTCAGTCCCATTGCCTGCGCCGCTTCGTACTGTCCCTTGGGGATGGCCTGCAGACCACTGCGCACCACCTCGGCCATGTAGGCGGACTGAAACAGCGAGATGCCGATCATAGCCCTCAGGAGCTTGTCGAAGTTCGTCCCCTCGGGCAGGAACAGGGGCAGCATCACCGATGACATGAACAGTACGGTGATCAACGGCACGCCGCGCCAGAACTCGATAAACACAACGCAGACCGATTTGACGATCGGCATACTGGAACGTCGCCCCAATGCCAGCAGGACGCCCAGCGGGAAAGACGCCGCCATACCCACGGAGGCCAGGATCAGCGTCAGGGTCAGACCGCCCCAGCGGCTGGTCTCGACGTGCTCCAGACCGAGTACGCCGCCCGAAAAGAGGTAGAACGCGATCACCGGATAACCGAACAGCACGAAAAACCCGAGCCACAGCTTCCAGGGAAACTGCTTGATGAACAGTGGGATCATCAGCACGACCAGGAGGATGGCCGCCAGATTGATGCGCCAGTATTGGGCCTCCGGATACAGGCCGTACATGAACTGATTGAGGCGAACACTCACGAAGACCCAACAGGCACCGCCCTTTTCCAGATCGCAGGGCTCGCGCGAATCGCCAGCCCAATGCGCCTTGATCAGCGCCCACTCGATCAGCGGCGGCACCGTCAGATATAAGACATAGGCCGCGGCAAGGGTGAGTACCGTATTCCCCCACGACGAGAACAGGTTGGTGCGCAACCAGCCGATCACCCCAACGCTGGTGATCGGTGGCGGCATATCCGGGTGCGGCGTGTGCGTCGTCATCAGGCTACCTTTCGACCAACTGTTTGCGCTTGTTGTACCAGTTCATGAACATCGAGATAAGCAGACTGATCAGCAGGTAAACACCCATGGTCATTGCAATCACCTCGACCGCCTGCCCTGTCTGGTTGAGCGTCGTGCCGGCAAACACGCTGACCAAATCCGGGTAGCCGATCGCGGTGGCCAGCGAGGAATTCTTGGTCAGGTTGAGGTACTGACTGGTCAACTGCGGGATGATCACCCGCATGGCCTGCGGAATGATCACCAGTTTCAGCGTGACCTGCGGTCGCAGGCCGAGCGCGTAGGCCGCCTCGGTCTGCCCGTGGGTGACCGACAGAATGCCCGATCGCACCGCTTCGGCGATGAAGGCGCCGGTATAGATACTCAGCGCCAGCACCAGCGCGGCGAGCTCCGGTATCACCTCCAGGCCACCCTTGAAGTTGAAGCCCTGGAGCGCCGGGTAATCGAAGTGCATCGGCGCCCCGCTGATCAAAAAGACCAGCAGCGGCAGGCCAAGGATCACGGCGGTGCCCACCGAGTAGATCGGGAAGGGTTGACCGGTGGCGTCCTGGCGCTTGTGCGCCCAGCGCGCCACGAACGCGACGCCGACAACCGCGGCCAACAGCGCCAGCCATACCAGGCCGAAACCGTCCTCGGCCACCGGCCGCGGAAAGAACAGGCCCCGGTTGTTGAGGAACACCGCATCGCCCAGGTTGATGCTCTGGCGCGGCAGCGGCAGCGGACGCAGTACCGCGAAGTACCAAAACATGATCTGCAGCAGCAACGGGATGTTGCGAAATGTCTCGATGTAGACCGTCGCCAGGCGCGCGACCAGCCAGTTGCGCGACAGGCGCGCAACGCCGACGAAGAAGCCGATGAAGGTCGCAAAGAATATACCCAGGCCGGCGACCAGCAGGGTATTCAACAGGCCGACGAAAAAGGTCCGGCCGTAGGTGTAGGTCTCGTCGTAAGGAATCAGGCTCTGCAGGATACCGAAGCCGGCCGCGTTCGACAGAAAACCGAAGCCGGTGGTGATGCCACGCTGCTCCATGTTCTGCAGCGTGTTGTTCAGCAGATAATAGCCGAACGCGCCGATGGCGACCACCAGCAGGGCCTGGAAGACCGCCGCGCGAAAGGCCGGGAGCCGCCAAAGCGCCACCTTGGTAGCAACGGCCTGGGTCCTCGGCTTATCCGTTGCCATCGCTGCCCCCGTGTCCCGCGCAGACAAACTCAGGGCCCCGGGGCGATATCACCCCGGGGCGGCTGCGACTTGGGTCAGTCGAGATCAACGAACCGGCGGCGCGTACTGGATGCCGCCTTTGCTCCATAGCGCATTGAGGCCGCGTGAGATGCCCAGCGGGCTGCCCTCGCCCACGTTGCGCTCGAAGACCTCGCCGTAGTTGCCTACATGCTTGATGATGTTGTAGCCCCAGTCATCGGGGACCCCCATCCATTCGCCCTTCACGCCCTCGACACCCAGCAGGCGACGTACGTTAGGATCCGTCGAGTTGGCCTTCATTTCGTCGACATTGGCCGAGGTAACGCCGAGCTCTTCGCCGTTGACCATCGCAAACAACATCCACTTGACGATGTTGAACCATTCATCGTCACCCTGACGAACGACCGGACCGAGTGGTTCTTTGGAGATCACCTCGGGCAACACCATCGCACTCTTGGGGTCCTTGAGCTTGATCCGCAACGCATAGAGCTGCGACTGGTCTGAGGTGAGCGCGTCGCAACGTCCCGCCTCGAACGCCTTCACCGTCTGGTCCGAGGTGTCGAAGGTGATCGGCGTATAGCTCATCTTGTTGGCACGGAAGTAGTCCGCCAGGTTGAGTTCGGTCGTCGTGCCGGCCTGGATACAGAACGAGGCACCGTCCAGCTCCGTGGCACTCTTCACGCCGAGGTTCTTGGTGACCAGAAAACCCTGTCCGTCGTAGTAGTTGACGCCGGCGAAGTTGAGGCCCAGCGAGGTGTCGCGGGTGTAGGTCCAGGTCGTGTTGCGCGGCAGCATGTCGATCTCGCCCGACTGCAGCGCGGTGAAGCGTTCCTTGGCCGTCAGCGGGCTGTACTTCACCTTGCCGGGATCACCGAAGATCGCCGCGGCGACGCCACGGCACATATCGACGTCGATGCCGGTGAACTGGCCTTTTTCGTCAGCCGCCGAGAACCCTGGCAGACCGGTGCTGACACCGCATTGCACAAAGCCTTTGCTCTTGACGGCGTCTAGCGTGGCCCCGGCCGTCGCCGCGCCGGAAAACACGAGGGTCGCGCCCAGCGCGACTAGGAACTTGGATTTCATTTCGTGGATCTCCTCCGCGTTCTTGCGAATTCTTATGTGTCAGCAATCAACATCTGTGCCAAATAGGCCGATGCACACAACGGCTTTACCACCGCAGCGGGGGAAGTCTGTCTGCCTGGGCTGCGAGCGTCAAGGCGCAGCCACGCGAACCTAAGGTGTCGGAGGGCTCGCACCAAACCGGTGAGCAGGGCGCAGGCATGTCTCAAAGCTGTGCAAAATTGTCGCCCAAGCGTCCCGAATCAATCCGGATCAAGCGTTGCTTCCGCGATCAGTTCACGCAGCTGATCCTCATCCAATAACGCGACGCCCAGGGACTCCGCCTTGCTCAGTTTAGAGCCGGGCTCCTCACCCGCCACGAGGTAATCCGTGTTCTTCGAGACACTGCCGGTGACCTTGGCGCCCAGGGCCTGCAGTCTCTCCTTCACCTGGGTGCGCGGCTCCGACAGCGTGCCGGTGAGGACGAAGCTCTTGCCCGACAGCGGCAACCGGCCCGCGGCCGCAAGGGGTTCGGTCTCCGGCCACGCGACGCCGGCGTCGCGCAGCTTGGCGATCACTTCCCGGTTGTGTGGCTGGCGGAAAAAGGTGTGGACGTGGCGAGCGACGATGGGACCGACATCCGGCGTCTCCTGCAGCGCCTCCTCGCTCGCCGCAGCGATCGCGTCTAGAGCGCCGAACTGGCGCGCCAGTGCCTGTGCGGTGGCCTCACCCACCTCGCGGATGCCGAGCGCAAAGAGGAAACGGGCCAGCGTAGTCCTGCGTGCATCGTCCAGCGCAGCGACCAGGTTGTGCGCCGATTTCTGCGCCATGCGCTGCAGACCAGCGAGGGCGTCTACCGACAGGCCGAACAGGTCCGCCGGGTCGCCAATGAGTTCCTGATCGATCAGCTGGTCTATCAGTTTTTCGCCCAGCCCGTCGATATCCATCGCCCGCCGCGAGGCGAAGTGCTTGACCGATTCCTTGCGCTGCGCGGCGCAATACAGGCCGCCGGAACAGCGCGCCACCGCCTCGCCCTCGATGCGTTCGATCGCCGAGCCACAGACCGGACAGTGCGCGGGCATTACCACCGGCCTGGCGCCCGCCGGACGGCGCTCGGGCAGCACCCGGACGATCTCCGGGATCACATCACCGGCACGTCGTACGTAGACCGTGTCGCCCACCCGGACATCCTTGCGTTCGACCTCACCCATGTTGTGCAGCGTGGCATTGCTGACCGTGACACCACCGACCGACACCGGCCTGAGGCGCGCCACCGGAGTGACCGCCCCGGTTCGACCGACCTGGAATTCGACGTCCTCGATCTCGGTCAGTGCCTCCTGCGCCGGAAACTTCTGTGCAATCGCCCAGCGCGGTGCGCGAGAGACGAATCCGAGCGCCTCTTGATCAGCGATGCTGTTCACCTTGAACACCACCCCGTCGATGTCGTACGGGAGCGTATCGCGGCGCGCGCCCATCGCGGAAAAATAGGCGAGGCAGCCGTCGAGGCCGCTGAGCACCTGCAGCTCGGGCGAGACCGGCAGCCCCCAGTCCTGGAGCAGCGCCATATTGCCACTGTGGGTGGCGCTCATCGGATGACCTTCGACCTCGCCCAACCCGTAGCAAAACATCATCAGCGGGCGCGTCGCCGTGACCTTCGGGTCCAGCTGTCGCAGACTGCCCGCGGCTGCGTTGCGTGGATTGGCAAATGTCTTGGCACCCTGCTCGCGCTGGCGTCGATTCAGCGCCTCGAAGCCCCGCTTTGGAATAAAGACCTCGCCGCGCACCTCCAGCAGGCGCGGCCAGCCACTACCGCGCAGATGCAGCGGTATCGCAGCAATGGTGCGCACATTCTGGGTGACATCCTCGCCCCGGTTGCCGTCACCGCGCGTTGCGCCCTGCAGCAGCTTGCCATCCTGGTAGCGCAGGCTGATCGCGAGGCCATCGAGCTTGGGTTCGCCCGCATAGGTCATCTCGTTATCGCGGTCGAGACGCCTGCGCACCCGCCGATCGAATTCCGCCATCGCATCGGCGTTAAGCGCATTTTCCAGCGACAGCATGGGCACGCGATGGACGACTTCGCCGAAGGCCGCCAAGGGTGTTCCGCTGACCCGCTGGGTCGGTGAATCCGGCGTTACCAGTGCTGGATACGCGGCCTCGAGTGCCTGCAGCTCGCGGAACAGGCGATCGTATTCACTGTCGGGGATCTGGGGGTCGTCCAGCACGTAGTACTGGTAGTCATGCTGCGCTATCTGCTCGCGCAGGGTCTGCGCCCGGGCGCGGGTCGCCTTATCAAGGCTCAATGGCGCCTCCGCGCCAGCCTGATCTTGCGCTGATGCTCAATGATGGCCTCGCGCGTGTGCTCCTGCATCTGCCGTGTCAGTTTGTTGCGGCGCTCATCCTGCACCTCGGCACGCAACAGACCAGCGAGCCGATGCGCCGTCTGCAGCAGCTGATCATAGATCTGTAGCCCGTCGCACACACTGGGCAGCTGGGTAAACAGGGACAGGCCGGGTGTCGTGAAACGCGCCATGTCGTCAGACGGAAAACTGCCCGGCTCGACGCTGCTCGCCATACTGAACATCACGCGCCCACTGGCCGGTTCGTGGAAGTGGTAGATAGACATGTCGCCAAATACCAGACCGGCGGCGCTGCAGGCCTTCTCGATCGCCGCTCCCGAAAAGCCTCCCTCGGGCGCCGCCAGGTTCACCACGACGATCAAACGCTCGATGTCGTCATGGAGTGCCGGATCCGTCGCCAGGTAGTCGCCGTCTCCATGGGCATCGAAGCGCAGATCCAGCGCGGCCTGCGAGTCCTGATCGAGCTTTTCGGCCACCCATTCGCCGGGCTCCGGTGGCTCAGGATCGGGCAGCGCGCCGGCACGCCCGGGTTCCGGATCGAGCACCAGCGGCTCCGGCAGAGCATCATGGTCGTCAGCCCACGGGATAGCATCCAGACGCGGCTCTGCGCGCGCCGCCGGTTTGTCCACCGTGGACGACTGCGTGCGCATCGACATCGCCTTTGCGGCGCGTTTCGGCGCCCGCGGACGCGGCATCGCGCGTTTGTATCTGTCCCACAGGTAGATTCCCGCGACCAACAGGATCCCCAGCAGGACCAGAATCAGCCTGACTAGATCAGGGTCCATTGCAGCTCGCCGTTGCCCATCCCGTTGTGCCTCGATCGGCCGCTCGCCCGATCAGTCAATTTAGATCGCCGCCAAGGCTGCCGCCTCTTCCACATCCACCGACACCAGCCGCGACACCCCGGGTTCGTGCATAGTGACGCCGCTCAGCTGATTGGCGACCTCCATGGTCACCTTGTTGTGTGTGATGAAGATGAACTGCACATGTTCCGACATTTCCTTGACCAGCGCCGAGTAGCGGCTCACATTGGCATCATCCAGCGGTGCGTCGACTTCGTCGAGCATGCAGAACGGCGCCGGATTGAGGCGGAAGATCGCGAACACCAGCGCCACGGCGGTCAAGGCCTTTTCGCCGCCCGACAACAGATGGATGCTGCTGTTGCGCTTTCCGGGCGGGCGCGCCATGACGGTGACACCCGTGTCCAGCAGGTCTTCACCCGTCAGCTCCAGATAGGCGTGGCCGCCGCCGAACAGTTTCGGGAACAGCTCCTTGAAGCCGGCGTCGACGCGATCGAAGGTCTCTTTGAAGCGCGTCCGGGTCTCCCGGTCGATCTTGCGGATCGCCTCCTCCAGCGTCGTCAGTGACTTGCTGACGTCCTCATGCTGGCTGTCGAGATAGGCCATGCGCTCGCTCTGTTCCTTGAACTCCTCGATGGCCGCCAGGTTGATCGGCCCGAGGCGCTGGATCCTGCTGGCCAGCGCCTCTGCGCGCGCCTGCCACGCCTCTGGCGCGGCCTCTTCGGGCATCTCCGCCTCCAGCTGCGCCCGCTCGAGGCCGGTCTCGGCAAGCTGTTCCTCGAGCGTCTTGCTGCGCACCAGAAACTCCTGGCGGGCCATGCGGGTCTGGTCCAGATCGCTGCGCTCATTCTGGACGTGCTGTTCGGTCAAATGGCGTGACCGCTCGAGCTCGCGCAGCGCATGGTCAATGCCCTCGAGATCCTTGCGCGACTGCGACAGCCTGGCCTCGATCGCCGCCCGCACCTGCAGCTGTTGTTCCAGCTTGGCCTGCTGCTCACCGACCGGGGCCTTGCCGGCCTCCAGCGAGGCCTCGAGATCGGCACAACGCTCGCCGAGCTGGGTCAACTGTTGTTGCATGCGTCCGATACCCGAACGCAGCGAATCCTCCGAACTGCGCATCGCCTCGACGCGCAACGCGATCTCGTGCACCCGGTTGCGGGCTTCAGCGGCCGTCGTGCGCCCGTCATCCAACGCAATGCGCAATCGATCGCGCTGCGCCACCAGCTGTTCGCGGCGTTTGCCGAGGTCCTCGATCGACGCCAACGCCTGATGCAGACGGGTGCGGGCGCTCTGCATGTCCGCCGCGCCCCGTTCGATCTGTTGCTGCAGATCCAGTGCGTCCGCCGCCAGGCCTTCGAGGCGATGCCGGATCTGCTCTGCGCGCGCCTGCTTGCCACTCATCAGCGCGCGCACCTCGGCGAGGACGCGTTGCGCGGCCTCGACGTCACGCTGCTGCACCTCGCGCGCCTGTTCTGCCTCGGCCAGGGTCAGTCGGTCGTCGGCCAACTGGTCGGTCAGCTGTTGCACCTGCGGCTCCAGGTCGGCCTGACGCCCCAGCAGCGCCCTTATCTCCTGCTCGCGTGCCAGCACACCGGCACCTGCATCTGCCCCGCGCTGCACACTCATCCAGCCGCGACCGACGCGCAGGCCATCCGGGGTTACCAGGCACTCGCCCACGCCGAGTTCGCTGCGCCGCCGCAGTGCCTCGGCCAGATCGCCGGCGGTATAGATGCTGTTCAGGAAATGGATCACGGCCGGTGGGCCATTCACCAGCGCCGCCAGCGTCCCGCTGCGCGCCTCCGGCGACGCTCCACCGCTTTCGAAAAGCGTGAGCGCACCGCGTTCGAGCGCGGCCAAGCGGCTACCCGGTCCCTCGAGCTGCTCCACCATGCAGGCCTGCAGCTGCTCGGCCAGCACGACCTCGGCCGCCCGCTGCCAGGCATCGGGCACCTGCAGGATCTCCAGCAGGCGCGGCGCGGCAGCCAGTCCCTGCGCATCCAGCCATTGTTCGATGCCCTCACCGCCTTCACTGCGCGCGGCCTGCTGCAGCGCCTGCAGCGAGGCAAGGCGCCCCTTGAGGGACTCGAGCTCGGTGCGGGCGGAAGCCAACGCCTCCTGCAATCCCTGGCTACGTTCTCTCAGCTCGGCGATGGCCTGAATGCGGGCCTCGACATGCTCGCGCGCCGCCGTCAGTGCGGCCTCACCCTCCGTCTCGCGGCGCTGCAGATCCTTTATCTCGGCCTGCAGGGAAAGATCGGAGAGCTGCTCGCGCTCCTCGGCGTTGCGTGCGACACGCCGCTTGAGCTGAATCTCCTGTTCTTCGAGATGGTTGATCCGGGTGCGTTCCACCTGCGCCTGCTGCGCTGGTTCGTTGGCACGCTGGTTGAAATCGTCCCACCCGCTTTGCCAGGCCTGCATGGCGGCCTCCGCCTCCTGCAATTTTGCAGCGGCCGTCTCCGCGCTAGACCTGGCCTCATCGAGCATCGGCCGATCGCGGTCCAGTTCTCCCGCCAGTTCGGCGAGCCGGCCGCTGTCCTGTGCACTGAGTGCCTGCGCCTGCTCCAGCGCGTGGCGCGCCTGCACGAGGTCGGCCTCCTCGCGGCGCCGCGCCTCGCGCGCATATTGGATGGATTCCTCGAGACGCGCGATCTCCGAGCCCACCGCAAAGAAACTGCCCTGGATCTCATTGAAGGCGTCGTTGGCCTCGGTGTGCGCAGTGCGCTGCTGCTCTATTTGCGCCTCGAGGTTGCGCTGCTCGGCGAGGGCCGCCTGAAGTCTGTTTTCCTGTTCTGCGATCAGGCGATCGCGCTGCGCGACGTCCGCCAGCATGGCCTCGAGCCGCAGGACCACCAACTCGGCGCGTACCCGACGCTCCTCCTCGCGAAAGGCCTTGTACTTCTGCGCAGTAGCCGACTGACGTTCGAGGTGCCTGAGCTGTTTCTGAACCTCTTCGCGCAGGTCGTCCAGGCGCTCGAGGTTTTCACGCGTGTGCGCCATGCGATTCTCGGTCTCGCGCCGGCGTTCCTTGTATTTCGAGATCCCGGCCGCCTCTTCCAGATAGACGCGCAGGTCCTCCGGACGTGCCTCAATGATGCGCGAGATCATCCCTTGCTCGATGATCGAGTAGCTGCGCGGTCCGAGTCCGGTTCCGAGAAACAGATCGGTGATGTCGCGGCGCCGGCAGCGCACGCCATTTAGAAAGTACAGCGACTGGCCATCGCGCGATACCTGTCGCTTGACCGAGATCTGGCTGTACTGCACATATTGTCCGCCGGCACTGCCGTCGGCGTTGTCGAAAATCAGCTCGATAGACGCTGTACCGACCGGCTTGCGGCTGCTCGAGCCATTAAAGATGACATCCGCCATCGACTCGCCGCGCAGCATCTTGGCCGAGCTCTCGCCCATGACCCAGCGCACCGCATCGATCACATTGGACTTGCCGCAGCCATTGGGACCGACGATGCCGACCAGGTTGCTCGGGAACAGGACAGTGGTCGGATCGACGAAGGATTTGAAGCCCGCCAGCTTGATTTTTTCCAGACGCATGGCGCGCAAAGATACAGGATGGCCGACACGCGGCACAAGACAAAACATCCTATGCCAGATCGCTGGAGAATATTCCGGCAACCCGTTGTTTTTAAAATTATTCTGTTAATTACTTAAAGTGCTTTATCGACCCGCAGCAGCGGCGATCGCGTATACTGCGGCGCGTATGATGCATCGCCAGCAGGACCCGCCATGACGACCCAGCCGAGTAGAGCGCTCGAGACCTTCCAGAACCCGCGCCCGGAGCGCGACTACACCATACGCATCCGCATGCCCGAGTTCACCTGCCTGTGCCCGAAGACCGGCCAGCCCGATTTCGCTACCCTGTATCTGGAGTACGTCCCCGCCGAACGCTGTGTCGAACTGAAGTCGCTCAAGCTCTACGTCTGGTCCTACCGTGACGAAGGCGCATTTCACGAGGCCGTGACCAACCTTATCCTGGACGACCTGGTGCGGGCTACGGACCCCAGATTCATGCGCCTGACGGCCGAGTTCAATGTCCGTGGTGGCATTTTCACCAAGGTCATCGCCGAACACCGAGACGATAGCTGGACGGCGCCCCCCGCGGTCACGCTACCCTGAATAGCCGCACGGTGGAGCCCGCGCGACCGGCCCCAGACTGCTACATTGGCGTGGATGTCGGCACCTCTGGCTGCCGGGCCGTTGCCATCGATGCGGCGGGCCGCATCACCGCCGAGGCGCGCGTCGATCTGCCGTGCTCGCGATACGCCTATCCCGGCGCCAGCGAACAAGACCCTGAAGACTGGTGGAAAGCGGTTATCGAGGTGCTGAGCGCCCTCGACGCGCCGCAGAAGGGGCACATCCGAGCACTCAGCGTGGACGCCACCTCGTCGACTCTGCTGCTCTGCGATCAACGCGGCGACCCCTGCTCACCGGCGCTGATGTACGACGACCGGCGTGCCTTGGCGGAGGCCGATGAGATCGCTCGGCTCGCCCCATTCGACAGCCCGGCGCGAGGCGCTACCTCCGCGCTCGCAAAACTGCTGATGCTGATGCGCAGCGCGCCCCGCGAGGCGGCACATGCGCTACACCAAGCCGACTGGATCAATGGTCGGCTCACCGGGATCTTCGGTATTGCCGATGAGAACAACGTGCTCAAACTGGGTTTCGACCCGGTCGCCAGGCGCTGGCCGGATTGGATCGCCACACTGGGGGTGCCGCCCGAGCTGCTCCCCGAGGTGCGCCCGGTGGGCTCGCCACTGGGCACCATCGCACAATCGCTCGCGAGGCGGCTCGGTTGGCCGAATGATGTGCGTCTGCTGGCAGGCACCACCGACAGCAATGCAGCCACACTGGCTGCCGGCATCGATCGCCCGGGCGAGGCCGTCACCTCGCTCGGCAGCACCCTGGTCGTCAAACTGTTCAGCGACCGCCCAATCTTCGCTGCACGTTACGGTGTCTACAGCCATCGCATCGGGGATCACTGGCTGACCGGGGGTGCCTCCAACTCTGGTGGTGCCGTCCTCAGACAATATTTCAGCGATTCGGAACTCGAGGAACTCAGCGGGCACATCGATCCGGGACGGCCGCTCGATCTGCACTACTACCCCTTGATCGTCGCAGGCGAGCGTTTCCCGGAGAGCGATCCGAACAAGCAGCCATTCCTGGAGCCGCGGCCGCAGGCGCGCCATGCGTTTCTTCAGGCCATGCTGGAGGGCATTGCAGACATCGAGGCGGCGGGCTATGCGCGTCTCGCCGAACTCGGCGCGCCCTTTCCGCAGCGCGTCTTCTCGGCGGGCGGCGGCGCCGCGAACGCCGCCTGGCGAGCGATTCGCGAACATAAACTCGGCGTGCCTGTGCTAACCGCCAGACACAGCGAATCCGCCTATGGTGCCGCGCTGATTGCCCGCGGGGCGTTCAGGTCAGTCGCGACACCCAGCTGATAAAGACCACGCCACGTCGGTCCCCGCGGCGAGGTTCAGCCGCGCAGCCTGTCGAGCAGATCACGCGCCGATTCGGCGGCCGCACTACCGGGGTTGTCCCGCGCAATGCGTTCCAATATCGGCCGCGCCTCGCTGTCGCGGTCCATCGCATGCAGCGCCTGGGCGACATGCAACCCGATCTCCGCATTGCGCGGCGCGATGATCAGCGCCTGCTGCAGCGCAGCCAGACCGTCGCTCTTGCGTCCTTGCTGAAACAGCACCCAGCCGTAGGTATCGACGATCTCCGCACGCGAGGGCGCGAGTTCATAGGCCTGGGTGGCCAGCTCAAGTGCGCGTTCGGGGTCGCTGTCCAGATACAGCCATGCCAGGTTATTCAGGATTACCGGGTTGGGGTCGGTGTAATTGAGCGATCGCTCGTAGGCCTGCACCGCTTCATCGGTCTGCCCGGACTGCTGATTCAACATCCCGAGATTCGCCCAACCCGCGCCGTCCGCGGAATTCTGCTCCAGCCAGTCCCGCAACATCGCGATCCCCTGCTGCGGCTGCCCAGCGGCGGCCAGCGCGCTGGCCTGCGCATTGACGCGCCGCGAGCTGCGATCGATGCGCAGAGCCGCCTCGCTGGCCGCCAAGGCCTGCGAAACCTGGCCTTTGCCGCGATAGGCCGCCGCCTCGATGTCGTAGCCGAACACACTGTCGGAGAAATTTGCCTGGATAGTCTGTGCAACCTTCAGCGCAGCGTCATAGCGTTTTTCCCGCAGCTCCAGCTCGCCCAGCCCGACCCAGACCACCGGCACCTTATGCTCGGCATCCAATGCAGTTGCCCGCTCAAAGCTGACACGAGCACTCGCGGCGTCGCCCGCGGCGGCCTGGGCGCGCGCCAGCTGGAACCAACCCTCTATGGCAGCGGGCTGCGACTCCGTCAACTTCTTCAGCGTGTAGATGGCGTTGGCAAAATCCCCGTTCTGCAGTTGCGCCATGCCCTTCAGACGCAATACCGCAGGCTGCTCGGCCTGCTGCGGATCCAGACCGGTGAACAAATTGTTCGCTTTGAGACCCTCATTCTGGCGTAGATAGTTCTCCGCAAGGACAAGGATGGGCTGCAGGGCCTTGGGGTTAGTCTGGTTTGCACGCAGCAGCCAGCGCTCGGCGCCCGCACCGTCGTTCTGCGCCTTCGCCAAGGCCGCCATCCCCATCATCGCCTGAAGGTGTTTCGGATCCTGCCGCAGCACCGCCTCGTAGGCGGCAGCCGCCTCGCCCAGTTGCCGCTCCACTACGGCTAGACGCGCCAGATTCATGCGCGCGACCAGAAACTCGGGGTCTTTCTCCAAAGCCAGGTTGAAATTTTCCCTGGCGAGATCAAGCTTGCGCTCGGACAGATACGCCAGACCGATGAGGTTGTAAGGAATCGGGCTGGCCGACATGCGTTTCTGTAAGGCCTGCGAGGCGGCGATCGCCTTTTCAAATTCCTGTTTTTTCAGGTAACTGAGGACCAGCAGCACGTCGGCCTGAAGCACATCCTGGCCCAGCGCCACCGCGGACTCGAGTTCGCTGATAGCCGCCGTAGTATCGCCGGTCACGAGCCTGCCGACCGCCAGCTGGGTGCGCAGTAGCGCCTGGTCAGGGTCCAGTTCGACGGCGCGCTGAATGTATTCTGCGCCATTGCTATTGTCCCCGACCTGCAGGTAGGCGGTGCCCATCAGCGCCAATAGCTGCACGTCCTGGGTATTCTCATCGACCACGGATGACAGGACGGCGACCGCGCGGTCCGGTTGACGCAGCTTGAGACGCGAAGCGCCGAGCAGCTTGGCCAACTGCAGATTGCCCGGCAGGCTTGCAAAAACGCGCGTCAAATAATCGTCGGCGATGGTGAACTCACCGCGCGCATAGCTCACTATCCCATAGAGCAACTGAGCCTGGAGATTGCCCGGCGCCGAACCTAGCAGACGCTGAAGCTCGTCGGACGCGCGGTCGTAGTCTTTCTCCTGGAACGAAAGCAGCGCCTGCAGATAGGTGCCAGCGGGCAGGTTCGGCGCCAAGCGGTTGAGCGCATCAAGATCCTGGCGCGCGGCCGCCGTGTCGCGCTGCGAGAGATGGATGAGGGCCAGACCGATGCGGGCCCGCGGATTGGCTGGTGCCTCCTCCAAGACCCGCGCATAGTCGGTCTCAGCCTCTTCTATGCGCTTCAGCCGCCGCAGCAGGTCGCCGCGCGCAAGCAGACTTTGGACGTGCCCTGGATGATCGAGCAGGATGTTATCCAGCTGCTCCACTGCCTGTTGATCCTCACCGTTCAACAGGAGGATCTGCGCCTTGCCCAGACGCGCCGCGGGATTGCCGCTATCCAAGGCTAGAGCCGCATCGTACTCGATCACCGCGGCATCGATCTGGCGCAGCGCGAGATTGGCATGGCCGCGCAGCGCCAGCAGCTCCGCGCGTGCCTCTGGCGGCAGGGCCTCATCTGCCTCGACCTCGGTCAACAGCTCACGATACGCACCTTGCAGCATCAGCGCACGCGCGTAGCCTGGTAGCCACCCGGCATTGGCGGCGTCAAGAGCGCGCGCACGCCTATACTCCTTGGCCGCCGATGCACCATCTCCGTTGCGGAGATATAAGCCGGCGAGCATCAGGCGAGCCTCGAGATTTGCCGGATCCGATTGCAGGGCATTCTTCAGCTGGATGACCGCTGACTTGGTCTTTCCGTCGGCGATGAACTGCCGTGCTTCTTCCAGATACTCATCGACGTCGGCGGCAAAGATACTCGCGGCATACAACAAAACGATGGCACTTGTGGCAGCTGATAAGCTTTTCAGTAGGGTGGATGCCGGCATTTCCGTACTCCTTAAATTGTTGGACCCACGCCGTCCTAGATTAGCGAAGGCTTGTTACTGGCTTGCAGACAAATTTCTAGTGTGAACGCAGCGCACCGCTGCTGACTCCTCACTCGCCAATCCCATATTTCTTCATGAGATTATAGAGCGTGGGTCGCGTGATACCGAGCAGATCCGAGGTCTTGGAGACGTTGCCGTCACTGCGGGCCAATGCACGCAGGATCGCCTGAGACTCGGCATTCTCGCGTACCTCGCGCAAGTTGAACGGGT
>JBATKF010000496.1:0-20789 GCA_049669185.1 Sedimenticolaceae bacterium | reverse complement strand
ATGGCGCACCTCGTCGACGGTCAAAAGGTGCCTAGATACCGCAGAAGCGCCTGCATATCCTTTTCGGACAACTGCCATCGCGGCATGTACCAGTTCATGGGGCGTCCGGTGATATCGAGGCCTTTGGTGATCGCACGACGCAGGGTTGCTGCGTCATAACCGCGTTCGACCAGGGCGCTCCTCGTAACCGGTGGTGCGGCACCGGTGACCTTTCCGACCTTGACTGAGCGCCCTCTACCCATGGGCCCGTGGCAGGTTTCGCAGCCGCGCCTGGCCTGGGCGAGCCAGTCAGGGCCTTGCTGGTATTCGAGGTAACCTTCAGCGCCCTGGCCGTACTGATAAATGCGCTTGCCAAGAGTGATGGAGTCGAATTCGCACGACGCGACTAAGAATAACAGGCCCACTGTCAGCGAGGTTGCTTTGGTCGACGTTCGTCCGATGACGGTTTCTCGCATCGCAGGATCACTCATGTATTCGTTTGGCTGATGTCGCGTTGCTGATACACGACGCGGCTGTCTTGGGCCTTGCGGTTCATGTTTTTCGTTTAGGCCGCCTTGACCTTGGTTAAGCTAGCAGGCCGATTTTCTCGTCGTTTGAGCTAGGTCAAGAGGGCGATACCCACATCTTGGGTTTTATGAGGCTATGAACTACAAGATATTGTGTTCTAGCCGCCAAAATAACGAGGATGCCCATGTCTCTTCCTGCCACCGAGGTGGCCAGCCTGCCGACGCATATTCGCCGGCGGGACGGGATCCGGTCCCCCTTCGATGCCCAGCGGATCCAGTCCGCGATCCGCCGCGCCGGCGCGGCGACCGGCGAGTTCGCGGAGGAGGAGGCCCGCCTGCTCTGCGCCCAGGTCATAAAGGTGCTCAGCCACGGCCATTTTCCCGATGGCGTTCCGGACATCGAGCGGGTGCAGGACATCGTTGAGCAGACCCTGATTTCCGCGAATCATCTGACAACCGCGCGTGCCTACATCAGCTATCGCGATCGACACAAGCGCTTACGCGACGACCGTCGCACCTTGGTTGATGCGGCCAGCTCCGTGAACGAATACCTCGATCGTGCTGACTGGCGGGTCAGTGCGAACGCGAACCAGGGCTATTCGCTTGGCGGCCTGATTCTCAACACCTCCGGCAAGGTGATCGCAAACTACTGGTTGAGCCACGTGTATTCACCCGAGGCGGGCGTTGCCCATCGCGAGGGCGACATCCATATCCATGATCTGGATATGCTGGCCGGCTACTGCGCCGGCTGGTCGCTGCGTACACTGTTGCACGAGGGTTTAAATGGTGTGCCGGGTAAGGTAGAGGCCGGGCCGCCCAGGCACATGTCCTCGGCTGTCGGGCAGATCGTCAATTTTCTGGGCACACTGCAAAATGAATGGGCCGGGGCGCAGGCCTTCAGCTCGTTCGATACCTACATGGCGCCCTTCATCCGTAATGACCGTCTCGGCTATGAACAGGTCAAGCAGTACATCCAGGAGCTGATTTACAACCTGAACGTGCCGTCGCGCTGGGGCACGCAGACGCCGTTCACCAATTTGACCTTCGACTGGGTTTGCCCAGAGGATCTGCGTAACCAGATCCCGGTCATCGGTGGCGAGGAGATGCCGTTCAGCTACGGTGAATTGCAGGCCGAGATGGACATGATCAACCGCGCGTACATCGAGGTCATGACCGCCGGTGATGCCAAGGGCCGCGTGTTCACCTTCCCGATCCCGACCTACAACATCACTCCGGACTTCCCCTGGGAGAGCGAGAACGCCGAACGCCTGTTTGCGATGACCGCGAAGTATGGTCTGCCGTACTTCCAGAACTTCCTCAACTCCGAACTCAAACCGAACATGATCCGCAGCATGTGCTGCCGGCTGCAGCTCGACCTGCGCGAGCTGCTCAAGCGTGGCAACGGCTTGTTCGGCTCGGCCGAACAGACCGGTTCGCTGGGCGTGGTCACGGTCAACTGCGGGCGGCTCGGTCATGTCTACCGGGGCGACGAGCAGGGCTTGTTCAGCCGTCTTGACGAACTGCTGTTCATCGCCCGCGACAGTCTCGAGGTCAAACGCAAGGTCATCCAGCGACTGATGGACGCCGGTCTGTTTCCCTACACCAAGCGGTACCTGGGCACGCTGCGCAACCATTTTTCAACCATCGGTGTGAACGGCATCAACGAGATGGTGCGCAATTTCAGCGGTGACCGCGATGACATCACGACGCCTGACGGCTACGCGCTGGCCGAGCGTCTGCTCGATCATGTCCGTGCGCGGATGGTCGAGTTCCAGGATGAGACCGGCCACCTATACAACCTCGAGGCGACGCCGGCCGAAGGCACCACATATCGCTTCGCGAAGGAAGACCGCAAGCGTTTCCCTGGGATACTGCAGGCCGGCACACCCGAGGCGCCGTACTACACCAACAGCTCTCAGCTACCCGTTGGCTTTACCGACGATCCCTTCGAGGCCCTCGAACGCCAGGACGCGTTGCAGCGTAAGTACACCGGCGGCACGGTGTTGCATCTCTACCTGCCAGAGCAGGTATCGAGTAGCGATGCCTGCAAGCGCCTGGTACAGCGTGCGCTAGGCAATTTTCGCTTGCCGTACATCACGATTACGCCGACTTTCTCGATCTGCCCAACCCATGGGTACCTGGCCGGCGAGCATGAATTCTGTCCCAAGTGTGATCAGGAACTGATCGCCCGCAAACAACGAGAGGAGATGGCCGATCATGCCGAATGCAGTCATTGAACTGAAAGACGAAGAACGCACGCGTTGTGAGGTCTGGACCCGGGTCATGGGCTACCATCGTCCCGTATCCGCCTGGAATCCGGGCAAGCGCTCGGAACAGGCGGAAAGGACCTATTTTATCGAGCCTGAGCGGCGCGGCACGTCTTAGCGGTTCGCATCGCGGCCCTCCGCCAGCGATACACAGTCGGGCTCCAGATAGAGAATGTTGGCGATATGAATGAACTGCAGGTCGGTGGAATAACACCGCTGACGACGATCGACTTCCCCGGTGAACTGGCGGCGGTGGTCTTCTGTCAGGGTTGTCCCTGGAAGTGCCGCTATTGCCAAAACACCCATCTGCTGCCCCGCAGTCTGCATGGTGCGATCCCCTGGCAGGACGTGCTGGATCTGCTAGAACGCCGCAGCGGCTTGCTCGACGCCGTTGTGTTCTCGGGAGGAGAACCGACCTTGCAGCGTGGGCTGCCAGTCGCGGCTGCTGAGGCCCGTTCAATGGGTTTCAAAATCGGATTGCATACAGCCGGCTGCTATCCGGAGCGCCTCGACGAGCTGTTGCCGGCAGTCGATTGGGTGGGGCTGGACATCAAGGCCTTACCCGAAGACTATCCGGCGCTTACCGGAGTGACTGGCAGTGGGGAACGTGCACTCGATAGCCTCGATTTCCTGGTCGAATCCGGTGTCGAGCACGAGGTGCGCGTGACAGTGCATGACGCTTTGCTACCGAACGACAGGCTGCGACAGTTGCTCAATCTGCTGGCAGATCACGGCGCCCGCAACGTGATGTTGCAGCGCTGTCGGACCGATCATCTGCTTGACCCGTCGCTGGGCGACAATGAGCAGGCTTGGGCGTACCCGGCCAGATATCCTGCTGCCGAATGGACTTGCGCCGTCGACAGTGCTGGTGAAGCCTGAGTTGGCGCAGGATGTCGGACAAGGCACACTGGGAAAAGGTGTACGCGGATAGGGCCAGTGATGCTCAGAGCTGGTTCCAGCAATACCCGGCCCGTTCGCTGGAGCTGATCGCGTCGTGTGGCGCGGACCGCGATACGGTCATCATCGATATTGGCGGCGGCGCCTCCGGCCTCACGGCCGAGTTGTTGCGCCTTGGTTATTCCGAACTCTGGGTAATGGATATCTCCGCGGCCGCGCTGACTGCGGCCAGCCGCAACATCGGCGAAGGTGCCAATCGTGTCCACTGGGTAGAAGCGGACGTGACCTGTGCGCAATTGCCCTCAGGACACTTTGACATCTGGCATGATCGCGCCGTATTTCACTTCCTCGTCACGCCAGCGGACCGGCAGGCCTACGTTTCTACCGCACTACGGGCCGTCAAGCCAGGGGGGCATCTGGTCATGGCGACTTTCGCCGAGGATGGCCCAGAGCGTTGCAGTGGCCTACCGGTAGCGCGCTACGATGCCGTATCGCTGGCCGCGCAGTTCGGTCCTGCCTGCGAGCTGTTGCGGACCGAGAAAGAGATGCATCGCACACCAGCGGGACAGATCCAGTCGTTTCGGTATACCTTTTGGCGGCGAAAACTCGATTGATCAATAGATTGCCTGGTCGGTGATCACGGATCTGTTCCGATGCAGGACTTCCGTGCACTGCGTCGATTGGACAGTTCCAGCAGACCGCGACCTGCCGAACTGAGCTTCCTATTCAGTGTTCGCCCTTGGTCCTCAAGAGGCCGGCGAGTCGGTTGCCCTGTTTCTGCGGCCCGCCGCGCGGGAACAAACGGTGCAGGTAGCGGCTGCTGCCACGCTCGGAGTCCCAGGCCTTGCGGAAATGCTTGATCATGTCGCGCACGGAGGCCTGTGTTCCATGAAGAGAATAGTGGTCGCGCAGGTAGCGGATCACCTCCCAGTGCTCGGTGCCGAGAATCAGGTCCTCGGCTGCGGCTGCAGCGCGGACGAACGCTTCGGTCCACTGCGCCGGGTTGATCAGATAGCCCTCGCCGTCGGTAGAGACCTCGTGCCCATTGATCCACAGGCTACGCGTCGTCATTCCGGGGTAGGCGTTGCTGCCATCAGGAAACTCGCCCGGTGCACCCTCGGAACTATCGCTGGCCTGGGTCATTGACCAAAGACCGATCAGGATCTCGCCGGCTAACTGGCCATGGTAACGCTCGATGCCGGAGACCAGCACCTTGCCGCTGCCACCATCGATTTCGAACCGCGCGAACCCGTCGCGATCCGTCAACACCGTAGGAATCAGCGTGTCGTCGGTATCGCGCTGCACCGCGACCGGCGTGCGCTTCAGCGGCTCGCCGGTGACATGCATGAAGACCTTGACCGTAACCACGTGAATTTCCTCCAAGGCGCCGCGTATACGTCGCGCCCGCTATTTCTGTACCGTCTTATAAATAACCGATGAATTCAGTCGGATACTTGATAGAAGTCAAGCGGTATGTAGGGCACGACGCTGGACCCGTGGGAGAGAGGGATTACTTTCCAGGATGATTGCAGGGTGCGGTGCGTTTCGGTCGCCGGTCCCCCCTGTCTGATCAAGTACACCGCGCCGTCACTGCTCGCTAGGGGCAACAACTGACGGAGATCTGCGCGGCGAGCGATCCGGCTGCGATGTCATTGCGTGACCAGCGCCCAAGTTGATTTGCGTCAAATTGCTGCGACCAAATTTTACCGCTTGACATTCATCAAGGCCGCCCACGTTCCCCCGTCTAGCATTGGTCCTGCCGTGACACCCACATCTTAGTCGACGCTTTACGCGGAGAAGGAGAGGCTTCTGATGAAAAGTAGACATATCGTTGGCCGCGTATTTGCGCTGTCAGTTCTGGTAGCAGCAATGGGGATAGCAAACGCCGAGAACAGTGGGCACCCTGGCACCCCGACCGCAGACATGAAATACCAGGGCGCCCCTATAGCGATGGATCCATCCCTTACCAAAGACATGATAGGTGGCGATGGCCCGCCAATGACCAGCAACGAGTTTGCCCGGGCAAAGCAGATCTTTTTCGAGCGCTGTGCCGGTTGCCACGGTGTCTTGCGTAAGGGGGCCACTGGGAAGCCGTTGACTACTGACATCACGCGCCAGCGTGGCAGTGAATATCTCAAAGCCTTCATTACCTACGGTTCGCCATTGGGTATGCCGAACTGGGGCGCCTCGGGCGAACTCAATGAGGCCGAGGTGGACATGATGGCGCGCTACCTGCAACACGAGCCGCCGCAGCCGCCTGAGTACGGTATCAAAGAGATGAGGGCCACTTGGCGGGTCGTTGTTCCACCCGAACAGCGTCCCACAAAACAGATGAACGACATCAACCTCGAGAACGTGTTCTCGGTGACGCTGCGTGATAGCGGCGAGATCGCGATCATCGACGGCGATACCAAAGAGATTGTCAATATTGTGAAGACCGGCTACGCGGTACATATCTCCCGCCTGTCTGCTTCCGGTCGTTACCTGTTCGTGATCGGTCGTGATGCGAAGATCAACATGATCGACCTATGGATGGCAGAACCGGACACGGTCGCCGAGATCAAGGTCGGCATGGAGGCCCGTTCTGTCGAGACGTCGAAGTACAAGGGCTGGGAAGACAAGTACGCGATTGCCGGCACCTACTGGCCGCCGCAGTACGTGATTATGGACGGTGAAACCCTCGAACCGAAGAAGATCGTCGGTACACGTGGTATGACCGTCGATACTCAGGAGTTCCACCCGGAGCCTCGCGTGGCGGCAATCGTCGCGTCGCATGAACATCCGGAGTTCATCGTCAATGTCAAGGAGACCGGCAAGATCCTCATGGTCAACTACGAGGACCTGGAAAACCTCAAGGTGACCACCATCGGGGCCGCGCGCTTCCTGCACGACGGCGGCTGGGATGCGACCAAGCGGTACTTCCTGACGGCCGCAAACAAATCCAACAAGATAGCCGTGGTCGATTCACGTGAAGACAAGCTCGCGGCCCTGATTGATGTTGGGCAGATTCCACACCCGGGACGCGGCGCAAACTTCGATCATCCCAAGTTCGGTCCGGTGTGGGCAACCAGTCACCTGGGTGATCAGACGATCGCGATGATCGGGACCGACCCGGAGGGTCATCCGCAGCAAGCCTGGAAATTGGTGCAGTCGGTCGATGGCCAGGGCGGCGGGTCGTTGTTCATCAAGACGCACCCCAAGTCGAAGAACCTCTATGTCGACACCGCGTTGAATCCGGCAGAGCCGATCAGCCAGTCGGTCGCGGTGTTCGACATCGACAACCTCGACAAGGGCTTTGATGTGTTGCCGATCGCCGAATGGGCGGATCTGGGTGAGGGGCCGAAGCGTGTCGTTCAGCCGGAGTACAACAAGGCTGGCGACGAGGTCTGGTTCTCGGTCTGGAACGGCAAGGAGCAGACATCCGCGATCGTGGTGTTGGACGACAAGACGCGCAAGGTCAAGAAAGTCATCAAGGACAAGCGCCTGGTAACTCCGACCGGCAAGTTCAACGTCTACAACACGATGCATGACGTCTACTGAGCGATTGGGCGGTGCGGGTTGATCCCGCACCGTACCGCATCGCACAAGTACAAGCAGGACGAGACGATGAACGACAAAGGCAAGGTCTATCTGGTCGGCGCCGGTCCGGGTGATCCGGATCTCCTGACGATCAAGGCGCTACGCCTTATTCAATCTGCCAACGTGTTGGTTTACGACCGCCTGGTGTCCCAGCCGATTCTGGCACTGATTCCAAGCGGGGTATCACGTATCAACGTTGGAAAGGCGGCCGGCAATCACAGCATGCCGCAAGGCGAAATAAACGAACTGTTGGCAAGCCTGGCTCAGCGGCGCCGGACTGTCGTGCGACTCAAGGGAGGCGACCCCTTCATCTTCGGTCGCGGGAGCGAAGAGGCGATTCATTTAAGGAGCAAAGGTATCGATTTCGAGGTCGTACCCGGTATCACCGCAGCGGCAGCATGCAGTGCCTATGCCGGAGTGCCGTTGACCCATCGTGGTGCCAGTCGTGGCGTGCGCCTGGTCACCGGGCATTTCAAGAACGATGAACCGATCGATCTGGACTGGCGCTCGTTGGTCGACCCGGACTGTACGTTGGTCATTTATATGGGGAAATCAAATCTCCAACGTATCTGCAAGAGGCTGGTTGCCGAGGGCCTTGATCCGGCCACTCCGGCGGTAGCGGTACAGGATGGGACGACAGGTCAGCAACGGCGGGTGTTCGGTGATCTCCTGACGCTCGGCAACCGTGTGCGTAGCGTCAAGCTGCAATCGCCAATGCTGATCATCATCGGTCGCACCGTGGCGATGGCCGGACAGCTGGATTGGTTCAAACCGGCGATGGAGACAGGTAATGCGGGTTTGGTTGGTAATGTTGGCGCTTAGTTTCTGCACGCCGTCACTGGCGTCGGCAGAGCAGGGAACCGAACCGGGACCTGCCAGGCAGCAGGAACTCAGGCACTTGCTGCACCAGGACTGCGGCTCCTGCCATGGTCTGACACTGAAGGGGGGGCTGGGCCCACCGTTGGTTCAGGACAGCCTGGCCGGCAAACCCGCCGCTTTCCTCAGGCAGACCATTCTTGACGGGCGCCCGGGGACCGCAATGCCACCCTGGCGGCCGTTACTCAGTGAAGCGGATGTCACTTGGCTGGTGGACCGCCTGCTCGAAGGGGAGGGCTTGAAATGATGCATGGGTTTCAGCGCCGGGTTTCGGCATGGCGGACCGACGAGTCGCTCTATAGTGAGCTGCGCACTGTCCTGTTTACGCTGCTGTTGCTCGTTGGTCTGCTGAGTTCGCTTGTCGCACATGCCGCTGACAATGGCTTGCGGGGCACGGGTGACCTGGCGATCGTCGTCGAGCGGGCCAACGGCAGCTTGCAGATAGTCGACACGAGCAGCAACACCTCGATCGGTGTCGTTGATGGCCTGGGCGATCTGTCGCATGCATCTGCCGTCTACTCGCGTGATGGCCGGTACGCCTACGTGTTTGGGCGCGACGGTGGGCTCAGCAAGGTCGATCTGCTGACCGCGACGCTGGTCGCGCGCACAGTGCAGGCCGGTAACAGCATTGGTGGTGCAATCTCTCAGGACGGCCGACTGGTGGCCGTCTCGAACTACGAACCGGGAGGCGTGAAAATCTTCGACGCCGGGACGCTTGAGCTCTTCGCCGAGATCCCGGCCGAATACGCACCCGGGCTGCGTTCGAAGGTCATCGGCCTGGTCGACGCGCCCGGCCAGCGGTTCGTATTCAGCTTGTGGGAGAGTGGCGAGATCTGGCTAGTCGATGCACACGACCCTCGGGCGCCGCAGATCCAGAAGTATCCCGACGTCGGTCGCAATCCCTACGATGCCCTGATCACACCTGATGGCCGCTACTACATCGCCGGGCTGTTCGGTGAGGACGGGATGGCGCTGCTCGACCTGTGGTACCCAGAGCGTGGCGTGCAGCGCGTCCTCGCCGATTATGGCAAGGGCAACGCGAAGTTACCTGTCTACAAGATGCCGCATCTGGAGGGTTGGGCGGTCGCCGGTACACGGGCGTTCGTACCGGCCGTGGGCCGGCACGAGGTGCTGGTGATCGACATGCAGAGCTGGCAGCAGGTCGGGCGCATCCCGGTGCATGGTCAGCCGGTATTCGTGATGGCACGCCCTGACGGTCGCCAGGTCTGGGTCAATTTCGCGATGCCGGACAACGATACGGTTCAGGTGATCGATGTGCCGACGGGTGAGGTCGTCAAGACGCTGACGCCCGGCCCAGGCGTACTGCACATGGAGTTCGAGCCGCGTGGCGAAGAGGTCTGGGTCTCGGTCCGCGACGCCGACCAACTGCATGTCTACGCCACCGACACCTTCGAGCGACAGGCGACGCTGCCGGCTGCCAAGCCGAGCGGCATCTTCATGACGGCACGTGCCGCCCGGATCGGGTTGTGAGGAGCGCGGAGAGTCTGCCATGAACAACGTCCGGCCGCTGCTGAGTGAACTCGACCGCCGTCTGCTGGATGAATTCCAGCGTGACTTCCCGCTCGAGCCCCGGCCGTTTGCGCGTATCGCCGAGGAGCTCGGGACTACGGAGTCAAAGGTACTTGACCGTCTCGGCTATCTGAAACGTTACGGTGCACTGAGCCGAGTGGGCGCGGTCCTGCGTCCCAACCAGGTCGGTGCCAGCACCCTGGCGGCCCTGGCTGTGCCACCCGAAGAACTCGAGTCGGTCGCGGCGCTGGTGAGTGCCTACCCGCAGGTCAATCACAACTATGAGCGTGAACACCTGTACAACCTCTGGTTCGTGCTAACCGCCAGTGATCGGGCGGGCATCGACCGGGTACTTGAAGCGATCGCCGAGCGCACCGGCCTCCAGCCGCTGGATCTGCCGATGCTTGACGACTTTCACATCGATTTGGGGTTTGCTTTGCAATGGGCCTGACAAACACACAGACTCACCGTGCTGTCGATGCAACCGACGTCGCGTTGCTTCAGACAATAGAAGATGGTCTGCCCCTGGTGGAAGACCCCTATGGGGAGATTGGGAGGCGCCTGGGCCTGTCTGAGGGCGAGGTGCTGGCCCGGCTTTGGCTGTTGCAGTCAAGCGGCATCATCAAACGCTTTGGCGTCGTGGTGCGTCATCGCGAACTGGGTTACCGCGCCAATGCGATGGTCGTGTGGGATATCCCTGATGAGGATGTTGCCGAGGCCGGTGTGCGTCTTGGCAGTCAGGACTGCGTCACACTCTGTTATCGCCGGCCGCGCCGTCTGCCGCAGTGGCGCTACAACCTGTTCACGATGATCCATGGGCGCGACCGTGATGCGGTTCTGCGTCATGTCGACGAGCTGATCGAGCAGCTCGACCTTTACGATGTGCCGCACGAGGTGCTGTTCAGCCGTCGGCGGTTCAAACAGCGTGGTGCGCGTTACGGCACTGAAAAGGCGATAGCGGTAATTACCGGTGCCGGCGGAGGGTCGTGATGGAGTCGCTGACGCCGCTAGCTCGTGCCTTCATCAACCGGTTTCAGGGCGGTTTCCCAATTGTCGAGAGACCTTTTCATAGTGTCGCGGCAAAGCTCGGCGCGCAGGAGGCCGTCCTGATCCATACCGTCCGACAGCTGCTCGATGCCGGAATATTGAGCCGTTTCGGTCCGTTGTACGATGCTGCCCGCCTCGGTGGCGCCGTGACGTTGGCGGCGCTGAGCGCGCCTGAAGCCCGTTTTGATCGGGTTGTGGAAAAGGTTAACCGGCGGCCGGCGGTGGCACACAACTATCGACGGGACCACAAGCTCAATATGTGGTTCGTCGTCGCCAGCGAACGCCCGCAAGGGGTGGCCGAATGCCTCGCCGATATCGAGTCTGTCACTGGGCTGCCGGTCTACGATTTCCCGAAGCTGCGTGAGTTCTACCTCGGGCTTTGGCTGGAGTTGGATGAGGCCGGCCGAGTCATCACGGTGCCTGTAAGGCAGCCACAAGCAAAGGGTGACCAGTCTGCGGTGCCGCCGGTGTACCAGCGCATCGTCGCCGCGACCCAGGGTGGGTTGCCGGTGGTCGCTGAACCCTTTGCGCAGCTCGGCGCTGAGCTCGGGCTGGAGCCCGGAACGCTCATCGAGGCGCTCGGTGAAATGCTGCGGGACGGCGTCATACGCCGTATCGGGGCGGTGCCGAATCACTACCGGCTCGGTCTGCGCGGCAACGGCATGACCGTTTGGGATGTTCCCGACGAGCGAGTGGTGGAACTCGGTGAACGGATCGGCAGGATGGACTTTGTCAGTCACTGCTATCAGCGGCCGCGCCATCCCGAAATCTGGCGATATAACCTGTTTGCGATGGTACATGGCCAGGACCGCGAGGAGGTGCTGGACAAGACGGCACGCCTGCGTGCGGCGCTCGGTGACGATGTGCGTGCCCAAGATGTCCTATTCAGCAGCGCCGTCTTGAAGAAGACGGGCCTGCGGCTGGCGGCATGAGGAATCCAACATGTTTCGACTGACGCGCTACCTTCAGGCACTCGCCAACCCGGAACTCGCACAGCGTCGCCCCCAGGTCGCCGTACCGACCGGACCAGTGGTGATCTGGAACCTGATCCGGCGCTGTAACCTGACCTGCAAGCACTGTTATGCAACCTCGGCGGACAAGGATTTTCCCGGCGAGCTGTCGACCGCACAGGTGTTCGACGTCATGGACGATCTCAAGGATTACGGTGTGCCTGTGCTGATACTCTCCGGCGGCGAGCCGCTGATGCGGCCTGACATCTTTGAGATCTCGCGGCGTGCCAAGGCGATGGGATTCTACGTTGGGCTGTCGAGTAACGGCACGTTGATCAGCGAAGACAATATCGAACAGATCCGCGAGGTTGGTTACGACTATGTCGGTGTCAGCCTCGACGGTATGCGTGAGGTTCACGATTGTTTCCGGCGGCGGGTCGGTGCCTTCGATGAGTCGCTCAGGGGGATCCGTCTGTGCCGAGATGCCGGCATCAAGGTCGGCCTGCGTTTCACGCTGACCCAGGACAATGCACGCGACCTACCGGACCTGCTGCGCCTACTCGACGAGGAGAGGCTCGACAAGTTTTATCTGTCACACCTAAATTATGCCGGTCGCGGCAACAAGAGCCGTGGCGACGATGCGCACCACCGTATGACGCGTGCGGCGATGGACCTGCTGTTCGAGACTTGCTGGAACCAGCTCATCAGCGGGAACGCCAAGGAGTTCGTGACCGGTAACAACGACGCCGATGGTGTCTACCTGCTGCAATGGGTGGAACGCCACCGGCCCGAGCAGCGGGGAAGGCTGCAAACGATGTTGGAGCGCTGGGGAGGCAATTCGTCCGGGGTTAACATCGCCAATATTGACAACCTCGGAAGGGTCCATCCCGACACCATGTGGTGGGATTACGACCTAGGCTCGGTCAAGGAACGCCCGTTCTCGGCCATCTGGGAGGACACATCCGATCCACTGATGGCCGGTCTGAAACGAGCCGACCGCCCGGTTGAGGGCCGTTGTGCGCAATGCCGCCACCTGTCGATATGCGGTGGCAACAGCCGTACCCGGGCCTGGCAGTTGACCGGCAACCCCTGGGCCGAGGACCCGGGCTGTTATCTGAGTGATGAAGAGATCGGCGTCATCCCATCCGGTGAGCGAGTCAAACTGCGTCCCTATGACGGGCGCAGGCGGGCAGCGGCACGAGGCGCCACGTGATGCGGCGTCTCTGTTGTCCGTTGACCGTTGTGCTGGCGCTGATCATCGCCGCGTTGGTCTACGTCTTTGTGATCCGAGGGCAGGTCCTGCCGGCAAGCGACGGCCGTACCGCGATTCTGCTCGCGCCCGGCGAGCGCGATCTGGTGTTAACCGAGATGCGCGACTTCCTGGTGGCATTGCAGCAGATCAGTCAATCGATCGCCGACGGCGACGCGACCACGGCCATGCAGGCAGCGCGACGGGTTGGCGCGGCGTCCCAACATCAGGTGCCACCCGGCTTGGTTGGCAAGCTGCCGCTGGCATTCAAACGGCTCGGGTTTGACACCCATGCACGCTTCGATGAGTTGGCGTTGAATATCGAGCAATTCGGCGACACCGCTCAGGCGCTGCCTGAGCTCGCCGTCCTGATGAATAACTGCACCGCTTGCCACGCAGCCTACCGAATCGATCTGGAACCTCAGTGAAACACAGCACGCCCAAAAAGCTGATCTTGCTTGCCGCATTGTGCTTGTTGGCGTCGCGCGGCTTCGCCAACGCGACTGACGCGCCCTCACTGTACGCTCAGCATTGCGCGCAGTGCCATGGTGTTGAGCGCTTGGGCCTGATGGGTCCGGCGTTACTACCTGAGAATCTCAAACGCTTGAAGCGACCTGCCGCAATCGATGCGGTGGCCAACGGCCGGCCGGCCTCCCAGATGCCAGCATTTGGCCATGTTCTCGACGAGCCGCAGATCACCGCATTGGTCGACTATGTGTATACCCCGCTGGCCGAGCCGCCGGTCTGGGAAATGGGCCAGATCGAAGCTAGCAGAAAGATCCATGTAGTAGCTGAGAGTCTCCCGGCGCGACCGCTGCACGATGCCGACCCGATGAACATGTTTGTCGTCGTCGAACTCGGTGATCATCACGCCACGATACTCGACGGCGACAGCTTCGAGCCGATCCACCGCTTCAAGACGCACTTTGCACTGCACGGTGGCCCAAAATATTCGCCCGACGGTCGCTTCGTCTACTTCGCGTCGCGCGACGGCTGGATCAGCAAATTCGACATGTGGAGCCTGCAGACCGTCGCTGAGGTACGCGCCGGCATCAATACGCGCAATCTCGCGATATCGGCCGATGGGCGGTACGCGATGGTCGCCAACTATCTGCCGCACAGCCTGGTACTGCTCGACACGACGGATCTGCGCCCGATCAAGGTCATCCCGGTCAAGGATGACAAAGGTGCAAGCTCGCGTGTCAGCGCGGTCTACGATGCCGGCCCGCGACGCAGCTTTGTTGCCGCGCTCAAGGACATCCCGGAGGTATGGGAGATCCACTATGCGGACGAGGGGCTGCCTGTGTACAACGGCCCAATGCATGACTACCGTATGGACGAGGGTGTAGCGCGGGCCGGTGGCCGATTCCCGGTGCGCCGGATCCGTCTCGACGATTATCTCGATGACTTCTTCTTTGATCAGTCGTATAGGCTGGTTATCGGTGCCGCACGCAATGCGAAGAACGGTCAGGTTGTGCATCTGGACGTCGGGCGAAAGATTGCCGACCTCGAACTCGACGGCATGCCGCACCTCGGTTCCGGCATAACTTGGGAGTATCAGGGGCGCACCATACTCGCAACGCCGCATCTGAAGAAGAGCGAGGTCAGCATCATTGACATGCAGACCTGGAGGACGATCAAGCGGATACCGACCGAGGGACCGGGCTTCTTCATGCGCAGCCACGAGAACACGCCGTATGCCTGGGTGGATGTGTTTTTTGGGCCCAACCGAGACAAGGTGCACATCATCGACAAGCGAACGCTCGAGATCGTCGAGACCTTGCAGCCGGCGCCCGGCAAGACCGCAGCGCACGTCGAGTTCGACAAGGATGGTAGGCATGCGCTGCTCAGCGTCTGGGATCCCGATGGCGCGGTGATTGTCTATGATGGCGCAACGCTCGAGGAGCGCAAACGCCTCCCCATGGTCAAGCCGTCAGGAAAATACAACGTGCACAATAAGATTACGCGTTCGGCGGGCACCAGCCATTAGCCCGAATATAGAGCCCGACGCCGGCTGGCTCGACGGTTAGGTCATGTGAGTGGGGTTGGGCAGCGGTGTCGTCCTTCACGGACAGATATTGGCGATCTGCGAAGAGCTTCTTAGTGCTCGCTACCCGCTGGGGTTGATACCCACAGAGCAGATTGCAGAACAAGGTCGCCCTTCATTCCTTTTTCCGCGCACCGCCGTGCCGCATTTCTTTTTGTATAACCCGCCCAATTTCGAGACCCCTCTTTGACCTCACGCAATGTCACGTCTCCAGCTTGACCAAAGTCAAGGCTGAACAATCACTTTGGTTTTGCAATGGCGCTGTCCCATCAACTCCACGGAGGTCCCGGCCATGTCAACGGCTTTTACAAAGGCCATGGCACGCAACATCTTCTACGGTGGAAGCGTGTTTTTCTTTCTGCTCTTCCTTGCGCTTACCTTCGATACGCATAACGCGTGGGAAGAGCGCGACAATCGAGCGGCGCTGAATGCCTCCGTCTCGGCGGGCAAAGCGCTGTGGGAGGAGAACAACTGCGTCGGTTGCCACAGCCTGTTGGGTGAGGGTGCGTACTTTGCGCCCGAACTCGGCAACGCCTTCCAGCGCCTCGGTGGCAAGGAGGGGATCAAGGCCTTCATCATGAGCCGGCCGAAAGACGGTATCCCGGGGCGCCGCAGCATGCCGCAGTTCAACTTCACGCCCGAAGAGCTTGAAGCCATCGCCGATTTTCTCGAGTACGTCTCCGGCATCAATACTGCCAACTGGCCACCGAACATCCAGGGCTGAGGAGCACAATCATGCAATACAAATCACAGGCGGTTGCAAAACCGTATTTTATTGCCGCGATCGGGCTGTTTGTCGGCCAGGTCTTGTTTGGCCTGATCCTTGGGCTGCAGTACGTAGTCGGCGATTTTCTGTTTCCCGAGATACCGTTCAACGTCGCCCGTATGGTGCACACCAACCTGTTGATCGTCTGGCTGCTGTTCGGATTCATGGGTGCCTCGTACTACCTCGTGCCAGAAGAGGCCGAACGCGAGCTGCATAGCCCGATGTTGGCACTGATCATGTTCTGGATCTTTCTGATCGCGGGTGCCTTGACGGTCCTTGGATATCTGCTGGTGCCGTACGCAACACTGGCCGAGTTGACCAGAAACGAGCTGCTGCCGACCATGGGGCGCGAGTTCCTCGAACAACCGACCATTACCAAGATCGGTATCGTGATCGTGGCGTTGGCATTCCTGTACAACATCGGTGTGACGATTCTCAAGGGACGCAAGACCGTGGTCAGCCTGGTGCTATTGATCGGTCTGGTAGGTCTGGCGGTGTTCTTCCTGTTCTCGTTCTATAACCCGGACAACCTGGTCAAGGACAAGTACTATTGGTGGTGGGTGGTGCATCTATGGGTGGAAGGCGTCTGGGAGCTGATCCTGGGCTCGATCCTGGCCTTCGTACTGATCAAAGTCACGGGTGTCGACCGCGAGGTGATCGAGAAGTGGTTGTACGTGATCATCGCGATGACCCTGATCACCGGCATCATCGGTACCGGGCATCACTTCTACTGGATCGGTGCACCCGAGTACTGGCAATGGTGGGGTTCGATCTTCTCTGCACTGGAGCCGATCCCATTCTTCATGATGACGGTGTTCGCATTCAACATGGTCAACCGCCGGCGGCGTAACCACCCGAACAAGGCTGCCGTGCTGTGGGCCTTGGGTACTGCAGTAATGGCCTTCCTGGGTGCCGGCGTCTGGGGTTTCCTCCATACCTTGTCACCGGTCAATTACTATACGCACGGTTCGCAGATTACGGCGGCGCACGGCCATTTGGCATTCTATGGTGCCTATGTGCTGATCGTACTAACCATGATCTCGTACGCGATGCCGATGCTGCGCGGACGTGAGGCAGCGGCGAGCAACCGCTCGCAAGTGCTGGAGATGTGGTCGTTCTGGCTGATGACCGTGTCGATGGTGTTCATCACGCTATTTCTGACCGGTGCCGGCATCCTGCAGACCTACCTGCAGCGCTACAGCAGCGATCCGCTGCCCTTCATGGTCGTTCAGGAAAAGATCGAGCTGTTCTATTGGATGCGCGAGGTCGCGGGCGTGGTGTTCCTGATCGGTCTGATCGTTTACATCGCGAGTCACTTCGTCGGAAACCGTGAGCCGGAGGCTAAACTGATTGCACCCTCGGAGTCATCTGCGGCGTGATGCGAGTGAGCGGGGCGCGCGTGCACGCAGGTGTGCGTGCGTCACCGGATCTCTGAACGGGCGGTCCTGTCCGCTCCCAGATGATGCCAGCCGCGCGATCGTCTGCAAGGCTGGCGTTTTTTTTCGGTGAGTGATTGGCATGTCGTCGATTGATTCAAATGGTATCGATCGGGTGATGCTCGCGATCACCGAGGCCGGCGAGGCCCCGGTACGTGCCGATTATCCGCCGGGTGACCTTGCGCTGTGGATCTTCATTCTCGCCGAGCTGCTGGTGTTCGCGATCTTCTTTGCCTCGTATGCCTTTACTCGCATGAGCCATGTCGAATTGTTCAACCAGTACCAGGCCACGCTCAACCGCGATGCGGCTCTGGTCAATACGTTGGCGTTGCTCACGTCGAGCTATTTCGTTATGCGCGGCGTGGTCGCTGCACGCGAGGGTGCAAATGATATTTGTGCACGCTGGTTGTTGGCGGCGCTGGGCATGGGCGGCATTTTCTTACTGGTCAAGTCCGCTGAGTATGCACACCATCTGGGGGCCGGTGTTTCGCTGAGCAGCAACACGTTCTACATGTTCTACCTGTCGTTGACTTTCTTTCACTTTCTGCACGTGATCCTCGGCATGGTGATCCTGGCGGCCGTGGCATGGAAGGCGCGCGGTGGCGGGTACAGCCGTGAGGACCATGTCGGTGTCGAGAGCGGTGCCAGCTACTGGCACATGGTCGACCTGGTATGGCTGATCCTGTTTCCACTCGTGTACGTGATGCGATGAACGCTCCGGACTCATCGCGCCGGCTGGTCCGGCCCTGCACCTGGGTCTTTCTCGGCCTGGTACTACTCACGCTGGTCACCTGGGCGGTTGGCACGCTGGGGTTGAGTGGCCTGTGGTTGTCGCTGTTCGTGCTGCTGCTGGCCCTGCTCAAAGGGGGGCTGGTCGGCGACTGGTTCATGGGGCTGCGCGAGGTGCGCGGTCCATGGCGCTGGGTGGTGATTATCTGGCTGGTATTGCCGGGTTCGTTGATCGCGACCGCATTCATTCTGACTTATCGAGGCTAAGCTGATGCATATGCCCTACGAAAAACCTACTCCCGTCGACCTGGAACTGCCCTTCTATCGGCCGCAGGGCAACGAGATCGCCTTGTTCGAGAACGCTTGGCGCAACTGTCTGCCGGTACTGATCAAAGGGCCGACAGGCTGTGGCAAGACGCGCTTCGTGCAGTACATGGCGGCCAAGCTCGAGCGACCGCTGTACACGGTTGCCTGTCACGACGACCTGACCGCGGCCGATCTGGTCGGGCGTCATCTGATCGGTGACAGCGGCACGTTCTGGAGTGACGGCCCGCTGACCCGCGCCGTTCGCGAAGGGGCGATTTGTTATCTCGACGAGATCGTCGAGGCGCGCAAGGATACGACCGTCGTCCTGCATCCGCTGACCGACGACCGCCGCATCCTGCCGCTCGAACGTACCGGAGAGACGCTGCAGGCACCACCCGGTTTCATGCTGGTGGTGTCGTACAATCCCGGCTACCAGAACCTGCTCAAGGGGATGAAACCGTCGACCCGGCAACGTTTCCTGGCGATGAGTTTCGACTTTCCCTCGCCGCAGCTCGAGCTCGAGGTACTGCAGGGCGAGACCGGTATCGACCGTGAGCTCGGTGAGCGCCTGATCAGTCTCGCCAATGCGTTGCGCGCGCTCAAGGACCACGACCTGGAAGAGGCCGCATCGACCCGCTTACTGGTGTACGCCGCGACCCTGATCAAGGATGGCTTTGACCTGCGTGATGCCTGCCGCGCCGCGCTGGTCGAACCGCTCAGCGACGACCCGGAGACCCTGGCTGCATTGTCGGAAGTGATCGATGCCAGCCTCGGATGAGTTCGGCGAGGGTTATGCGACTGCGGTCGCGGCCGAGAGCCTGTACCTGGCCAATCTGCTGATCCTACCCGGACTCGGCTTTGTGCTGCTACTGTTCCTGTGGTGGCGCAACAGGGACCAGGCGCCACCGCTGGCCGCTGCGCACCTGTCGCAGACCGTCGCGGCCAGCCTGTGGGCCGGCGTGCTGCTGGTGGTCGCCAACGGCCTGATCCTGTTTTTCGGTGGCTACGACGGGCCCAATGTCTGGGTGGTTGTGATCACCTATTTCACCTTTGCGCACTCGCTGCTGGTGGTGCTTGGCGCGCTCGGCCTGGCCAAGGCCATGGCCGGGCAGTGCTGGCGTTACCCGCTGGTCGGACGACCGTTGCCGGCGGGCTGTAGCACGGCGGCAGCACCATGACCGCGGACACCCTGCAGCGCCGGCGACGCGTATTTCAGATCGGCTTCTTCGGCCTGTTCGTGCTCGCGCCGCCGCTGGACCTGTTGCGTTTCGACCTGACGCGAGGGCACGCCGTGCTGCTCGGCATGGACTGGACCCTGGGCATCGATGCGCTGATCACGGGCGAGGGCAGTGCCGCTGGGGCGGTATTCAACCTGTTCTGGCGCGGCTTCGTTCCGCTGTTCGGCACCGCCGCACTGCTGTTGTGGATCGCATGGCGTTTCGGCCGGCTGTATTGCGGTTGGCTGTGCCCTCACTTCTCGGTGGTCGAGACCATCAACGGCCTGATGCGCCGCGCCAGTGGCCGTCCCAGCATCTGGGAACGCAGACCGCTGCCGCAGCGCCAGGCCGATGGCTCGCTGCAGCGTCCCAACCGCTGGTACTGGCTGCCCACGCTGCTCGCGGTGTTCTTTTTCGCCGCGCTCTGGGCGGTCGCGCTGTTGACCTACTTGCTGCCGCCGGCGGAGGTCTACGGCAACCTGGTGAGCGGTCAGCTGACCCTGCGCCAAGGCCTGTTCATCGGTGTGGCGACCGCGGCCTTCAGCATCGAGTTCCTGCTCGCGCGTCACCTGTTCTGCCGCTTCGGCTGTGCCGTCGGCCTGTTTCAGAGTCTGAGCTGGATGGGCAATGACCGGGCCATGGTGGTTGGCTTCGACCGTGCCCGGGCAGGCAGCTGTCACGCCTGCAACAATGCCTGCGACAACGTCTGCCCGATGCGCCTCAAGCCCCGCACCATCAAGCGCAAGATGTTCACCTGTACCGAGTGTGCACAATGCATCTCGGCCTGCACCACGGTGCAGGGTGGCGATCCGGCGCACAGTCTGCTGCGTTGGGTCAACGGTGCTGATGCCCTGCCGACGGTCAGCGGGCGGCCGCGACAGGTCCGCGCCGATGACCAACGGTGTCCGCTGGCCATGTCGGATTCGACATTGGCGGGGGGAGGCTGACATGGAAGAGCACGTCGGCGCGCTGTGGCACCGCCTGATCACACGCCTGGCGGACAACAACTTTCCGCAGGCCGCGGTGAACCTGGCCGAGGTCGAAAAGACGGTCGCGGTGTTCTTCCGCGCGCTCGGCGGTGACGGCGGGCTGCAGATCAGCAATGCCGAGCAGATCGAGAATCGCGCCCGGCGATCGTGGCTGCAGCGTGTTGCGGGCAGCCAGGAAAAGACCGCGCTGGCCTGGCGCGACGACGACTTTCTGCGCCTGCCGGCGCGCATCGACTGCCTGCCGGATGCACAACTCAACCGTGACCTGTACCTGTGGCTGGCAGCACTCGCGGTGCCGCCAGTGCCGCCAAACGGTGACTGGTTCGTGCTCAACCAGCAACGCACAAAAGCCACGCTGCAACGCTGGCCCGGGCTGACGGCGCGCTACCGTCGGCTGG
>JBATKF010000495.1:0-25362 GCA_049669185.1 Sedimenticolaceae bacterium | reverse complement strand
GCCCCTCGCCTCGTCGTCCCAATAGGGGCGCAACGCGCGGTAAAGATCGGTAAAGCGCGCCGCCAACGGCGAGTCCAGCACAATCTCCAGGTCGCCCCAGGGCAGGTCGTGTGCAGCCGCATTGCCTCGATTGCGGTACAGGATGTCTTCGAGTTCGTAGAGGAGTTCCTGGGTACGCCCGATACTGAAGGCCGGGATCAAGACCGTGCCAGCGTCCTTCAGTGCGTGGCGGATGACGTCTTCCAGCGCTGCCTGGCGCTGCGCTCGACCCTCATGGTTTCGATCACCATAGGTGCTTTCCATAACCAACATATCGCAGCTGTCCGGCTGGTCCGGCGGCAGCAGCAGCGGTGTCTCGGTCGCACCCAGATCGCCGGAAAAGATCACGTGGCGCTGCTCCGGCCCGGCCCCATAGCGAAAGTCGACCCACGCCGATCCGAGGATGTGCCCGGCGCGGCGGAACTGAACCGCGAGCGGTGTTACGCCCCGCACATCGATGGTTTGCCAGGCGCCATAGTCTACCGGCCGGATTATCTGCTGCAGCCGCCGCATTACCCGTTCGATTAGGCGTTTGTTGCGGGTCACCCCGACCTTCAGCGCGTCTTCCAGGACCACAGGCAGCAATCTCGCCGAGGGCTGCGAACAATAGATCGGACCGGTGAATCCTGCTGCGAGCAGATAGGGTATCCGGCCGACATGATCGATGTGCACATGGGTCACGATCAGCGCACGGACATGCTCGATCGAGAACTCGATCGCCAGATCGACCGCATTGGCCCCCTTACCGGAGTTCTCCGCGCCCTGAAAAAGCCCGCAGTCGATCAAGACCGCATCGCGTTCGCCGACCCGCAACTCGTGACAAGAACCGGTAACGCCACCGACGGCGCCGTGATGCACAATTTCCATCGATCTGTCCGTCGATCAGGTACCCAGTTAGAGGTTGAGCGGGGATGGTTCGGCGCAGCGACTCGCACCACTAAAGCGCGTCGCACCGTACGGGGCCGCAGCGGGATGCAGACAGCCATCAGACACCCGGTGACCTCGCTCCGCGTTCATCAGGCGAATCGCCGCACCTCGCCGGTGCCGGCGACATTCTCTACACAGCGCCCACACAGCTCAGGGTGCCCGGCATCGCGCCCGACATCCTCGCGATGGTGCCAGCAGCGCGTGCACTTTGCGTGCTCGCTGGCCCAGGCCGCAATCTTGAGTCCATTCACTTCCGTATCCATAGCCTGCAGCGAGGCATCGGCCAATCGAGCCACGCTGGCATACGAGGTGATCAACGCGTAGCGAAGTTCGTCGCCCAGCGCAGCGAGCACGCTCAACAACGGCTCATCGCAATACAGCTCGACTTCGGCATCCAGCGACGAGCCAATGATACCCTCCCTGCGCATCAACTCGAGCTGTTTCCCCACTGCGGTCTTGACATTGATGACCTGTCCCCACGCGGCGGCATCCAGCGGACCCTCTTCACGCAAAAAGAGGCCCTCGTACCACGTCTCCATGAACACGGATTCGGCACGCGCACCCGGCATGAAGCCCCAAATCTCATCGGCGGTGAAGCTGAGCACAGGGGCCATCCAGCGCACCATCGCCTCGACGATGTGGAACATTGCGGTCTGGCAGGAGAGTCGGGCAAGGCTGTCCGCCTGCGTGGTGTACTGCCGGTCCTTGATCACATCCAGGTAGAAGCCACCCAGGTCGGCGACGCAGAAGTTGAGCAGTTTCTGGTAGATGAGGTGGAAATTGTAGCCGTCATAGGCAAGGGCGATCTCGCGCTGCAGCGCATGCGCGCGCCCCACCGCCCACTGATCCAATGCGATCATGTCAGCAGCGGCCACCCGATGCCGGGCTGGATCGAATCCCTCGAGATTGGCCAGCAGAAAGCGCACTGTATTGCGGATGCGCCGATAGGCATCGGCGGTGCGCTTGAGGATCTCATCCGAGACCGACATCTCCCCACGATAATCTGTTGCGGCCACCCAGAGTCTGATGATGTCGGCGCCCAGCGTCTTCATCACCGTCTGCGGCGCAACGACGTTACCCAGCGACTTCGACATCTTCTTGCCGTCGGCATCGACCGTAAAGCCGTGCGTCAGCACGCCTTTGTAGGGGGCATGGCCATTCATCGCCACGCCAGTCAACAGTGAGGATTGAAACCAGCCGCGGTGTTGATCCGAGCCCTCGAGGTACAGATCGGCCGGGCTGACCAGTTCGGCGCGCGGCTCGAGTACACAGGCATGGGTTACCCCGGAGTCGAACCAGACATCGAGCGTGTCCGCGACCTTGTCGTAGTCCTGGGCCCCGTCGCCGAGCAGGTCTTCTGGCTCGAGATCGAACCACGCCTGGATACCGGATTGTTCGACCCGCTGCGCAACCTCCTCTATGAGTCGCGCGGTGTCTGGATGCAGCTCGCCGCTGTCCTTGTGCACGAAGAACGCAAGCGGTACGCCCCAGGTGCGCTGACGTGACACACACCAGTCCGGACGGTTCTCGACCATCCCCTCGATTCGCGCCTGGCCCCAGTCCGGCGTCCATTTCACGCGTCGAATCTCGGCGAGCGCAGCATCGCGCAGCCCGTTCTGCTCCATGGAGATGAACCACTGCGGCGTGGCGCGAAAGATGATCGGCGTCTTGTGCCGCCAGCACACCGGGTAGCTATGGGTGAATTTGGCCGACTGGATCAGCGCCCCGTGCTCCTCGAGCACTGCGATCACATGGTCATTGGCCTTGAATACCTGTTCGCCTTCGAATAGCGGCGTGCCGGCCACAAAGCAGCCGTTTCCACCAACCGGGTTGTCGACCGGTAGCCCGTAGCGCTGACCGACGATATAGTCATCAAGGCCATGGCCGGGCGCGGTATGCACGGCGCCGGTACCCGCCTCCAGGGTCACGTGCTCTCCCAAGACCACGGGAACCTGGCGATGGTAAAAGGGATGGTGTAGGAGCTGACCTTCCAACAACGCCCCGGCGGCGCGTCCGACAATCTGAAAATACTCGATACCCCAACGCTGCATGGCGCTTTCGAGCATGCCCTCGGCCAGCACCAGCCGCTCTGCCGCAATCTGCACGAGGACGTACTCGAACTCTGGATTCAAGGCCACCGCCTGGTTGGCCGGCAGGGTCCACGGCGTCGTGGTCCAGATCACCACAGAGATTTCACCATGGCCAGGGCCATCCTCCGTGCTGGTGAAGCGGGCGCCAAAGGCGTCCTGATCGACGGCACGAAAGCGGACGTCGATGGCGAAAGATTCCTTCTCCTTATACTCGACCTCTGCCTCAGCCAGCGCCGACCCACACTCGGTACACCAGTGGACCGGCTTCGAGCCTTTGCTGATGTGGCCGCGCTCTGCAATGCGCCCGAGGGCGCGGATTATCCCCGCCTCCTGGAAAAAATCCATTGTCAGGTAGGCATTCTCCCAATCACCCAGCACGCCCAGGCGTTTGAAATCGATGCGCTGCTTGTCGACCTGCGTCGCGGCATAGGTGCGGCAGGCCATCCGGAACTCGGCGGCACTGACCTTGCGACCGGGTTTGCCGACCTTCTTTTCGACCTGCAGTTCAATCGGCAGGCCATGGCAGTCCCAACCCGGGAGATAGGGCGCATCGAAGCCTGCCAGCGTGCGGCTCTTGACGATAATGTCCTTCAGAACCTTGTTGACTGCATGGCCTATATGGATCTCACCATTGGCGTAGGGCGGTCCGTCGTGCAGCACGAACTTGTCGCGGCCCTCGCAGGCCGCGCGGACCTTGCGATATAGATCGATGGCCTCCCAATGCTTCAGCATCGCCGGTTCTCGCTGGGCCAGATTGGCCTTCATCGGAAACGCAGTCTTCGGAAGGTTCAGTGTGTCCTTGTAATCTTTGCTCACGGACTAAGACCCGGTGTCTGAGAAAAAGAAGTCGGTTGCCTGCGATAGCGCGGTCGGACGAGCCATTCACACGGATTGACGCTGGCGTGCCGAATCCAGACGGTGAATCTCACGGGCTCGCTGGACGTCACGCTGAATCTGCTCGCGCAGCGCATCGAAAGACACAAATTTTTGCTCGTCGCGAATGCGTGCGATGAAATCCACCTCGACATGACAACCATAAGAATCTCCGGCGTAATCGAACAGGTGGACCTCGAGCAGGAAGCGATCGTCGCCCTCGAGCGTCGGTCGATTGCCGATGTTGGCCACACCAGGCAAAGGTCGATCCGTCACTCTCTGAACCTGTACCGCAAATACACCGCGCAGCGGGGTCGAACGCCGCAATAGCGGCACGTTCATGGTTGGAAACCCAATGGTACGGCCAAGTTCGTTACCATGCCCAACATGCCCGCAGATGCGGTAGCGTCGGCCAAGGCAGCGCTCAGCGTGTGCCAGGTCACCCTGTTCCAGCGCCTCACGCACGCGCGTACTGCTGATACGCACGCCGTCGTCACTCACCGTGTCCAGGCTCTCCACGCCAAACCCAAGGGCGTCGCCCATCTGTAGAAGCAGTGCGAAATCGCCGACGCGCGCCTTACCGAACCGGAAATCGTCTCCGACATACAGATAACGAATGCCCAGCTGCTCGACCAGGACCTGATTGACGAAATCGCGCGCCTCGATCGCAGCGAACCGTTCGTCAAATCGGATCAACAACACGCGATCGATGCCGCAGGCTGCGATGGCCTCGAGCTTTTCGCGCAGGCGGGTCAGTCTCGCAGGAGCCTGCTCCGGGAGAAAGAACTCCATCGGCTGCGGCTCGAAGGTGATGACCAGCGATGGCATACCGGCGGTTGCCGCGCGCGTTTTGAGCGCCGACAGCACCGCCTGATGCCCGAGATGCACGCCATCAAAGTTTCCGATGGTGGCGACGCAGTCGCGATGCGCCGTGCGCAAATTGTGCAGCCCGCGGATTAATAGCACCGACTCGACCAATCAACCGAAATAAGCGGTCGAGTATATCGGTTTGACCCCGGGCCGGCACGATCCACGCACTGGGGGCGAGGCAAAAAGAAATACCCGACAACAGTCCCTGTTGTCGGGTATTGCCACCGAGGCCCGATGTCGACCCATCCTGGGTCCCGCGACGTCCTTGTCGTCCGGCACGTCCTGTGCGAACAGTCTCGTCCCTGATGGTGGTGCAAAGCATATTGCCGGTCTCGCGGCGCGCGTGCAGTGGCAGAATTCTGCAATCGACGTAGGAATTTTCTGACGGATCTAGCCATCTCGACGGCGCTGGCCGAACAGACCGTCGATCAGCAGAAGCACCACACCGACAGTGATCGCGCTGTCTGCCAGATTGAACGACGGCCAGTACCACTCCTGCCAATGCCACTGCAGGAAGTCGACGACCTTGCCCAACCAGATGCGGTCGATCAGGTTGCCGACGGCACCGCCGATCACCAGTGCCAGGCCGTAAGCGGTCAGGCGCTCTTCGCGATGCAGCTGGCCGAGCCAGACCGCCATCACCGCCGAAACGACGACGCCGACAACGATAAAGAACCAGCGCTGCCAGCCCCCGGCATCGCTCAGAAAGCTGAATGCGGCGCCCGTGTTATAGACCAATGTCAGGTTGAACACGGGCCAGATCGTCAGCACCTCGTAATCTTCGAAGCGCGCCATGATCCAGAACTTGCTGATCTGATCGGCGACGACCACCAGCGCGCTCAGCCAGAGCAGCCGCAGCATCAGTCGGCCTCCCGGACACTATGCTCCAGCAGATCCCGCGGGCGCAGGCCGAACGTCAGCAGGGCGACACCGTAGATCGCCGCGCCGAGCGTGATCAAGCCACCGAGCCAGACGACGCGCGTCCAACGTGCTGCTTCGCTCCAGGCGCCCAGCTCAGGGGACAGCCAGGCCAGCAGACCGGCCATCAACAACGCCGCGCCCGCCACCTGCGCAATCAGGCGCGACCACCCGCTGCAGGGCAAATAGACCGCGTCGCGTCGCAGGTGCCGCATCAGGAGAAAGGCGTTCAGATAGGCCGCAAGGCTGGTGGCCAGGGCCAGGCCAGCATGCTTGAGAGGGAAGATCAGCGCCAGGTTGAGCGCCATGTTGGCAACCATGGCGATCACCCCGATCTTCACCGGCGTCGCCGTGTCCTGACGCGCGTAGAAGCCGGGCGCCAGTACCTTGATGAGAATGAAGGCCTGCAGGCCGAGCGCATAGGCCATAAGGCTGCGCTGCGCCATCAACACATCCCGCGCGTCGAACACCTGGGACTGAAACAAGGTCGCGATCATGGGCCCGGCCAGCACCATCAACCCGACCGCAGCCGGGACACCGAAGACCAGGGTCATGCGCAGCCCCCAGTCCAGGGTCAGACTGAACGCCCGGGGCGCTGCCTCGGCCTGCCGCCGCGACAGGCGCGGCAGAATCACCGTGGCCAGCGCGATGCCGAGCACACCGAGCGGGAACTCCACCAGACGGTCGGAGTAGTACAGCCAGGAAATGCTGCCGGAGACCAGAAAAGAGGCCAGGATGGTGTCGAACATCAGATTGATTTGGGTCACCGACACGGCAAACAACGCGGGCACCATGAGCTTGAGCACGCGTCTAACGCCGGGATCGTGAAAGCCCGGGCGCGGACGCGGCAACAGCTTCAGGCGCGCCAGGAACGGTAGCTGGAAGGTGAACTGGGTGATACCGGCCAGCAGCACCCCCCATGCCAGGGCCACGATCGCCTCGTCCATCTGCGGTGCCAGCCACAAGGCCGCCGCGATCAGGCAGACATTCAGCAGAACGGGCGTAAAGGCCGGCACAGCGAAGCGGTCGTGCGCATTCAGGATGCCGCCGGCAAACGCGGTCAGCGATATGAAGAACAGATAAGGAAACGTCAGACGGAGCATTTCAGCTGCCAACGCGAGCTTGGTGGCTTCACTGTCGATCACCCAGCCGAAGGCGAACAACGAGACGATCAACGGGGCGGCGACTACGCCAATCAGTGACAGAATCAATAGCACCAGGCCGAGTGCACCGGCGATATGGTCGATGAAATCCTTCAGTTCCCGGAGATCACGCTGGGTCCGATATTCGGTTAGCACCGGGACGAAGGCGGTCGCGAAGGCCCCTTCGGCGAACAGACGGCGCAGGAAATTCGGGATCTTGAAAGCCACGAAAAATGCGTCGGTCTGCGCATTGGCGCCAAACACCTGGGCGAACACCAGATCGCGCACGAAACCCAGCACGCGGGACAGCAGAGTGTAGCCGCCTACGGTGGAAAGGGACTTGAACAGTGACAGGATGCGATCCTCCGCAAAGGCGCGATTATAGTGGCACGGCCCCCAGCTGGCTGCGGTCCCCACGGCTTGACACCAAGGGTCCAGATCTAGATAATCGCGCGTCTTTCGAGAATGCTCGTCATCCTCAGGAGTTTAGAATTGGCCAACACCCCCCAAGCCCGTAAACGCGCGCGCCAGTCCGAGGAGCGCCGCCAACGCAACGCCGGTCGCCGCAGCGAGATGCGCACGGAGATCAAAAAGGTCGTAAAGGCTATCGAGGCCGGCGACAAGGCCGCCGCCACAGACGCGCTGAAATCGGCAACGCCACTGCTCGACAGCCTGGCGACTAAGGGTCTGATTCACAAGAACAAAGCCGCACGTCACAAGAGCCGACTCAACGCCAAGATTCGCGCACTCTGACAGGGTTCGGAAGCGGCGGCAAAACAACCGGCCGGTGGTCGGTTTTTTTTGCTCTGCAGCGATCCGCGGATGGGCTGTAGGACTTTTCCTACAGCGACAACAGATTTAGATCATGTTCCCACGAGCGCGACCTGTGGCAACATGAGACCGTCGTCAATAAGGACGCGAAGGATCGCGATCTGCGCAAGGAGGCGCCGCAGGGACCACAGAGTTTGCCAACCTAGCCTGACGACACCTGAACCCCAAGCGTAGGGACGCGCGCGGGGTTTTTTAATACCCCGCGGGACAAGCCTGCATATCTCACCGATTTGCTGCTGCGGCCCCCGATACCCTCGCCCTGACGGGGCGGTACAATTTATTTAGTGATCACAAGATTGTCGCGATGAATCAGCTCATCCTCATCGACGTAACCCAAGATTCGCTCGATTTCGCTCGATGGATGCCCCTGGATCTGTCGCGCCTCAACCGCGCTGTAATTGACCAGTCCCCTTGCGCACTCGCGCCCGTCTTCGTCGGTGCAGACCACCATTTCACCGCGGCGAAAATCGCCATGAACCCCTTTAACCCCAACCGCCAAAAGACTACGTCCTGATTCGCGCAGTACCCGAACTGCGCCGGCGTCGAGCACCAGGCGACCCTTGATTTGCAGCTGACCGGCTAGCCAGCGCTTGCGGGCCACATCGGGCGCTTGCGAGGGCGTGAGCAGACTACCGATCTCTTCGCCGAGCTTGAGACGCCGCAGGACGCCATCGCTGCGGCCGTTGGCGATCAGCGTAGCCGCCCCGGATCGCGCGGCAAGTCGCGCCGCCCGGACCTTCGTCTGCATCCCGCCCTGACCGAGTAGGCCACCGCCACCGGCCATACCATCCAGGGCACTGTCACCGGCCTTCGCATGAGACACCAGGCTCGCACTGGGATGGAACCGCGGATCGGCGTCGTAAAGCCCCTGTTGATCCGTCAGCAGCACCAACAGGTCCGCCTCGATCAGGTTGGCGACCAGTGCGGCCAGGGTATCGTTGTCTCCGAGACGCAGTTCGTCATTCGCCACTGCGTCGTTTTCATTGATCACCGGTACGACGCCGAAACCGACCAGTGCGCGCAGCGTGCTGCGGGCATTCAGGTAGCGCTTGCGGTCTGCAAGATCGTCGTGGGTGAGCAGAACCTGCGCGGTGTGCAGGCCGCGCCGTTGAAAGCAGCTCTCCCAGGCCTGGACAAGACCCATCTGGCCAATCGCCGCGGCCGCCTGAAGCTCATGAAGACTGCCCGGACGCCGTATCCAGCCCATGCGTTTCATTCCTTCGGCAACGGCGCCAGACGACACGATCACCATTTCGTTGCCTGCCACAATCAGGTCCGCTATCTGATCGACCCAATCACGCAGCCTGTCGCGGTCCAGTCCGGTGCCATCGGCGGTGATCAGTGCACTGCCGATCTTTATCACCCAGCGGCGGCTGGCGGCTATGGATTCACGCATCGTCTTCACTTCAGCGGATCGTACGCCTCTTCCTCCGCGTCTGCGTGGGTCTGTACCTGTCGGTCGGCGTCACGCAATGCCTGAAGACGGCGCGCCAGTGCCAGGACAAGGGCATCCAGGCCTTGGCGGGAGACAGACGAGATCGCGAAAACCGGACCATGCCAGTTCAGTTCCCTTAGCAATGCCGCCTTATGCTGCGCCAAGTCGTTGTCGTCCAGCAGGTCACTCTTGCTGAGCACCAGCCAACGTTCGCGCTCGGCCAGGCCGTGTCCGAACTTTTCGACCTCGTTGAGGATTCTGCGCACCGCATCGGACGGCGAAGAACCGTCGTTTGGCGCGATATCGACCACGTGCAGTAGGAGGCGCGTGCGCCCGAGGTGTTTCAGAAACTGGATGCCCAGGCCAGCGCCCTCCGCGGCGCCATCGATGAGGCCAGGTATGTCGGCAATCACGAAACTCGTATCGGTTCCTGCCCGCACCACGCCCAGATTCGGATACAGCGTCGTAAACGGATAATCCGCGACCTTCGGACGCGCGCTCGACAGCGCCCGGATCAGACTTGATTTTCCGGCGTTCGGCAGCCCGAGCAGACCGACGTCGGCCAACAGCACCAGCTCGAGATGCAGGGTGCGCCGCTCCCCGGGGGTGCCCTGAGTAGCCTGCCGTGGCGCTCGATTGGTGCTGCTCTTGAAATGGACATTGCCAAGGCCGTGATGACCGCCGCGCGCCACCAGGAGCACTTGGCCCTGATTCAGGACCTCTCCGAGAAGCTCTGCAGTATCGGCATCATGCACCCGCGTGCCGGTCGGCACACGGATGCGCAGCGATTCCCCCTTCTTTCCGGTCATCTGCCGCCCCATGCCGTTTTGGCCACGCTCAGCCCGATGCAAGCGTTGGTGGCGAAAATCGACCAGGGTGTTGAGCCCGCTGTCGGCGACCAGGATCACGTCGCCGCCATCTCCCCCGTCCCCGCCGTCGGGACCGCCTTTCGGGATAAACTTTTCGCGCCGAAAGCTGACACAGCCATTGCCGCCGTCACCGGCCTCGACCTTGATCACTGCCTCATCGACGAATTTCATGGTTGCTTGTCCTGCGCTGCCACTCCGATAACCTTCGGTGTAACGAAAAAGGCCCCGTCGAGGGACGAGGCCTTAATCGCACCACGGGGCTTGGAGCGGCGGATCAGGCCGGTTCGACGCTCACGAACTTACGGCTTTTTGGCCCTTTGGTCTCGAAGCGAACTACTCCGTCTGCCTTCGCGAACAGGGTGTGGTCTTTGCCTAGACCCACATTGTCGCCGGCATGCACGCGGGTGCCGCGCTGTCGCATGATGATGCCGCCGGCAGTTATGACTTGACCGCCGAAGACCTTTACGCCTAAGCGTTTGGATTCTGAATCGCGGCCGTTCTTGGAGCTACCGCCTGCCTTCTTGTGTGCCATGCTGGATCTCCTTCAACCGGCCGTGATGCCGGTAACCTCGATTTCGGTGAAGGCTTGGCGGTGCCCTTGGCGCTTCATCTGGTGCTTCCGGCGACGGAATTTGATGATCGTCACCTTGCTTCCCCGACCGTGCGATTTCACCGTCGCGGTAACTTTCCCACCTGAAAGGTAAGGTGTCCCGACCTGCACGTCGTCGCCATCGGCGATCATCAGGACCCTGTCCAGCTCTACGCTGGCGCCCTCGGCGGCGTCGATCTTTTCGACTTTCAGCGTCGACCCTTGAGCAACCCGATATTGCTTGCCCCCGGTCTGGATTACCGCATACATGGCCGACGATTCTCCTGCGATCAATTTGGCGACTGGCCGGCTTTCGCGCCGGCGGAAAGACGCGGGATAGTAGCGATCTGCAGGCAGATCGTCAACCTTCTGACCGCCCCGAGGGGGGCCTGCGACGATGTCAGACCGGCTTGACAGGAAGAAAGGCGCTTCCCTAGGATGCCCGCCAGCCTTCTGTCCTCTAAGTCCAGCCCCCTATGGAGTTTTCCAGTATCCGCGAGTTGATCGAGGATGACCTCAAGGCCACGGACGCCCTGATCCTCGACCGACTCAGATCCGACGTGGTCCTGATAAACCAGATCGGACATTACGTCGTCAACAGCGGCGGCAAGCGCCTGCGGCCGATGATTGTCCTGTTGGCCGCGCGGGCACTGGGTTATCAGGGTTCCGCGCACGTCGAACTTGCCGCCGTCGTGGAGTTCATACACACCGCGACGCTGCTGCACGACGACGTGGTCGACGACTCTGAGCAGCGCCGCAGCCGTGATACCGCGAACGCCGTCTGGGGCAATGCGGCGAGTGTGCTGGTTGGTGATTTCCTTTATTCCCGCGCATTCGAAATGATGGTCTCCGTGGACTCCATGGCCGTCATGGACGTCATGGCACACGCGACCAACCGGATCGCCGAGGGCGAGGTCTTGCAGCTGCTCAACTGCAACGACCCTGACACCGACGAGCAGCGTTACCGTGAGGTGATCGCACGCAAGACCGCGACGTTGTTCGAAGCCGGGGCGCGTCTCGCGGCAATTATCACCCGCAGCGACGAAGCTACGGAGGCGGCGCTGGGCATCTATGGTCACCATCTGGGGATGGCTTTTCAAATGATCGATGATGCGCTCGACTATGGTTCATCGGGCAGCGACATTGGCAAGAACCTTGGCGATGATCTGGCGGAGGGCAAGCCGACACTGCCCCTGCTTCGAGCGATCGAGCAGAGCGTCCCTAAAACCCGTGACATGCTGCGCGACGTCATTGAACATGGCGGCTCGGACCGCATGCCGGAAGTCATCGCAGCAATTGAATCGACAGATGCGATCGCTTACACTTTACGGCTTGCCGCCGGGGAGGCAGAGCTCGCGAAAAGGGCGCTGGATGCATTGCCCGCATCGGCGTTCTGCAGCGCCCTGGCCGCTGTTGCCGATTTCTCGGTGGAACGATCGTTCTGACGCACGAACCACTTCGGAGTGTAGCTCAGCTTGGTAGAGCACCGCCTTCGGGAGGCGGGGGTCGAAGGTTCGAATCCTTTCACTCCGACCAGTTTCGCAGGCCGCTGCAGCGGCGATGATTTTATCGCTGGGTATGCGCTGCAAAAGTGACCCAGCAGAGGGCCAAGAGATCTCTTAGACCGCCTCCTGACCCTGGTAGACCGCCTCCTGACCCTGGTAGACCGCCTCCTGACCCTGGCACAGACAAACGCCGTACAGATCAGGACAGGTCGTAGCCTCGCTCCTCGTGCAGTGCGATATCCAGGCCCTCAGTCTCTTGGTCCTCCGCCACCCGCAGACCGATCAAGGCACCGACGACCTTCAAGATGAGGTAAGTCACCACCACCGTGAAGGCGACGGTCGCCCCTATGCCGACCAACTGTACATAGACCTGACCGCCCATTCCGCTGATGCCGTCGGCGAATCCATAACCGCTGAATACCCCGAGGCCGGTTGACGCGAACACGCCAGCCAGCACGGTGCCGAGCATTCCGCCGACGCCGTGCACCGGGAACACATCGAGCGAATCATCGATCTTGAGCACCCGTTTCATGAACATGGTGGCGTTGAAACAGACGATACCGGCAAGCGTACCGATCACGAGGGCACCTCCTGGGCCAACGAATCCCGATGCCGGGGTGATGGTGCCCAGACCGGCGACCATACCTGTGACCGCACCCAACGCGCTGGGCTTGCCAAACTTCAGCCACTCCATGGCCATCCACAACAAGGCGCCGGCCGCAGCCGAGATGTGGGTGACGAGCATCGCCATTGCCGCATCACCATTGGCCGCCAGGGCGCTGCCGCCGTTGAAACCGAACCATCCCACCCAAAGCATGCCGGCTCCCATGACGGTCATTGTCATGTTGTGCGGCGGCATCGCGGTCTCGGGAAAACCGCGCCGTGGTCCGAGCACGAGCGCCGCGACGAGGGCCGCCACACCGGCCGTGATGTGCACGACCGTACCGCCGGCGAAATCATACAAGCCCATTGCGCCCAGCCAACCTCCGCCCCACACCCAGTGAGTAATGGGCACATACACCAGAAAAAGCCACAATGCGCTGAACAAAAGCATCGCCGAGAACTTCATGCGTTCGGCGAAGCCACCGATTATCAGCGCGGGCGTGATGATTGCGAATGTCATCTGAAACAACATGAACAGAGACTCGGGGATATCACCGGACAGACTCGATCTCGTGACACCCGAGAGCATGACCTTGCTCAAGTCGCCTATCCATGCGTTGCCTTCCCCGAACGCCAGGCTGTAGCCGGCGATCAACCACAACAGGGAGACAATCCCGGCGATCCCGAAGCATTGCATCAGTACAGACAACACGTTCTTGCTGCGCACCAGGCCGCCGTAAAAAAGCGCGAGACCCGGGAGGGTCATAAATAATACTAATGCAGTGGAAGTAAGTATCCAGGCGGTGTTTGCGGCACTGATCGCGGCATCCTCCGCCAATGCACCAGCAGGCAGCAACAACAACGGTAGCACCAGCGGGGATGCGCTGTTCGCGGTAGGTTTCATCTTCTCTCGCCTCTGTCGGTTCGATTCTCTACTGACGGGTCAACGCCCAGCCGCTATCGGAGGCACCCGATAGGCCGATATTTAAGTAATTGAAAATATTATATTTTCATGGGATTTTGGCAAGCAGGGGTTGCATACCGCAGCATAGTAGCGCCTTCGGGCCAGGGAAACGCACCGATACCGCACAAAAAAATAGGCCGATGCTCTGTGACAGAGCATCGGCCAATCACCAAGGGGAGTCTCAACGAACTCATGTTCGTTGCATGGGCATCTTGCCCGGAAATTTGGACCGGCGCTAGTCCTGGAAAGTTTCACCGACTCGCTGAACCAGGGAAACACCACCCCCGCCCAATACGCGACCGGCCTGTGGCAAAAGAAGAGAGATGCACAACCAGAACCGCAATCCTATAGGCCTGGGGTCCCATGAGCGATGGTAGCAAGGGGCGGACTTGAACCGCCGACCCCCGCATTATGAGTGCGGTGCTCTAACCAGCTGAGCTACCTTGCCAAATGAGGCGCGAGACTATAGCGGCTGGCCGCGCGAATTGTCAATTGAGCGGCATTGGGCCATGCCGGCATCGGCCGAGGTGCGCTATCAGCCTGCAAATCTCACCGATTTCCTGCTGCGAGCGGCGATACACTCGTCCTGACGGGGCGTACTCGCTACAGCCGCATAGACGCAGTGTCGACTACGCCTTCACCGTCTTTCACTGCGTGCGTCCCGCCATGCCGGCGTATCGACACCCTCGCGACGAAAAACGGTGAGATCCGAGGCTAGACGTTGAAGCGAAAATGGATCACGTCGCCGTCCTGAACCACGTAGTCCTTGCCCTCGAGGCGCAGCTTACCGGCCTCTTTGGCCCCATGCTCACCGTTGCAGGCAACAAAATCGTCGTAGGCGATGACCTCGGCACGAATGAAGCCACGTTCGAAATCTGTATGGATCACGCCGGCCGCCTGCGGCGCCGTGCTACCGGTAGGTATCGTCCAGGCGCGCACCTCTTTGACACCGGCGGTGAAATAAGTCTGCAAATGCAGCAGACTGTAACCGGCGCGCACCACACGATCCAAGCCTGGTTCCGAAAGCCCCATTTCGGCCAGAAACTCGGCCTTGTCTTCGTCTTCCAAGTCCGCAAGCTCAGCCTCGATGGCCGCACACACAGCCACCACGGGGGCCCCCTCCTGTTCGGCGAAGGCGCGCACGGCGTCGAGGTAGGGATTGCTCTCAAAGCCGTCATCGTCGACGTTGGCAATGTAAAGCGTTCGCTTGATCGTCAGCAAGTGCAGATCGCGCAACTCGAGGCCTTCTTCGTCGCTCAAGTCCATGGCTCGCGCCGGTCGCCCTTGATCGAGCCCATCCCGCACGCGTGTCAATAGATCACGCCACGCGAGCACCTTCTTGTCGCCGGTCTTTACCAACTTCTCGGCTTTGAGCAGTGCCTTGTCCACCGACTCCAGATCGGCCAGGGCTAGTTCGGTGTTTATGACCTCGATATCGGACAGTGGATCCACCTTGCCGGCGACATGCACGATGTCGTCATTGTGAAAGCATCGTACAACCTGGGCGATGGCGTCGGTTTCACGGATATTGGCCAGAAACTTGTTGCCCAACCCCTCGCCCTTGGAGGCGCCCGCAACAAGGCCGGCGATATCGACGAACTGCATGCTGGTTGGAATCACGTTCTGCGGCTTGACGATCTCTGCCAGCACATCCAGGCGATGATCAGGCAGCGGCACTACGCCGATGTTCGGATCTATAGTGCAGAAGGGGTAGTTCTCGGCGGCGATAGTCGCCTTGGTCAAGGCGTTGAAGAGGGTGGACTTACCCACATTGGGCAGACCGACGATACCGCACTTGAAACCCATAGTCGCACCCCGCTCGCCGAGCGATCACAAAAGGCGGCAAAGCATAGCGGAAAAGATCGGCGGCGAGAACTCGGTCAGCGCAGCATTGTCAGCCGAAAGCCGCATGCATGGAACAAGCTCTGGTTCCGTGCGATACGCTGCGTTGTCGCAGCCTACCCGTTGTCCAGGGATTTGCAGCCAAACGCTCTTAAGTCCGAGGCTGCCAAATCAATCGGTCTTGCCGGCGCGATTATAGGCGTCTTCAAAGCGCACGATGTCGTCTTCTCCAAGGTAGGATCCAGACTGCACCTCGATGATCTCGAGCGGGATAGCACCTGGATTCTCGAGACGATGGCGCATGCCGATCGGGATATAGGTGGACTGATTCTCCGACAGCAGAAACACCTTGTCATCGCATGTGACCCGCGCAGTGCCACTGACGACGATCCAGTGCTCCGCGCGATGGTGGTGCATTTGCAAAGAAAGCGAGGCCCCGGGTTTCACGCTAAGACGCTTGACCTGGAAGCGCTCACCTTGGTCCATGCCCTCAAACGATCCCCAGGGGCGGTGTACGCGCCTATGAAATTCGCTCTCGCAGCGGCCCTTCGCATCCAATTGCTCGGTGATTTTCTTCACGTCCTGGGCATGGTCCTTATGCGCCACCAGAACGGCATCGGAGGTCTCCACCACGATCAGGTCTTTGACGCCGACTGCCGCCACAATGCGTTCCTGGCCGTGCAGGAGGTTGTCATGTGAATCGAAGACGATGACATCACCGTGGCAAGCGTTGCCGGCGTCGTCACGTTCCAATACCTCCCACAGCGCCGCCCAGGCCCCGATATCCGACCAGCCGGCATCGAGTGGCACGACCAGGCATTCCCCGGGGATCCTGGACAGGGGTTCCATGACTGCATAATCGATCGAATCCGCAGGCGAGGCCTCGAACGCCGCCTGGTCTGCACGGAAGAAATCCAGATCGCGCTGCCCTTGCGTGTACGCAAGCTGAACCGCCTCGGCGATATCCGGGCGAAACTGCGCGATGAGTTCCAGCCAGCGCCGCGCCCGCAACAAGAAGATTCCACTGTTCCAGAAATAGCCGCCGCTGGCCAGATAGGCCGCTGCCTTTTCACGATCCGGTTTCTCGACGAAGGCCTCGAGTGCATAGGACTGCGCATCGAGGGCGGCACCGGACTTGATGTAACCGAAGCCGGTGTGCGGAGAATCCGGCACGATGCCGAATGTAACGATCTTGCCTGCTGCCGCATGTTCCAGTCCCGCAGCGACCGCCCTGGCAAAGGCATCAGCGTGTTTGACGACATGATCGGCCGGCATCACGATCAGTACCGCATCGTCAGCAGCGGCATCGAGTGCGGCCAGGGTCAACGCGGGCGCAGTGTTACGGCCAATCGGCTCGAGCAAGATGTTGCGTGCTGCGTGGCCACTGGCACGCAGTTGCTCCGCCACCAGGAAACGGTGCTTCTCGTTACACACGATCAACGGCGGCGCCAACTCTGCCATGTCCCGGAGACTGTCCATCCGCGCCGCAGTCGACTGCAGCAGCGACGAATCGTCGACAAGGGACAAAAACTGTTTTGGGTAAGCGCGCCGAGACAATGGCCAGAGCCGGGTGCCCGAGCCGCCGGAAAGAATGACAGGTTGCAGGATAGTCACGAGGTTATGCAACGCAGCGCTGCGGATCTCCGAGCATTAGATCAGCCACCGCGGCGGACAGTCAAACCACCGAGCTATCTTGGTTGATTCAGCCAGGCTGGAAGTTGCTTCAGACATTCAGGAGACCTGGAATATCTTGTCGAAATTAGCGGTGCGCAGAATCTCCAGCATATCGACGCCACCGTCAACCAGTTCAATCGCACGACCTTTCGCACCGTAGTCGCGCAGCTGCAGCGGAATTCCCATAGCTGAGTTGTCCATGTAATCGGCGTACTTAAAATCGACCACGAAGTATCTCTCGTCCCGAGGATGTTCCTTAAACGCTCGATCGAATGCCTGATGAGTCGAATAATCGAAACGCCCTTGCACGTGAATGGTCACAGCATTTCCATCATCGGAAAGCGAGGTCGTTATCGACACCGGCTATCTCCTCTCATGCCACACCGAATCGGCGGCGGCAGAAAGACCAGACCTGAGAAAGGATCGCTCCTGACCTGGCGAAGGCAAGACACGAGTTACAGGCCCTTCTTCACGAGAGCATTATCGGCCGTGCTGGGCCATTCTTGACGCCCCAACCAAGTGTTGCGACTGCCCCTTCTCGAGTGGCAGATGCACAATGAAGGCGCATCCCTTACCGGAGGTAGACTCGATCTCTATGGTCCCGCCCAACTCGTTGATGTTGCGGCGAACCACATCCATCCCCACACCGCGTCCGGAGACATCGCCGACATTCACCGACGTCGAGAGCCCCGGCTGAAAGATCAATTTGTAGACCTCACTGTCGACCAGATGCGCGCCAGAGTTCAGCAGGCCGCGCTCGATTGCGCTGTTAACGATGCCGTCGCGCGACAAGCCGCGACCATCATCGCGAATCTCAATTATGATGCCGTCGCCGCGCTGCGAAACGCCAAGCTGCAAGGTTCCGGTTTCCCGCTTGCCTGCGGCCACGCGCTCATCGGGCGTCTCGAAGCCGTGATCAAGACTGTTGCGCACCAAATGAACCAGCGGTGCGTGCATCTTGTCGATGATGGCTTTGTCGACCTCCGGATTTTCACCGCTCAGCCTGAACTCAACCTTCTTTCCCAACTTGCCGCTCAGGTCGTGAACCAGGCGGGGGAGATGGGCGAAGGAAGAACTGATCGGCAGCATCCGTATCTGCATTATCGCTGCTCGCAAGGCTCGGGATTGCCGTTCTAGCTGCACCAGGCCCTGCTTCAGTTCCTCGAGACGCCTCGGGTCGAACTCCTGCCCCAGTGTCGCCAGCATCGCTTGCGTCATTATGAGTTCATCGGCACGATTGATAATAATGTCGATTTCTTGTGTCTTAACCCGAATGCTGTTCGCACCGGGCAATGCTGCATGATCCGACGCGCGCCGCGCGCTAGACCATCCGCCAGGCGGGTTGACTGCATCAATCACCGCATCAGGTCCCGCCAGCACCTTCTCCAGGGCAGCACGCTGGGCCTGAACACGGCCTTCGTCCAGCAACTCTGCGTCGCGTGCCGCGATCAGCATCTCCCGCAAGACGTCGACGGATTGCAGGAGCACCGTGCGGATCTCGTCGGTCATCCGGCGCTGTCCGCTGCGCAGCTCGTCAAGGATGGCCTCCATGACATGGATGAAATCCGCAACGCCCATTATCCCAAATGTCCCGCTACCCCCTTTTATCGAATGTGCGGCGCGAAAGACCGCATGCATATCCTCGGGATCGGTCGTGCCGGCACCCATACTGAGCAGGCCGTTCTCCATGGCCTCCAGGCCTTCGAAGCTTTCTTCGAAGAACAGCTGATGACATTGCGCCAAATCCAGGTTCACAGAGGATTCTCGTCGGCTAACCGCTGATAGCCGCAGCGAAACGGCGTTTCCCCAGGGTCCGAAGCCGTGGCTGCACGACTACTGGCCCGAACAACGGTGCGGATATGCGAACCGGTCGTTGCAGTCGAGGGATCCACGGCCGGAATGCTGGCTGCCATTCTCACAACTCCTGTGCAGACTGATGATTGTCTGCCACGGCGGCGCTCGCGGGTCAGCATGCTGGCGTCCCTCTGCAACGAGCATGGCTCCAAAGGTCCCGGATGCCCATTTCCGATCAGGCAGAATAGCGACCGCGCGTGTTGATTCTTTAAGAACCGTAGGTACAGTAAGACGACTTCGCCGTTGAAATACCGTGCGAACCGCTCACCGATACAACAATAAAGGCCGTACCCCATCGCTGGGGTACGGCCTTACCGGACTATGGTCGAAATGCGCTTAAACGCAACCTGTTGGCTTTGGCAGCCCGCCGTATTTGGTGATGGGTTTCATCGGACCGGTCTTCCACATCTTAAAGATCTCTTTCTGATCCTGGCCGACATACTTGGCAAACTTGCGGATGGGTGGAACGACATTTTCTTCATCGAAGTATTCGCGGGCCTTCATGATCTGCCCCCACTTGACATCGTCGAGCTCGATGCCATCTGCGTCGGCCATCGCTCGACCGATCTCCGGCGTCCAATCCGACATACTTAAAAGATATCCGTCTCCATCTCGCTCTGGGATCTGCACACTCATCGAACCACTCCTGAAATCAGACACTGCCACCTAATGCCCCTAATGTCTCAATCATAAGCACCGCCACGAGCCAAAGCCCACAAACTAATCGGGGTTTGTACCGCATGCAAATAACCGACGAATTGGAGCTGGCGAGAGGAATCGAACCCCCGACCGGCTGATTACAAATCAGCTGCTCTACCTACTGAGCTACGCCAGCGTGAAGACTCCGCCTACTATCGAGGCCGCGAGATAGTAGCAAAAAAGCGACAAAGGCGCATGATTGAGCGAGGCTCTTCACGGGCAGCCGTGCTTCTCAGCGGTCACACCTTCAGGCAGAGGGAGATTGATCGGCGCGTCGCTTTCCCGCGCGTCCCTCACTACTAGCCAACGGCGCTCGCGCAGCGAGGTAATCTCCTTGACCTCGGTGGTAAATCCCTTGTTTTGCACCCGCTCCGCGTGCCGCCTCGCACTGGCCTCACGTCGGAAGAGCCCCAACGAAATTGCGTTGCGCAACGCGCCGGAACGGAATAGCCAGGTGTCTTCGAAGCCCGCATCTGCGAGCTCCTGCAACTTCTTCAGACCGGCGGCGCGCGACGCGAGGACAGGGATGAGTACATAGTAGCCATTTACCTGTGCATACTCTTCACTCACATCGGATACCAGCGTGATGTAGCCGGGTAGGCGATTAATCAGCGCATCTGCATCATCGGTTGTCAGAGGTCCAATGCGCGAGCATCGGGCCTCCGGCCGCTCCGCCGCAACGGCGGATCCCTCTGCAATGGCAACGATCGCTGGCGACTCTGATTGCATCGCCGTAGACGCGGTCGGCTCTGGCGCCTCCATGACGTCCACGGCCACATCCAGCTGTGTCGTTGATACCTGCCGCGAGTCTTGCGATAAGGTTACGTCTGCGGCGTCAGACTGGTCTTGCGTCGATACGATTACATCGATCGCTTCAGGTGCCTTCGGCGCTTGGATCTGCGGTGGCTCGTCAGAACCTTGCAAGGCAAGTTCTTCTGGCGGAACCGCCAGGATCGCGCCATCGGCCTCTGGTAGGGCAGCGGTCTGCCGCTCCGACTCGGCTTCAATCTGTAGCGATGTCGCGGGAGACACGGGCAACAAAGGTTGACCGGACATAAGATCCGACATGAAGGTCACGGGCTCGCCGTCTTCCTCGCGGACTTCACTCATCAGCCGCAGATGGCCGATCTCCGGAAGCGCCGCTTCGCGCAGGGCCGCTGCCTGACGCGACTGCTGTTGCGTCCAAAAAAACAGCATCAGATTCGCCATCAGCAGCAGGAGGACAAACCAACGCACTAGCGACTCCCACCTGCCGCAAGGACAGCGAGCCCTCTCAGCACCATATTATCGACCCTTTGGCAGCGTCCTGGGAGGAACTCCAGGAACGCATCGCCATCGCCGCCCGTAACGAACGTGACCACCTCTTGACCATCGAACAGCGCCGCTGAACCAATCAGGAAACGTTCGACCAGGCCGGCGACCGCTTGGCGGGTACCCAGCGCCACCGCCGTTGCCGTATCACGACCCAGCAGTGCCTGGTCTTCCAGCTCGCTGTCATGCGGGATCGCGGTATTGCGCAACAGGCACTCTCGCGACATTTGCATTCCGGGCAGAATGAATCCTCCCAAGTGCTGGCCGCCGGAATCGACGAAATCGATCGTGACGGCCGTGCCCGCATCGATGACGCAAAATGCCTGCCGTGAAAGTGCGCGCGCTGCAACCATCGCCAGGAGACGATCGATGCCCAGTTGGTGCGGCTTGCGATAGCCCGACACAAGATCGGGCATCGGATCAGTTGACCGAACCTGGTGAACCGGCAGGGCTAAGACAGCGCGCAGCGTAGCGACAAATCTGTCGGTGATCTCCGGTTCGGCAACACTCGCCAGCCAAACGGCATCGACTGCTTGGCGGTACTTCAACAGGCGTGTCGTCAGCACACTGGGGACGTCGGCATGAACATCACCCTCTACCCGACCTGGCTTTGCATCATGCGCCGCCGAGAGCTTCCAACGCGTGTTGCCCAGATCGACCAGCAGCGCCGTCATTGCTCATCCGCCCGACGCAGGCTCACCTCGCCGGCGAGGTGCTCACTGAGCCCCTCCGGGCCTTCAAGCACGAGCGCGCCGGACTCGGAGACACCGCGGTAAACCCCGGTTATGGTCTCACTGCTACGCAGGATGTTCACGCGTTGACCGCAAAGTCCATCGAAGACACCCCAGCGAGCCAGAAACGGTGCCAGGCGGCTATGGGCGTATTGCTCGCAAGCACCAATTAGCGCATCGATAAGCATACCAGCGAGTTGATTGCGTGAGATTGGCGGCGCACCCGCGAGCACCAAATCGGTCCAGGGTCGATCGATCTGCAAGGCATGCCCTGGCGAAACTCGTATGTTCAAACCAACCCCGACGATGGCGTTCGACGGCCCCCCCGTCTCGCCCGCTGCCTCGACCAGAATGCCGCAGAGTTTGCGATCATCCACCATCACGTCGTTCGGCCATTTTAGCGTGTGGCTCTCGAGCCCCAGGCGCTGAAGGACCTCGGCCACGACAACGCCAGCCGCCAGGCTCAATCCCGACAGTTCGCTCATTGGCAGATCGAAACGCCAGGCCAAGGATAGATAAAGACTTTCGCCGAACGCCGAGACCCAATGGCGTCCGCGCCGACCACGGCCAGCAAACTGATGCTCCGCCAGCCAGACGCGCGCACGGCCGCTCTCTGTGGGGGGATCTGCCGCGGCACAGCTGTTGGTCGACGCCGTGGATACCATCAACGACATTGCCTCAAGGGCTTGCTCTGCGTAGCCGCTGAGACCGCGCCGAATTCGCTGCTCATCCAGCAACTCCAATGGCGCGGCAAGCCGATAGCCACGCCCGCGGACGGCGCCGATCGTTAGACCCAGATTGGACTCGATGTGCTGGACATGTTTCCACACCGCGGTTCTGCTGATTCCCAGCGCCTGGGCAAGCTGTTGCCCCGAATGAAAACGGCCGTCGGACAACCGTTGAAGAATACGTTGTCGTACCTGCTGCATATGTAGTCAAGCGATAGCCGGGCAACTGGAGCGCAACCATGCCGCGCGTCGGGCAAGCACTTTCGAATCGAGCGTGTCAGCTGGTAACAGCCAGAGATCACAGGTATCCGCCGGCGCCGCCAGCATAGGGAGCCGGGTGACCGCGAGCCTGCCGCGCCGGAAGTAGTGAACGTCGGCTGGCTCGCCATTCATGCGTTGCAGCAATCCGTCGAGATTGGCCGCCGTAAGGTGTTCTCCATCCATAGCTATCAGCAGATCGCCGGGGGCAAGGCCGGCAAGCTGCGCCGCTCTGCCGGCAATCACGTGGGATAAACGCAGGCCGGTGGGCTGTGCCTCGAATCGAGCGCCGAGCGCCGGCGGTACCGAATCTTGACCTGGCTTCGCATCCGCACGATAACCGCCAAGGTCCTCGTCATTCTTGGCCGGTCGCAAGCCCTGGCCGATCCCTATTTTGCCGAACCAGGCTTGCAGCGGCAGTTCATCGGTACCGTAGATGTAATGCTGGAAAAAATCATCCAGCGGGGCGCCCAACAGGGCGGCAGCCTCTTGCTCTATGCCACGCTCGGGTATGCCGTGACCACTCTTGCCGTAGCGCTGCCACAGTCGCCGCATCAGATCATCCAACGAAATTCGATCCGCGCTGGCCTCGCGCAGGGTCATATCAAGGCCAAAAGCTACCAGGGCCCCTTTGGTGTAGTAGCTTACGATCGCGTTCGGTGCATTCTCGTCCTGCTTATAGAACTTGGTCCACGCATCGAAGCTCGACGCGGCGACGGACTGCCGCGCCCTGCCCGGATTGCGCAGCAGACGGGTCACCGTATTTGCGAACAGATCGAGATAGTCTTCTGCGTTCAGCACACCGCTGCGCGCCAAGGCAAGCTCATCGTAGTAAGACGTGATTCCTTCGAATGCCCACAGCAGCTCGGTATAGGCTTCGGTGCTGAGATCCGCTTCGGCAAGACGCGCGGGACGAATGCGCTTCACATTCCAAAGGTGAAAATACTCATGGCTGCAGAGCCCGAGATAGCGGCGATAACCCTTGTCGGGCTTAGCGAGGCCGGGCGACGGGAGATCCGATCGCTTGCACATGAGGCTGGTACTGTCGCGATGTTCCAGACCACCATAACCATCGGCCGTTGCCAGGGTCAGGAATGTGTAGCTATCTACTGGCAATTCACCAAACATAGCGACATGTTCACGACAGATGGGCGCAATATCACTGCAAATTCGGTCGATGTCCAATCTCCCACCCTCACTGACGACAAACTGGTGCGGAACACCGCCGACTACGAAGTTGGCCCTCCGGAAGACGCCGATCTCGACCGGACAGTCGATCAGGCTGGTGTACTGATTGCCCGCATAGACACCAAAACCGCGCTCATCGACGTCGCGCGCGGGCAATGCGGTCGCCACCTGCCAACCTTCTGAAGAACCCTCGACGGGCGGCCGTAATGTCAGCTCCCAAGAGGCGTCCTGGTAACCTTCAAGGGCGAGAAAGAGGCAGGTACCGTTGAAATATGCCCGCGTAGGATCGAGGTAGGCACCGCGCACAGACAGATCAAAGGCATAAACCCGATAGTCGATGACGACCTCAGCGTCGCAGTCGCCGATGCGCCAGGTCTGTTTGTCTATCTTGGTGAGGGCAACAGCGCCGTTCGCATCATGTGCGCCAATGGCTGTAACGTTCCGGGCGAAGTCTCGAATCATGTAGCTGCCTGGGATCCAGGCCGGCAGCGTCAAGTGTCGCCCGCCGAGGCCGGTCTCCTCGAGACGCAGTCGCAAAACGAACTCGTGAGCCAGCAGATCCAAGGCCCTTATCTCATATGTCAGCGTACTCATCGCTCCTCTTCCGGTTCCGATTTGCGTGAGGTCTTTAACAGACGAGAAAGTGCAGACTTCATGGAAAACGCATTTAAACGACCGGTGCGTTATTCAAGCACAACCGAACAAAGCGATGGTGCAATCGGGGCACCGGAAAGAAAAAAACCCCGGCCACTTGCGCGACCGGGGTATCTAATTAAAGCCTGGCAGTGACCTACTCTCACATGGGGAAACCCCACACTACCATCGGCGATGCACCGTTTCACTTCTGAGTTCGGGATGGGATCAGGTGGTACCAATGCTCTATTGCCGCCAAGCAAACTGGTTGAAAATTTGGGGTCAGAGTCAAATTACCCTGGACGATGCGTCAAGTCACACATCAACCGTGTAATTTGACTCTGACCCCAATATTTTCGGTTTGATCGATCAGACGCAAACGTCAGGTTCGCTTCAACCCAAAGATCTTGGGTGTTATATGGTCAAGCCGCACGGGCAATTAGTACTGGTTAGCTTCATGCATTACTGCACTTCCACATCCAGCCTATCAACGTCGTAGTCTTCGACGGCCCTTCAGAGACTTCAAGAGTCTAGTGAGAATTTATCTTGGGAGGGGCTTCCCGCTTAGATGCTTTCAGCGGTTATCCTGTCCGATCGTAGCTACCCGGCAATACCACTGGCGTGATAACCGGAACACCAGAGGATCGTCCACTCCGGTCCTCTCGTACTAGGAGCAGCTTCCCTCAATTCTCAAACGCCCACGGCAGATAGGGACCGAACTGTCTCACGACGTTCTAAACCCAGCTCGCGTACCACTTTAAATGGCGAACAGCCATACCCTTGGGACCG
>JBATKF010000494.1:0-18954 GCA_049669185.1 Sedimenticolaceae bacterium | reverse complement strand
GTGCTGGACGGCGCGGGCCGCCTCGACCGCGCCCGCCTGCGCGAGCGGATATTCAGCGATGTCGGTGCGCGCCGGCGATTGGAGCAGATCCTGCATCCCCGCATCCGCGCCGCAATGTTGGCCAGGGCCGAGCAGTCGACCGCGCCTTATGTGATCTTCGTTATACCGCTGCTGTTCGAGACCGGTCAACAGGACCTGGTGGACCGGGTGTTGCTGATCGACGTGCCGGAGGCAATGCAGCGCCGACGTGTGGCCGCGCGCGATGCGCTGGACGACGCCCAGATCGAGCAGATTATGCGGGCCCAGACCGATCGGGCCACGCGTCTGCGCGACGCGGACGACGTGATCCACAACGACGGCAGTATCGACCTTCTGCGCGCCGCAGTGCAGTCGCTGCACCAGCAATATCTGCAGCAGCGCCCGCTTTGACCCTCACGCGCTTTACCCGACCGGCCGGCTGGCCGAGAATACGGGCCCGATCTTGCCCCCAGGGACCCTTCATTGTCTGAGACGACCGTTTTCGAGCATCCGCTGAACGAGAAATGCCGCACCTGGCTGCGCCTGTCGCATCTGTTCGAGCAGCTGGATTTTCACCTTCCACGGGCCGAGGAATGGCATGCACGCGCCGCCATGTCGGCGCTGCTCGATATTGCCATTGTCTTGGCGCGCGCCGACATCAAGTCCGAACTCCTTAAGGATTTGGACCGCTATCGCCATTCATTGTCACGCATGGCGGATACGCCGGGCGTGGACACCGATCGCCTGGACAAGATCCTTCAGCACCTCTACCAATCCTGTGAGAGCGTGCGAGAAGTGAGCGGCCAGCTCGGGCAGCCATTGCGCAGCAACGATTTCCTGAACAGCATTGTGCAGCGCAGCAGCATCGCCGGCGGGACCTTCGATTTCGACCTGCCGCAATACCACTACTGGCTGCAGATGCCCCAGGACGAGCGCCTTGCGCAGCTCGATGAGTGGCGCCTTTCGCTCAGCCCGGTCCAGGATTCCGTCGACCTGCTGCTGAAGCTGATCCGCAACAGTGCCGTTCCCACGCAGGAACAGGCCACCAATGGCTTCTTCCAGAAATCCCTGCCGAGCGGCATGGCGGCCCATCTGGTGCGCGTCCGGATACCCTCGATGGCCGGCCTGTTTGCCGAGATCAGCGGCGGCAAGCACCGCTTCAGCATCCGGTTTCTGGAGTGCAGCGACTGGCAGCACCCGACTCAGGTCGGTCGGACTGTGCCCTTCTCGCTGAGCACCTGTGTGATATGACGGTTAACCTGCAAGTCAGCTGTCCAACCTGTAAAAAACCGGTGGACTGGACGCCGCAGCAGAAATGGCGGCCGTTCTGCAGCGAGCGCTGCAAACTGATCGATCTCGGCGAATGGTTGACCGAAGAGAAGCGTATCCCGGGCAAACCGGCTCATCTGCCCGAGACCCCGGACGACGCCTGAACGGGAAACTCCGCCAGCGTGGTCTCGCCGTCGGCGAAGAACCGCAGCCGCAGCGACCGCGTCGCCCCCGGCAGCCGCCTGATCAGCCATTTGTCTGCGGCCCGTATCAGGACCTCGTCACCAAGCTCGACACCGTCGGCGGCCAGGAAGGTCGCGGCGACTGTCTTGATGCCCGCGTGGCGCAGGCCAGCCTGCTTCACCTGTAGACCGTTCTGCGCCGGGCCCAGCACCAGCGCGCGATCGCCCGCGACGGCGGCACAGGGTGCCAATTGGGGTCGACACGGGGTCTCGGTGCGCAGATAGACCACTGGCGAACTGTCGAATACCCGCTGCGCCTTGCGTCCGACCTGGCCCCAGCTCAGCGCCAGCCCGACCGCGACGATCACGAAGAATATCCAGTACCTACCCAGCCGGCTCATCGGACCAGAGCCCGCGAATCCCCGCAATCCCCTGGGCGCCATGCCGCCATGCGGTCTCGAGCAGGTCGGGGTGCATACCGCCGAGCGCAAATACCGGCAGCCGGGCATCGTCGACCCAGCTGGCGAAGCATTCCCAGCCAAGCGGGTCGGCATCGGGGTGACTGCGGGTTGGCAGCACCGGCGACAGCAGCGCGAAATCCGCGCCGAGGCTGGCCGCCTGCGCGAGATCCTGCGGGTTATGGCAAGACGCGGCCAGCAGCTGCGTGGCCTCGATCGGCCGCTGCGGGTGCAGATAGAGCGCGCGGCTGTCGAGGTGTACCCCGTCGGCGCCGATCGCAGCGGCGGTCTCGGGGCTGCCGTTGAGCAACACACGGGCCTGCCCTGCATGACACAGCGCGCAGGCCGCGCGCCCGATCTGCAACAGGGTGGCATCGTCGATATCGAACAGCCGCAGCTGTACCAGGCGTATGCCGTCGGCGACACTGCGCTCCAGCGCGCGCAAGAAACCGGTCTGGTCAGCGATCTTTGGCGGGGTGATCAGATAAACGGGAGGCAGCCGCAGCGCACTGACGATGGGCACATCTGCCGCCGGCATCGGGTAGTCATGGAGTTCCTCGGGTAGGACCCACGCCAACGGCTGCCCCTGGCGACCCACCGGCTGGCCCTGCCAGGCGGTGACCCGATGCACGTCGAGCAAGACACTGCGATCGGCATACTGGTGGTGCACGCGGATCAAGGGACGATGCCGCTGCAGCACGATACCCAGCTCTTCGTGCAGCTCGCGGCGCAGCGCCTCCGCGACCGATTCCCCGGTCTCCCGCTTGCCGCCAGGAAATTCCCAAAGCCCTCCCTGGTGCGCATCCACAGGGCGCCGGGCCAACAGTACCCGATCACGGTCGTCGATCAGCGCCGCTGCGGCGACATGGATCGGCTCGCCACCCTTAGCGGGGCCGATGGAATCACCGGGAGGCGTCATGACACCGAGCCGTCACCGAATAGTGCAAAAACAAAACTCAAATCCAACACCCCGCACTCAACGCCCCGACCCACCGCGCCGTATCATGACCACGTAACTTGCCCACCCCAAGCCGAAAGGGCTAAGACCGGTATTCCGCGTTGATCTTCACATAGTCATAGGAGAGATCACAGGTCAGCAGCTCGGTCGCGGCGGTACCGCGGCCGAGATCGATTCGGATCAGGATCTCGCTCTCGCGCATCACCGCCTGCCCGGCCGCCTCGGTGTATTCGGGATCGCGGCCGCCGCCGCTCACGATAGCGACATCACCCAACCAGATACGCACCTGTTCGATATCGAGTTCCGCGATACCCGACCTGCCGACCGCCGCAAGGATACGTCCCCAGTTCGGATCGGACGCGAACAGCGCCGTCTTCACCAGCGGCGAGTGCGCGACAGTGTAGGCGACAGTACGCGCCTCGTCGCGGTCCGCGGCAGACGCGACCCGGATACGCACCAGCTTGGTCGCACCCTCGCCATCGCGCACGATGCGCTCGGCGAGTTCACTGCATACCGCCTTCAACGCATCGCCCAACCGTCGCCCGTCCGCCGAATCCGCGGCGTCGACCCGCACCGCGGACCTGCCACTGGCCAGCAGCACGCAGGCATCATTGGTCGAGGTATCGCCGTCTACGGTAATCGCGTTGAACGAACCGGCCACGGCCTCCTGAAGCAGTGTCTGCAGCACGGCCTGGGGGACCTCAGCGTCGGTGGCGACATAGGCCAGCATGGTCGCCATGTCCGGGCAGATCATGCCCGAACCCTTGGCGATCCCGGTCAGGGTAATCACACCGCTCGACAGGCCGACCTGGCGCGTCACCAGCTTCGCGACGGTATCCGTGGTCATAATGGCCGCGGCCGCGCCGGCCCAGTTGTCCTCGGCAAGCCCCGAAAGCAGACCCGGGACCGACTGCGCAAACGGGTCCACAGGCAGGTCCTCGCCGATCACGCCGGTCGAAAACGGCAGCACCTGGCTCAGCGCACAGCCGGCCATGCCAGCCAGCAGGCGACATGTCTCCCGCGCGGCGCGCAGACCCGACGACCCAGTGCCCGCATTCGCATTGCCGGCATTGATCAGCAGATAACGCACAGGCCCTTTTGCGAGGTGTTCGCGCGCGACCGTGACCGGTGCCGCACAAAACGCATTTCGGGTGAACACCGCCGCGCAGGTGCCGCCTTGCGCCAGTTCGATCAGTAACAGGTCGTCACGGCCCTTGTAGCGGATACCCGCGGCCGCGGTCGATAGTCGGACGCCAGGGACTCTAGCCTGCATATCTCACCGATTTCCTGCTGCGGCCCCCGATACCCTCGCCATGACGGGGCGTACTCGTTACGAAAAACGGTGAAACATACAGGCTGGCTTGCATTACCGCCTGCTGGGCCCTTATTGCAGCTTGCCGTGGCAGTGCTTGTATTTCTTTCCCGAACCGCAGGGGCAGGGATCGTTGCGCCCGACCTTGCGATCCGGCCGCACGAAGGGCTTCTTCTCTTCCATTACCGGCGCCTCGGCCTCGTCGGCCGGCGCACTGCCGCCCAAGCCCACGAACGCCTCATGTTTGAACTCGAACTCGGACGGATCGGGCACATACTCGGGTATACCGGGTGGGGCCTGCAGCTGTAGGCGGCTGAGGATCTGGATCACCTCGAGCTTGATGGCATCCAGCATCGCCGAGAACATATCGAATGCCTCGCGCTTGTATTCCTGCTTGGGGTTCTTCTGTGCGTAGCCGCGGAGATGGATACCCTGGCGCAGATAGTCCATCGCGGCCAAGTGCTCCTTCCAATGCGAATCGAGCGTGAACAACATCACCTCTTTTTCGATCCGCCGCATCTGCTGTGCGCCAGCCTGCGCCTCCTTGTCGGAATAGATCGTTTCAAGTTCATCGAGGATGCGCTGCCGCAGTGTCTCTTCATGCAGGCTGTCGTCCTGATCCAGCCATTCCTGGACCGGTGCCTCGAGGCCAAAATTCTCCTCGAGGGCCTTGGTCAACCCCGGGACGTCCCACTGCTCTTCGAGACTCTGCGGCGGTATGTAGCCGTTGATCACGGAGTCGAGGATATCAAAGCGCAGATTATGGATGGTCTCGGAGATATCGTCGCTATCCATGAGCTCGTCGCGCTGCTGGTAGACGACCTTGCGCTGATCGTTGGCGACGTCGTCATACTCGAGAAGCTGCTTGCGAATGTCGAAGTTGCGCCCCTCGACCTTGCGCTGTGCGTTCTCGATTGCCTTGTTCACCCATGGGTGTTCGATTGCCTCGCCTTCCTGCATGCCCAGCTTCTGCATCAGCCCGGAGACGCGCTCGGAGGCGAAGATACGCATCAGACTGTCTTCGAGCGACAGGTAGAAGCGCGATGAACCGGGATCGCCCTGACGGCCGGAACGGCCGCGCAGTTGATTATCGATGCGGCGTGACTCATGGCGCTCGGTGCCGATCACGCGCAGTCCACCGGCGCTCAGTACCTTCTCGTGGCGCTGCTGCCAATCGGCCTTGAGCTCGGCAATCTGCGCTTCACTGGGTGAGTCACCCAACTGGCTCAGTTCGACCTCGATATTGCCGCCGAGCACTATGTCGGTGCCACGTCCCGCCATGTTGGTAGCGATGGTCACGGCGCCGGGCCGTCCTGCCTCGGCGACGATCTGGGCCTCGCGCTCATGCTGTTTAGCGTTCAGCACCTGGTGGTCGATCTTCGCCTCTTCGAGCATCTTCGAGACCAGCTCTGAGACCTCGATCGACGCGGTACCGACCAGCACCGGCTGGCCGCGTTGCACACAGTCGCGTGTGTCCTCAACGATCGCGCGATACTTTTCCGCCTGGGTCAGGTAAACCAAATCCGTCTGATCATCGCGCACCATGGGCCTGTTGGTCGGGATGACGACCACCTCGAGGCCATAGATCTGCTGAAACTCGAAGGCCTCGGTGTCTGCGGTGCCGGTCATGCCGGACAGCTTGTCGTACAGGCGGAAATAGTTTTGGAAGGTGATCGAAGCCAGCGTCTGATTCTCCTGCTGGATATGCACCCCCTCCTTCGCCTCGATCGCCTGATGCAGACCATCCGACCAGCGGCGCCCGGGCATGGTCCGGCCCGTGAACTCGTCGACGATAACGATTTGGCCATCGCGCACGATGTAGTCGACGTTGCGCTGAAACAGCGCATGGGCACGCAGCGCTGCCATCACATGATGCATCAACATGATGTTGCCGGGGTCGTAGAGGCTTTCGCCTTCAGCCAAGAGCCCGGCCTCACTGAGCATATGCTCGACCTTTTCGTGGCCCTGGTCGCTCAGGAAGACCTGGCGTGATTTTTCATCCACCGAGTAATCGCCCGGTCCGAAATCCGGTTTCCCCTCGTCGTTGGTGATCGGATCCTGGCGCTCCAGCTCGCGCGGGATGCCGTTGACCTGCCGGTAGAGCTCGGAGCTGTCCTCCGCAGGCCCGGAAATGATCAACGGCGTGCGCGCCTCGTCGATCAAGATGGAGTCGACCTCGTCGACGACCGCGAAATAGCGCCGTTGGGCGCGCTGCTCGGCGGAAAACGACATGTTGTCGCGAAGATAGTCGAAGCCAAACTCGTTGTTGGTGCCGTAGGTGATATCGCACGCGTAGGCCTGGGCGCGCGTGACCGGACGCAGATGCTGATAACCGCCGCCGTCGCCAGGGTAATCGGGATCGAGCATATAGGATGCGCTGTCCGGACCCATACCCCCGGAGGAATTGATCACGCCAGTGCTCATCCCGAGGAAGTGATAGAGGCGCCCCATCCAACCAGCGTCGCGCCTTGCCAGGTAGTCGTTGACGGTGACCACATGCACGCCTTTGCCGACCAACGCATTCAAGTAGACCGCCAGCGTGGCGACCAAGGTCTTTCCCTCGCCCGTCCGCATCTCGGCGATCTCGCCCTGGTTGAGCACCATGCCACCGATCATCTGCACGTCGAAATGGCGCATCCCCAGTACACGTTTGCCGGCTTCGCGGACCACCGCGAAGGCCTCGGGGAGCAATTGCTCGGTGCTCTCGCCTTTTGTCAGTCGCTCGCGAAACTCGACAGTCTTCGCAGCCAACGCATCGTCGCTGAGTTCGACCAGAGCCGGCTCCAACACGTTGATTTGCTCGACCGACTTGAGCATGCGCTTCACCAGCCGATCGTTTCGGCTACCGAAGACCTTCTTGACGAGATTGTTGAGCATTAACCTAGGACCTTCTCCGACGGACTAGAAAACAAAGGCCAGAATGATAACTCAATCGGGCTTTGGAACGCGGTGGAAGCAACGAAAAAACCCGCCGCAGCGGGTCTTCAGGCGAGGTGTACCGCGCCGCTAGCATCTGACACAAAGTTGCTGCTAGCCTGCATATGTCACCGTTTTTCGTGACGAGGGCGCCGAGACGCCGCTATGGCGGGGTGCATGGAGTGGAAAGTGGTGAAGGCGTAGTCGACACTACGTCGAACCGCCTGCAACGAGTACGCCCCGTCAGGGCGAGAGTATTGGGGGCCGCAGCAGGAAATCGGTGACATATGCAGGCTATGGCTTGCCCACGAAGCGCAGCGGGTTATGGTGCTTGCCGTCGCGGTGTACCTCGAAATGCACGTGCGGCCCACTGGAGCGGCCGGTGCTGCCGAGCAGCGCGATAGTTTGACCTTTGCTGACCACATCCCCGACCTTCACCAGGTTTTCCTTATTGTGCGCATAGAGCGTGGAATAGCCGTTGGCATGTTTGATCTCGACCACGTTACCGTAACCATCGACCTTCTCAGAACGAGAGACCACGCCCGATGCCACGGCGATAACATCGGCGCCGGGCTTGCCCGCGAAATCGAGGCCACGATGGAAGGACCTCTTGCCTTTGAAAGGATCGGTGCGCTTGCCATAGGCCGACGACATCCAGCCCTTCCTGACCGGCCGCCCGGATATCTTTATCGCCGACATCAGTTCGCGGTTAGTCAACAATTGTTCCATCGCCGCGAGTTTGTCCTCTCGATCGTCAAGCAGCGCCGAGATGCGGCTCATTTCGGCGCTGAGCTCCGTGATGTCCTGCGTCTCGCCCGACAGGGAATCATCGACGCCGCCCACTGGCGGGGACGACGCGAAATCAAACTCTTCCCTGTCCAGATTGCCGACATCCACAAGGCGGTCGCCCAGCGCATTCAAGCGCATCAGCTGTCCCTGCATTTCGGCGATCCTGAGCGCCAAGACATCGGTATGTGCCCGCTGCTGTGATTTGGCATCGGCGATTGCCTGCCGTTCAGCCTCGAGCAGCGACAAGATCTCTGTCGACGCGACGTCGATCCCGATGGGTGGCGCCACGGTCCGTTGGCCAATCAAAAAACCACCCCAAAGCGCCGCAGCGGTGACACAAGCCAGGACCAGCCCGCTGACCACCATTGTCTTGGCGAGGCAGAGATCAAAGCTGGCAGTGCGTCGACACCCGTCGGATAGGAATATGATTTTCATTTCGTCTGTTCGCCGGCCATCAAGACTTATCGACCGCCAAAGGTGTACCCTTTAACGGTTGACGCCGCGCTGAGAGACCCCGCAATGGCCCGCAGCCCCAAGTCGGTTCGCCACCTGCTGAAAGACAAACCTGCGCTCAAATTTCTCGAACGAGAGATCAGCGCACAAAACGTGCTCCTCAACCAGATTCGCCGATTACTGCCTGCTGATCTGGCGCTACATTGCCGCGCCGCGCAGATCCGTGAGGGCCTCTTGGTCCTGCATGTCGACTCGCCGGTGTGGGCGACGCGACTGCGTTATCTGGCACCCGAGCTGTTGAGTCTGATGCGCCCTGATCACGCCGCGCTGAGGGAGGTCGCGGTCAAGGTCCTGGTTGAGCGCGAATCCTGTAGGCCGCGTCACAGACCTCCGCAGCACTCTGCTCTAGCGGCGTCAATTATCTACGATAGCGCGCAGGATACCAAGCATCCGCAGCTGCGCGCCGCATTAGAGCGCTTGGGCCTAGCGGTTAAAAAATAAAAAAAACAGTTACTTATCAAGAAACGTGCGCAGGCTGCATAAAAGATATTGGCGCCCGCTCTGCCTCGGCGAAAGTCACCTCCTCCCAGGCATCCGGCTGCGCGATCAGGGCCTTGAGGAGACGGTTGTTGAGTTCATGGCCAGATTTATAACCATAGAACGAACCGATCAGACTATGCCCCAGCAGGTACAGATCCCCTATAGCATCGAGGATCTTGTGCTTGACGAACTCGTCCCCATAGCGCAGCCCGTCCTCGTTGAGGACGCGGAAGTCGTCGACGACGATAGCATTGTCCATACTGCCGCCGAGCGCCAGGCCGTTTTCACGCAAGGTCTCGATTTCGCGCAGGAAGCCGAAGGTACGCGCCCTACTGACCTCTTTCACGAACGACGTAGACGAAAAATCGATCTCGGAGCGCCGACTGTCGTCACTCATCGCAGGATGGTCGAAGTCGATTCCAAAGCTCACCTTGAATCCGTTGAACGGCTCGAAGCGCGCGATCTTATCGGCGTCTCTAACCTCTAGCGTCTTCCGGATTCGGATGAAGCGTTTGGCGACATTCTGCTCTTCGACACCTGCCGACTGAATCAGGAAGACGAACGGCCCCGCGCTGCCATCCATGATCGGCACCTCCGGGGCGCTGACGTCGGCATAGGCGTTGTCGATGCCCAGTCCGGCAAAGGCCGACAATAGGTGCTCGACCGTCGAGATCCGCACGCCACCTTTCGCCAAAGTGGTCGACAACCGCGTGTCGCCAACGTTTTCGGCCCTGGCCGGGATGTCCAGGGGCGACTCGAGGTCGTCGCGACGAAACACAATCCCAGTGTCAGGTGCCGCCGGGCGCAGGGTCAGAAAGACCTTTTCCCCCGTGTGGAGTCCCACCCCGGTGGCGCGTATTACATTTTTCAAGGTGCGCTGCTTTATCATCGACGTGGACTCCCCCGAGTCGATTTTCCATTAATTTTCAGCTGCTTAAGCGCTCAGTATCACAGATCTTCAACGACGCCGCTGTACTGCAACCCCCCCGATTTTTCCTTAGGGATTACCCTGATTGTCGTCTTTCCCGCTACTCGGATCAAGCAAAAATGTCCCGCCCTTTAATGAGTTAGCCGCATATTGAGGCCTAATCAATCCGCCTGGCGCCGCAGAAAGGCAGGGATGTCAAGGTACTCCATGTCCTTGCTCTCTGCGGACTTTACATAGTCGTTGGCAGATTTCGGGCTGCGCCGGATGTTGGTCGGTACCTCGAGCGAAGTGTAATCGAGTTCTTCCGTATCCAAGGCATCGTTGTTGATCAAGCGCACCGGCTTGATCTCCACCTCGGGCTGTCTAAAGGCAGCCGGCACTTCTTCACCGAGGCCGGTCGCAACGACCGTGACCCGCATCTCATCGACCATGTCCGGATCGATGACAGTTCCCACGACAACGGTCGCATCGTCTCGCGCGAACTCCTTCACGGTATTGCCCACCTCATCGAACTCGCCGATCGCGAGATCCAGGCCCGCAGTGATATTTACCAAGATGCCACGTGCGCCCGATAAATTCACATCCTCGAGCAGCGGACTGCGGATCGCCAGTTCGGCCGCCTCGCGGGCACGCTGGTCACCGGTCGACTTGCCGGTCCCCATCATGGCGAGACCCATCTCGGCCATTACCGTGCGTACGTCGGCGAAGTCAACATTGATTAGACCGGGTTTGGTGATCAATTCGGCGATACCCTGAACTGCGTTTAGCAGCACATCGTTGGCCGCCTTGAAGGCGTCCAGCAGCGATGTCGTCTTACCCAATACCGAGAGGAGTTTCTCGTTCGGGATTGTGATCAGCGAGTCGACGTGCTCAGAGAGTCTGGCGATGCCGTCTTCGGCAATTCGCATACGCTTGCCGCCTTCAAAACTAAACGGCTTGGTAACGACGGCCACGGTCAAGATACCCAGATCCTTTGCCACCTCGGCCACCACAGGTGCGGCACCGGTGCCGGTTCCGCCGCCCATGCCCGCGGTTATGAAGACCATATCCGCGCCCTCCAATGCCTCACAGATCCGGTCGCGGTCCTCCACGGCCGCCTCGCAGCCGCGGTCCGGATTGGCCCCAGCGCCGAGTCCACGCGTCACGTTGGAACCCAGCTGCAGCGCCGTGCGCACCTCGGTGCTGCGCAGCGCCTGGGCATCAGTGTTGGCGCAAATAAACTCCACACCTTCGATATTGGAACGCAACATGTGATTTATGGCGTTGCCTCCACCGCCGCCGACACCGATTACTTTGATCACTGCGTTTTGACTATCTACGTCCATCAACTCAAACATCTCGCTAATCTCCTGCTGCAGACCTGCCCCCAACGGGGCTCGATACAATCTGATTAAAAATTTCCCTGGAACCAGCTCTTCATCCGGTTCCAGACCGATTTCATCCCACCACCGCCAGAAAGCTCGGGCACGCGCATCGCCCGGTTGCGATATCCAAACAACAGCAATCCCACGCCCGTGGCATGAATGGGATTGCGAACCACGTCGACCAGGCCGGTCACGTACTGGGGAATGCCCAGCCTGACCGGCATGTGAAAAACCTCTTCTGCGAGATCGATCAGGCCCTCCATCTTCGAACTGCCGCCAGTCAATACGACACCACCGGCGACCAGGTCCTCATAACCGGAGCGTCGCAATTCTGCCTGTATCAGAGTCAGCAGCTCCTCGTAGCGCGGCTCCACAACTTCGGCCAGCGTCTGCCGCGACAAACGGCGCGGCGGCCGATCGCCGATACTCGGTACCTCGATGGTCTCGTCGGGGCTGGCAAGCTGGGTGAGCGCACAGGCGTATTTCAACTTGATCTCTTCTGCATGCTGAGTGGGGGTGCGCAGGGCGACCGCGATATCGTTGGTCACCTGATCGCCGGCAATCGGAATGACTGCCGTATGGCGAATAGAGCCCCCGGTGAATACCGCGATATCGGTAGTGCCACCGCCGATGTCTACCAGACATACGCCGAGATCTTTTTCGTCATCCTCCAGCACCGAGTAACTCGAAGCCAGTTGCTCGAGGATCAGATCTTCGACCTCGAGGCCACAGCGCCGCACGCATTTGACAATGTTCTGTGCCGCACTCACCGCACCGGTCACCATGTGGACCCGCGCCTCGAGGCGCACGCCGGACATGCCGACTGGGTCATGGATGCCTTCCTGATTATCGATAATGAATTCCTGTGGCAGGATATGCAGAATCTTCTGATCAGCCGGGATGGCCACCGCGCGTGCCGCATCGATGACGCGTTCCACATCGGTATGAGATACCTCGCCGTCCTTGATCGGAACGATGCCATGTGAATTCAGGCTCGAGACATGGCTCCCCGCGATGCCCGCAAAGACGGAATCAATTTCTACCCCAGCCATGAGCTCGGCCTCTTCGACCGCGCGTTGAATCGACTGCACGGTCGACTCGATGTTGACCACGACACCTTTTTTCAGGCCACGCGACGGATGCGATCCGATTCCGATAATCTCGATCTCATTGTCCTGTCTCACCTCGCCGACTATGGCGACCACCTTGGAGGTGCCGATATCCAGACCGACGATGATGTTCTTGTCAGTACGCTTGACCATCAGACTTTGTCCTGCGCCTCCGATTCGCCCGCATTCGCACCCGGCTCCAGCCAGCGCACCGCAAAACCATGCGCATAGCGCATATCGACGCGCTCCGGTCGACGCTTTGGATCCGCGATCAGCTTGGGATAGACACGAAAGAATTGGGCCAGGCGATTCTCGATATCCTCGCGCCCGAGCGACAGCGTAAGCCCGTCGGCAAAGCGCACCCACCAATGGCGACGCTCGTCCAACTGCACCTCGCGGATGCTGAGGTCCCGCGCCCTGGCTGCCGAGACAATGGCCTGGTAGAAAACGACCACGCGGTCTGCGCTACCGGCAGGGCCGCTGAGTTTGACCAGACCGGCGTACTCACCCAGCGATGCGGGTCGGAATATGCGGGATCGAACACTGATCAGGGCATCTTCGCCCCAGCGTGCCAGCGGCACCTGTTCGGTGACCAGCATGCTGAGTTTGTCCGGCCAGACGCGTCGAATGCTTACGTCTTCGACCCAGGGTATCTCCAGCACGGCAGTGCGCAGCTTCTGCATATCACAGCTGAAGAAACCTCCATCGATTGCGTCGATCACACTGCGTTCGATATGCACGGTCTCGAGGTGCCGGAAGTCTCCTTTTACCTCGACTACGCGCAGCGGCAGGCGTCCTGGCTGCGACAGCGTGTGATAGACAAACGCAACCGCACCCCCCACCAGGAAGAGGGTCAGGGCGGTGCCGAACAGTCTGGGCCAGGGCTTGTGTTGCCACGCCTTGCGCTGCGGTTGACTGCGTCTGTGCCCCCCGGCTGTCATCACACCGCCTCCAGCGTCTGCGCCAGGATGCGCCAGACCAGTTCATCAAAATCGATACCGATCGCCTTGGCCGCCATCGGCACCAGACTGTGGCTGGTCATGCCCGGCACGGTATTCACTTCGATCAGCCAGGGACGTCCTTCGCGATCCATCAGGATGTCCACGCGCCCCCAGCCGCTGGCACCGACGGCATCGAAGGCCTGCAGCGCCAGCGCCTGCAGCTGCGACTCTTTCGCCTTATCCAGGCCGCAGGGGATCAGGTAACGGGTGTCGTCGGCGACGTATTTGGCGTCGTAGTCATAGAATGCATGTGCCGTCTCGAGCTTGATCAGCGGCAACGCGTCGCGGCCAAGGATCGCGGCCGTGTACTCGGCGCCGCTGACCCAGCACTCGGTCATGACATGGCTGTCGTATTTCGCCGCCGCGGCCCAGGCCGCGCGCAGCTGATCGGGATCGTCTGCGCGCGCCATGCCGATACTCGAACCCTCAAGCGCCGGTTTGACCATCTGCGGGAAGCCCAGCTCGCAGGCGGCTGGGATATCATCTTCGCCGTTGATGAGCGCGAACGCCGGCGTCGGCAGTCCGAGCGACTGTAACAGCAGCTTGGTCCGGTACTTGTCCATGGCGATCGCCGAACCCATTACGCCACTGCCGGTATAGGGCAGACCGAGGATCTCCAAAGCACCCTGGATCACACCGTCCTCACCGCCACGACCGTGCAAGACGTTGAACACACGGTCGTAGCCACCGTCCCCCAGACGCTGCAACACGTCCTTGCCCACATCGATACCCTGTGCATCCACGCCGCGCCTTAACAGCCCGTCAAGCACCGCTTGGCCGCTCACCAGAGATACCTCACGTTCAGCGGCCCAGCCGCCCATGAGTACCGCAACCCTGCCAAAGTCGCTGGCTCGCAGTTTCATCGTGGCTCTCCCACCGTGTGCACCTCGGCCTGCAGGTTCACACCTTGGCGACGCGCCACCTCCGCCTGAACGTGGACGATCAGTTGTTCGATGTCGACCGCGCTTGCGTCGCCGGTGTTGATGATGAAATTCGCGTGCTTCGTCGAGACCTCGGCGCCACCAATGCGGTAGCCTTTGAGCCCGCTGGCCTCGATCAGTCGCGCCGCGTAGTCGCTGGGCGGATTGCGGAAAGTCGAACCGCAGCTCGGCTGCCCTGTCGGTTGTGTCGCAGCGCGCCGTTCGAGCAATCTGCGAATTGCCAACTGTTCGGCGTCGCCGTCTCCCGGCGCAAGGCCCAAGGTACAAGAGAGGAACCATTCCTCGCCTGGGCGAATCACCTCGCGGTAATCGATTCGGTACTCACTCGGTTCGCGCCGACGAATCACCCCGAGTCTGTCGATCGTGGCCACTGTGCGGACAACCGACCATGTCTCACCCCCGAACGCACCGGCATTCATTGCCAGGGCACCGCCCATAGTGCCTGGAATGCCGGCCAGGAATGCGGCGCCGGCCAATCCCGCACGCGCGCATTCGCGGGCCACCTTCGCGCAGGCCACCCCCGCATCGGCCTTTACCTCGCTGCCGCTTATCTGCAATTCGTTGAGGCGTCCCTGCAGCACAATGACAGTGCCGCGAAAACCACCGTCGCGAATCAACAGATTGCTGCCCAGGCCGAGCCAGAGGAGCGGCTCATCGCTCGGCAGCGTGCGCAGAAAAACTGCCAGATCGTCGTTGTCGGCCGGCAGGTAGAGCTGCCTTGCAGCCCCGCCGACGCGCCAGCTGTTATAGCGCTTGAGCGACTCGTCGAAGCGCAGCTCACCGCGCAATATCGGTTGGCTGGGTGCTGTCATCATCGCCATTCCTTGGGCCACATGGAGAACGCCTGCTGCGTGGTCTTGCGCAGCCCGTCCTCCTTCTGTCTCCAGAAACTGACTGACGTCATTCTCTGCCTCATGGACATAGCTGCTCCGCCATAGTCATCGCCACGGCGCCGATGTTGCCGGCCCCCATGGTGATCACGATGTCACCGTCCGCGACGATATCGGCCAGTATCGCCGGCAGTTCCACGACGTCCTCCAGGAATACCGGGTCCACGTGGCCGCGCACGCGGATCGCGCGACTCAGCGCACGTCCATCGGCACCGGCGATTGGTGCCTCACCGGCCGCATACACCTCAGTCAGGACCAGCACATCGACCTGCGACAAGATCGCGACAAAGTCCTCGAAGGCATCATGCGTACGGCTGTAACGGTGCGGTTGAAAGGCGAGCAGCAGTCGATGTCCGGGCCACCCGGCACGCACCGCCTCGAGGGTCGCGGCCACCTCGCGCGGATGATGGCCATAGTCATCGACCAGCATGAATTCGCAGTCACCGATCCGGCACCCGGACCTTGCCTGAAAGCGGCGTCCGATGCCCTCGAATCTGGCCAGTGCCGACTGCATGGCTGAAACGCTCACACCCAGCTCGTTCGCTACCGCAATTGCGGCCAGGGCATTCAGTACGTTGTGCCGCCCTGGCATGTTGAGGGCCACCGGGAAACTGGTCTGACCGTGGATCCGCACCGTGAAGTGTGTATGCATTCGCTGCTGCACAATGTCGTCCGCGCGCACGTCGGCTTCTTCGCTGGTGCCATAGGTCGTGACTTTGCGTGTGACCTCCGGCAGGAGATCGCACACGTTGGGATCATCGATGCACATCACGGCCTGGCCGTAGAATGGCAGGTGATGCAAGAACTCCAGAAAAGTCGCACGTAGGCGCTCGAAGTCATTGCCATAGGTGGCCATATGGTCTTCGTCGACATTGGTGACTACTGCCAACATCGGCTGCAGATAGAGGAAGGAGGCATCACTCTCGTCCGCTTCGGCAACCAGCACCTCGCCTTCACCAAGGTGGGCGTAACTGCCCCGCGCATTCAGGAGGCCGCCGATCACATAGGTCGGATCCAGACCGCCCTCGATCAGCAGGCTGGCGATCAGACTGGTCGTAGTGGTCTTACCATGCGTGCCGGCAACCGCAATGCCGTAGCGGAAACGCATGATCTCGGCCAGCATCTCGGCACGCGGTACGACCGGGATCCGCTGCGCCCGCGCCGCGACGATCTCTGGATTGTCATCGTCGACCGCACTCGAAATGACCACGGCGTCCGCACCGATCACCTGCTCTGCGGAATGGCCGATAGAAACTTGCGCGCCCTGCTCGACCAGCCGCGCAGTAGCAGCGTTCTGGCGGATATCCGAACCGGATACCTCATAGCCCAGGTTAAGCATGACCTGCGCAATTCCATTCATACCGGCGCCACCGATGCCGACAAAGTGCAAGCGGCGAACCCGCCCCATGGTCTCGGCAGCGTAGCGCGGGCTGGTCATCGGCAGATCACTCATGCGAGCACCTCCTCGCAGACATCCGCCACCCGCCGTGTAGCATCACGCCTGGCCAGGCGATGCGCTGTCTGTGCCAGGGCATGCAACTCGGCGCGGTCGCCGAGCAGCCCGCGGAGTACCGCCGCCAGACGCTCGGTGTTTAGCTCGGCCTGCGGCAACAGACGCGCCGCGCCTTGATCGGTCAGGAAACGGGCGTTGACCGTTTGATGGTCGTCGACTGCAAATGGATAAGGCACCAGCACCGCTGCCCGCCCGGCGGCCATCAGTTCCGCTATCGTCAGCGCGCCCGCACGACAGATCACCAGGTCCGCCCAGCGATAGGCGGCGGCCATGTCGTCGACAAACTCGCTGACCTCCGCGTTGACCGCATGTGCCTGATAGGCCGCTCGGGTACTCTCGGCCTTGCCGCGCCCGGCCTGGTGCCACACCTGCGGTCGCTGCGGCGCGACGATCTTGGCCAGCGCACCGGGCAGCGCCTCATTCAATGCCTGAGCGCCTAATGATCCACCCATCACCAGCAAGTGCAGCGGACGATCCGGTTCGATCGCTGCCGGCTGCGGCAGAGAGGCGATGTCATCGCGAACCGGGTTGCCGGTGGCCTGCGCTCGCATGGCTACCGGGAAACTTCCGGGAAAGGCCTCGAGGACCCGCGTGGCGATCCGCGCCAACCAACGGTTGGTCAACCCGGGGATAGCATTTTGCTCATGGATGACCAGCGGCAAACGCAGCACGCGACTCACCAGGCCGCCCGGCCCGGTAACGAAACCACCCATCCCCAAAACGACCTGCGGACGACGACGACGCAGAACCTGCCAGGCCTGCAGCATCGCGCGCACCAGATAAAGCGGTGCGAGCAGAGCTTGCACCAGACCCTGACCGCGCAGACGATGCGCTGCGATGGTATCGAGTTCGAAGCCCTGCGGTGGTACCACGCGAGACTCAAAACTGTCTGGCGTACCCAACCAGCTGACCTGCCAACCGCGCGCGGCCAACTCGTGCGCGACCGCCAGGGCCGGAAAAACATGCCCTCCGGTACCGCCAGCCATAATGGTTATACGCGCTGCCACTGACCTTCCTTGTCTTCCGCGCCGATACGGTTCTCGTAGCGCACCCGCAGCAGCATGCCGACAGCGATACAGCACACGATAATACTGTTGCTGCCGTAGCTCAGGAACGGCAGCGTCAGCCCCTTGGTCGGCAGCAAACCTACGTTGACACCGATATTGATGAATGCCTGCATGCCGAGCCAAAGGCCCAGGCCATACGCTACGTAGGCTGCATAACGGTCACCGCGCCGCTCGGCGTGTGCGCCGATCGCATAACTGCGCCAAACGATCAGTCCGAACATGCAGATAACCAGCAGCGTCCCGAACAATCCGAACTCTTCACCGATCACCGCCATCACGAAATCGGTGTGCGCCTCCGGCAGATAAAACTGTTTCTGGATACCGTTACCCAGTCCGACGCCGGTCCATTCGCCGCGACCGAAGGCAATCAACGCCTGTGCCAGCTGATAACCCGAATCCTGCGCATGCTCCCAGGGATTGAGGAACGAGGTCACTCGCTCGAGGCGGTATGGCGAAACCCACACCAGGGCCAGCAGCGACCCGATTGCGAGCACCACCAGCAGCGCAAACTGCCACAGCGGCGCACCGCCCAGGAACAACATGCCGAATGCCGTCATCAGAAGCACCACGGTGGTGCCGAAGTCGGGCTGGAGCATCAGCAGCGAGCATGCCAACAGCAGCAAGAGAATGGGTTTGACGAACCCCCAAGGGGAATGCGCCACTTCCAGCTGCCGGCGCACCAGATAACTACTCATATAAAGGACGATAAAGACCTTCATGAACTCCGATGTCTGCAGGCTCAATGGACCCGCCGCGACCCAGCGGAGGGCGCCATTGGCCTCACGACCAAGTCCGGGCACGAACACCAGCAGCAGCAGTGCAACACCGAGGAAGTACAGCGCCGTACTCGACCTGTGCCACCAGTGCGTCGGCGTCCGATAGACCATCCAAGCGGCGAGTGTGCCCAGTGCCAACGCGAACAGATGGCGATTGACGTAGCGCAGGATTTCACCGTCGCGCTCGCCAAGATGCATCGAGGCCGAGGCAATCATCACGATTCCGAAACTGGCCAGCACGACCACAGCGGTCAGCAGCACGCTATCCATGCCCGGCAGACGCAGATCGGTACCACTGCGCGATCGGGCCATCATGCTCGTCACACCAGCCTCCTTACCGCCTGCTTGAAACGATCGCCGCGCTGCGCGTAATCGTCGAACATGTCAAAGCTGGCGCAGGCCGGCGAGAGCAACACGCGATCTCCGCGTCGGGCGAGACCCGCAGCCTTGGCCACGGCATCGTCCATGTC
>JBATKF010000493.1:0-3103 GCA_049669185.1 Sedimenticolaceae bacterium | reverse complement strand
AGCGTAGGCAGCGCGGCGTTCTGCAATCGGCAACGGCATGGCGGTCTGGCGGGGTCTCGCCGAGGCCGCCACGGGCATTTGCTGCGGGGCTTCCCAGGCCCCGCTTGCATCCTCGACCGCGGGCGCTGCCAAGACCTGATGCAGGCTGCGAAACAAGAAATCGTGCACCAGGCGGCTTTCACGAAAACGCACCTCGTGCTTGGTCGGATGGACGTTGACATCGACCAGCGCCGGCGACAGCCCCAGGAACAGCACGTAGGCCGGATGCCGGCCGTGGTACAGCACGTCCTGATAGGCCTGACGCACCGCATGGGTGACCAGCTTGTCGCGCACCATCCGATGATTCACATAGAAGTGCTGCATATCGGCCTGGCTGCGCGAAAATGTCGGGCGGGCCACCCAGCCGCTGAGCTCGAGTCCGGCGGCTGCGTGCTCGAAATACAGCGCATTTTGCACGAACCCTGGCGCCAGCAGGTCTGCGAGGCGACGTTCCCTACTGGCCAGATCGGATGCCCTTTGCGCGCACAAGACCTCACGGCCGTTGTGCGTCAGGACAAAGGTCACGTCGTGACGCACCAGGGCGAGGCGTTTTACGACCTGTTCGAGATGGCCGAACTCAGTCTTCTCGGTACGCAGAAATTTTCGCCGCGCCGGGGTGTTGAAGAAGAGGTCGCGCACCGTGACGGTGGTCCCGGCGGTGAGTGCCGCCGGACGGACGGTATCGCCGTCGTCCCCTAACTCCCAGGCCTGGTCGGCCCGTGCCTCGCGGGAGGCGAGGTTGAGGCGTGCAACCGAGGCAATCGCCGGCAGCGCCTCGCCACGGAAACCCATGCTGGCGATACGTTCGAGATCCTCGAGCGCGACCAGTTTACTCGTCGCATGCCGCGATAGCGCGAGCGCCAGGTCCTCCCTGGCAATACCCACGCCATCGTCGGTGACCCTGATAAGCTTGATCCCGCCGTGCTCCACATCGATCTGGACGCGGCCGGCACCCGCATCGAGGCTGTTCTCCACCAGCTCTTTGACCACCGACGCCGGGCGCTCGACCACCTCACCGGCGGCGATCTGATTGATGAGCTGGGTTGGCAGTGCGTGAATGCGATTCGACATCGTTGCATTCTGCCACTGCGTTTCGACGACCCGCCAGCGCGATCGGAAAGGCCCGTGCTGAGCAGCCCGCCTATCTCACTAACTTACCGCTGCGGACGTCGTTTCGGTCGATCAGGTGTCGGGAATGACGAGCACTTGACCTATCCGGATCAAGTGATCGCTGCGCAGGCGGTTTTGGCGTCGCAGCGAGGCCATGCTGACCTGATAACGATCGGCGATCTCGGAAAGGGTATCGCCCTTGGCGATCACGTGCTTCAGAATACGGCCCTGGCGTTCGGCCAACAGTGTGCCGGGCGGCGGCGCTTCGTTGAAGAAGGCCTCGATGCCCTTCATGATCGCGGTCGCCATGCGTTCCTGGTGTTCGGGGTCGCGCAGGTTGCGCTCTTCCTTTGGGTTCGAGATGAAGCCGGTCTCGACCAGCATCGAGGGCATATCGGGGGATTTGAGCACCATGAAACCGGCCTGCTGGACCCGCCGCCCATGCACCTTACCCACCTCGCCCAGGGCCGCATAGACCTTGGATGCGGCGCTCAAGCTGGCATGTCGGGTCGCCGACTGCGAAAGGTCGAGCAATACCGAGGCCAGCACGTCGTCTTTGTCGTCCAGCTTCACCCCGCCGACCAGGTCTGATGAATTTTCCTTTTCCGCAAGCCACAGCGCCGCTTCACTGGAGGCGCCACGCTTCGACAGTACATAGACGGAGGAACCACGTACCCGCTTGTCGCGAAACGCATCGGCGTGGATCGAGACAAACAGGTCGGCCCGATGCTCACGCGCCAGATCCATGCGTTTGCGCAGGCCAATGAAATAATCACCGGTGCGGGTCAGCACGGCCCGCATCCCCGGCTGGGCGTCGATCTGGCGCTTCAGGCGGCGCGCGATCTCCAGGGTGATCTGCTTTTCTTGGGTCTTGTAGCGCGAACCGCTGGCCCCGGGGTCGTCGCCGCCGTGACCGGCGTCAACCGCCACCACGACGTCACGTGCGCGACGGAGATCCTTGGCGGACTTGGCCACCCGCGGCATGCGGGTGGCCTCGACCGGGTACAGATCGACCACCAACCTATGCCCATAGCTTGCGTTCGGTTTCAGTGCGAAGGTCTTGGGACGCACGGCACCCGTGAGGTCGAGCACGACCCGCAGGCTCCCGTCCTCACGCGGCGCATGACGAATACCACGTAACAATTTATTTTTTATCTGTTTTTTTGAGAATTCATCAGCCGGCGACGCAGCCGCAAAGTCGACCACCAGACGATCGGGATTACTGAGTGCGAACACCTTGTGTTCTACTGCCCTGCTGACATCGAACACCAGGCGGGTGTGATCCGGCGCCGTCCACAGACGCACGTCGGCCACTTCCGTCGCGAAGATGTCCGTGGCCGCCAGCAGCAAGAGACAGAGGATAATTAACCTTTTCACTGGGTTCAGAGTTCCAGAAATTTTCCCTGAGCCGAACTTTAACCTAGCACAGCCAAAAAAATTTTCCCAGATTAAACGAAAGGATAAAGAATCTTTCTAGAAAACTTCTAGCCCGCATCTGTCACCGGCATCTCGGATGCGGGCTAGCCTTGCGTCAACTCTCTAACTACCGCCTCGCCGCGCTGGGTGACGCCCTCAAGTTCGATGCGACGACCACCGTCCCGCTGGTGTTGCAGCCGGATCCACAGATCCGGCGACGGCAGCCAGCCCTCGCCACGCTCCGGCCATTCGATAAAAATCAACGCGTCATCGGCCAGCATCTCGCGCAGCCCTAGATACTCGAGCTCACCCGGATCTCCGACGCGGTAGAGGTCGAGGTGATAAATCCGCTCACCGTCGATCTCATAGGGCTCCACGAGGGTATAGGTGGGGCTCTTGACCGCGCCGCGATGTCCGAGGCCGCGCAACAGTCCGCGCGTCAGGGTGGTCTTTCCGGTGCCGAGATCGCCCTGTAGATAAACTAACAAAGGCACCCGGCAGGCCTTCGCCAGGCGCGCCCCGAAGGCCGTTTGGGCGG
>JBATKF010000492.1:0-16626 GCA_049669185.1 Sedimenticolaceae bacterium | reverse complement strand
GCGCTGGAGGCCTGCGAGGCCCGCGTCGACCACCTGCATGCCGAACAGGCGAAACTCGAGACCATTTTGGCCGATACCGGTCTGTACGATGAACGACGCAAGCATGAACTGCAGAAGATCCTGCACGACAAGGCGGCGGTCGACCAGCAACTGGCGGCCGCAGAGGCCGACTGGCTGGAGGCCGCCGAGGCGTTGCAGCAGGCCGAGGGCTGAAGACCCGGCGAGAGTGGGAGATCGGCCTGCATGTTGAAGTGGCTGATCATTCTGCTCACGGCGCTGCTGATATGGCAGTTTGCGGTACGCGAGACGCCCGTTGAACTCGGCCCTGGCGTGCACGCGCCGGATACGCCGCAGCAGCAGGCGCTAGAATCACCCGACAGCTTCGCACTGAACGGCTACCGCATCACGCCGCTGGCCGAGTTTATGATCCGTGCCAAGGTCCTGTCGCGCGAAGATTACCGGTTCGGCCGCGAGGCCGATTTATCGCCACTCGACCTGGCGCTCGGCTGGGGACGCATGTCTGACGAAGCGGTGCTGCGCAATATCACGATCAGTCAGTCCGGCCGCTGGTACCGCTGGCGCGCGAACGCCTTGCCGATCCCGCGACGCGAGATCGAGACCCATAGCGCGAACATGCACCTCATCCCGGCCAATGACCGCGTCGAGGACGAACTCGACGATATCGATGCGGGCCAGGTCGTCGAGCTGCGCGGCCTGTTGGTGCGCGCGGACGCGGACGACGGCTGGCGCTGGATCAGTTCGCTGACGCGCGACGACACCGGCGCGCATGCGTGCGAGCTGGTCTATGTCGAACAGGTGCGCGCGGTTTTTTGACCTTTCGATCCGCCCGGTTAAAGTAGCGGCATGAGATCGCTGCTGATCACCTGCTTGGGCCTGTTCGCCCCGGCCTTCGCCCTCGCCGCGCTGCAGACCGAGCAGCACCGAATCGACATCGAAGTCATCGCGCGGGGACTGGAGAATCCCTGGTCGGTCGCGTTTCTTCCCGACGGTGGTTATCTGGTCACCGAACGTCCCGGGCAGCTGCGGCTGGTGCAGGCGGATGGCAAGCTGGTCGAATCGCCGATCGGGGGACTGCCCACGGTCAGCGCCCGGGGCCAGGGAGGCCTGTTGGACGTCGCGCTACATCCGGAGTTCGAAAAGAACCGCTGGGTCTATCTGAGCTACGCCGAGGCCGGTCGGGGCGGCGTCGGCACCGCCGTGGCCCGCGGCCGTCTCGACGGCCTCAGGCTACGCGACACGGAGGTGCTGTTTCGTCTGACGCCGAAGTCATCCGGGGGGCGCCATTTCGGCTCGCGCCTGGTGTTCGACCAGCGAGGGTATTTGTATATCACCCTGGGAGACCGGGGCGACCGCCCGCGGGCGCAGGACCTTGGTGATCATGCCGGTTCGGTGATCCGCCTGCATGACGACGGCCGCATCCCTGAGGACAACCCCTTTGTGGGCCGCCGCGATGCCCTGCCCGAGATCTACAGCTATGGCCACCGCAACATCCAGGGGGCGACCTTGGATCCCGCCAGCGGACGCTTGTGGACCCACGAGCACGGGCCGCAGGGCGGCGACGAAATCAATCTGCTCGAGCCCGGCGTGAATTATGGCTGGCCGGTGATCACCTATGGCGTGAATTACGGAATCGGCACGCCAATCGGCGAGGGCGGCGCGAAACCAGGCATGGCGCAGCCGCTGCACTACTGGGTACCGTCTATCGCCCCGTCCGGGATGAGTTTCTACACGGGCAATGCCTTCCCCGAATGGCGCGGTGACCTGTTCGTCGGTTCCCTGAAATTCGGCCTGCTGGTGCGCCTGTCACTGGAGGACGGCCGCGTGGTGCATGAAGAACGCCTGTTGCAGGATACGCTCGGACGGATCAGGGACGTACGTCAGGGGCCGGACGGACTGATCTATCTGCTGACCGATGATGCAGACGATGGCCAGTTGATTCGCCTGGTACCTGCCGACTGAGGATCCGGCAATGATAAAGATCACACCCGGGATCCTGCTCGCTGACGACGACCTGGAGTGGCAGCCGATCCGCGCACAGGGTGCCGGAGGGCAAAATGTCAACAAGGTCTCTTCGGCGCTGCACCTGCGCTTCGACATCCCTGCGTCCTCGCTACCGGAACCGGTTAAACAGCGGCTGCTGGGCATGCGCGATCAACGCATCTCGCGCGAGGGCATCCTGGTCATAAAGGCGCAGCGCTTTCGCACCCGGGAGAAGAATCGCGCCGATGCCATCGAACGCCTGCAGGAGCTTATCGTCGCTGCCAGCCGGGTGCAGAAGACACGTAAACAAACGCGGCCCAGCCGTGCGGCCCGCCAGCAACGCATGGAGGACAAGAGCAAACGCGGTCAGATCAAACGCCTGCGGCGTTCGCTGGATGATTAACCCGCTTATCACAGCGGGCAGGCCGCCTCTCAGATCAACCGCCGGACCGCGTCGATCAGGATGGCGATAGAAATCACCCACAACGCGGCGCGCAGCATCCCGCGATAGGTCTCCACGTCGACCCGCTTGCGAATGCGAATGCCCAGCCACAACGCGCCGAGGATCAGCGGCAGGCCGAGCAGCGTCAGCCCAACGGTCTGGAGATCGAAGGCGCCATGGCTCACGAAACCGAGGATCTGGCCGGATTTGCTGGTGATAAAGCTGAGGTTGAAGGTCGCCACCATCAGCGTCGCCGGCATCTGCGTATAAAGCGCGTAGATGACCACCAGCGGCGAGAAGATGTTGACCACCCCCGCGAACAGGCCGAGCAGCAACCCGAACAGGGCCATGCCCCAGCGCGGGACCTGCACCACCTGTTCGCCTCGATGCAGGTGCTCGCTGACCAGATAGCCGATCATCATGACGGCCAAAAGCATCCGAAAAGGCTCGGGCTCGACCTCGAGCAGCACCTGGGTGCCGAGAAAACTGCCGACAATGGTGAACGTCGGGATCGGCCAGTAATTGCGCAGCGCCTCGCGCCAGTGGCGTTCCGTCAGGATGCTCACCAGGTTGATGGATACCGTCGGCACCAGTGTCAACAGGATCGCCGTGCGCAGATCGAAGCCGAATGCCAACAGGGGCGTCGACAATACCGGGAAACCGAAACCAAAGGCGCCATGCACGAAAGCGGCCAACAGACTGACGGCGATGAACAGGAGTTCGTTGTGCAAGCTGGGCAGGTCCGGGTGAGGCGGTTCGAATCGCGCTCGTAGCCTAGCAGACCTGCCGAGTGATCAGTCGGCACTGCTGTGGGACCGATCGCTCAGGGGGCCTCGCGATCGTTTGGCCCTACAACCTGGCGTTGCAGCGCGCGTATCCCTTCCAGGCCGAGTGCGCGCAGGCGCTGAACGTTGCGTTCGGGAATCCGCTCGGGATGTCGATAGGAGGCCAATGCGGCCTCGAGGCCATCCTCGCGAATCAGATGAAACATCGGATAGGGCGAACGGTTGGTGAAGTTCGCAGGGTCGTCCGCCGGTGCACCGGCGAAACAATAATCCGGATGAAAACTGGCCAGCTGGATCACGCCGGTCAACCCCGCCTCACTGACTGCCTGTTCGGCCAACGCCAGCAGATCGAGGTATTCACTGAAGTCCGCCAATCCCTCGGTAACGATCAGAAGCGCCGTTTCTTGCTGCGCCGCATCGGCCATCGCAAAGCCCTCGAGGGTCTGCAGAAAGCACTGGTAGACGGCCTCGGCCGGCTTATCTTCACAGACCCTATAGGCAATCCGCCCTGCGCGCGCCGGCGCGGCCGCGAAAGGACACAGCGCAAGCCCGATCACGACATCGTCCAACCAGCGCTGGGTGCGGGCGATTGCCAACGCCGGCTCGCTGCCCGTCAAGCCAGCACCTCCACCGGCATACCGACCGCCAGACGCCCGCTGCCCCGATGCACAAGGTTCTGTCCAAAGTAGATCTTGTTGTCGCGCCGACGATAGCCCTTCAAGGTGCGCAGCGGCTCCGCACTGCGCTGCGCGGTCGTCGGGTCGATGGTCGGGATAATGCACCGTGAACAGGGTTTGGCGACGTGAAATTCCAGATCCCCGATGCGCAGGCGACGCCAGCCGTCTTCGGCATAGGGATCACATCCGCTAACCACCAGATTGGGGCGAAAACGCAGCATTGGCAGCGGACTTTCGAGGCGGGAATTCAGGTCATCCAGCGAGGCCTGCGAGATCAGCAGGAACGGGAAGCCGTCGGCGAAGCCGACTTGGTCGGCCGGATCCGCGTAATCGGGGTCGACCGGCCGGGCCACGTCATCCGGCATACTCACCAGGCGGCAGGGCGACGCCAGAAATTCGCTCAACCAGCCATCTGCGGCCGGCCCGGCGGCGCTCGCGGACAGTACGTCGTCCCAGACGCGCACCTCCAGCCGTTCGGCAAGATACTGGCCCACGCGAAGCTCGGACATACCCGGCGCCGCCAGCCACAAGGCTTGATCAAGGCCTATTCGGGCCTGGATCAGACACATCCGGGGCTGCTGGCGCTGCGTGATGAAACGGCCGTCGGCATCGACCACCATCCAATGGCGATCGAGCTGGGGGCCGCGCACCCCCACCTCCAGGCTGCTGAACGCCTCGCCGGCGAGCGACTTGACCGGATAGCGGTATAGACCTGAGACGCGCAATGACTGCATACCTCTTTATCCTCAACTTTTTCGGTGTATGGCCGATCTATTCGATCGATCCAAGACACTCAGGGAGATGCTATGGAACTCGCCCCGTACCTGCGCCTGATGGTACAGCGCGCTGCCTCCGATCTGTACTTCAGCACCGGTGCCTGTCCGCATGTGAAGATCAATGGCCAGACGGTGGCGATCGGCGACAAACCGCTGAATTCAGGCGATGTGTCGGGGCTCGCCTATTCGATCATGAATGACGAACAGGTACGCGAGTTCGAGGGGACCCTGGAGTGCAATCTTGCCATCTCCGTGCAGCAGCTGGGGCGTTTCCGGGTCAATGTGTTCCGCCAGCGCGGGGATGTGGCGATGGTCATCCGCTACATCAAGGGCGAGATCCCGAGCATCGAGGAGCTTTACCTGCCACAGACCCTGAAACGGCTGATCCTGGAGAAACGCGGCCTGATCCTGGTCGTCGGCTCTACCGGCTCAGGCAAGTCGACCACGCTGGCCTCGATGATCGATTACCGGAATCAGCACGCGACCGGGCACATACTGTCCATCGAGGATCCGATCGAGTTCCTGCACTCGCACAAGAAGTCGGTGGTCAATCAGCGAGAGATCGGGCTCGACTCCATGAGCTACGAGAACGCGCTTAAGAACGCACTGCGCGAGGCACCCGACGTGATCCTAATCGGTGAGATCCGTGATGCGGCGACGATGCAGCATGCGATCGCCTATGCAGAGACCGGCCACCTGTGTCTCTCCACGCTGCATGCGAATAACGCCAACCAGGCCCTCGACAGAATCGTCAACTTCTTCCCTGATAGCGCCCACCGGCAGCTGCACAACGATCTGTCGTTGAATCTTCGTGCGGTGGTCTCGCAGCGCCTGATTCCTACCGTGGATGGCAAGCGCCGCGCGGCGGTCGAGCTGCTGATCCAGACCAGTTTCACCGCTGAACTGATCCAGAAGGGCAAGATCCATGACCTGAAAGAGGCCATGGAGCAGGGCAATGACCGTGGCATGATCACCTTCGACCAGTCGCTTTATGACCTCTACAGCGAGGGCGCTATTACCCTGGAAGAAGCGCTGAACCATGCCGATTCGCGCAATAACCTGGCACTGCGCATCCGCCTGAACGCGGGCGCCGAGGCCGACGACAAAGGGGCGAGCGTCAAGGGCCAGGCGGCGGGCTGACCGACAGACCGGCCTCTAACCTGAAGTTAGACCAACCGCCATACAGAGGCGCGATCGGCGATAATGGAATTTCGCTGACTCAACCGCGGTCTCTGCAACGTGAATCCATTCCACGCATTCCAAGTCGCCCGATTGCCGGAGATCCGCTTCGGCAGCGGCGCCATCGACCAGCTGCCCGATGTCCTGGCCGCTTATGGCACCCAGGTGCTGCTGGTGACCGGCAGGCGCTCGCTGCAGGATTCGCCGCGCTGGCAGCGCCTGCTGTCCGGGCTACAGACGGGCGGCCTCGACTGGCGGCATGTCACGATCGACGACGAGCCATCGCCGGATCTGGTGGACGAAGTCGTTGCGCTACAGCGTGGTCACCCGATCGATGTCGTGGCGGGTGTCGGCGGCGGCAGCGTGTTGGACGCTGCCAAGGCGATCGCGGGTCTGCTTCGCACCGGCACCAGCGTGCTGGATCACCTCGAGGGCGTCGGCAAGGGCATCCCCTACCCTGGCCCGGCAGTCCCCTTCGTGGCGGTACCGACCACCGCCGGCACCGGCAGTGAGGCGACCAAGAACGCGGTGTTGTCACGCCGCGGACCCAATGGCTTCAAGAAGTCCTTCCGCGACAACCGCCTGGTGGCCGAGGTCGCGATCGTCGATCCCAGCCTGCTCGACAGCTGTCCCAAGGACCTGATCGCGGCGAACGGCATGGACGCCTTTACCCAGCTGCTGGAATCCTATGTCTCGCGGCGCGCCAGTCCATTCACCGATGCGCTGGCATCGTCCGGCATGCAGGCCTTCCGGGACGGCTTCTGGGATGCCTGGGCAGGCGACGCAGGTTCAGCGGGGCCGGCCTATGGACGCCTGGCCTATGCCTCACTGTGCTCCGGAATCACCCTCGCCCAATGCGGCCTGGGGTCGGTGCACGGCCTGGCCTCTCCGCTGGGGGCGTTCTTCCCGATACCGCACGGCGTGGTCTGCGGCACCCTGGTGGCAGCGGCGGCGCAGGTCAATATCACCGCGCTGCGCGCGCGCGCGCCCGACAATCCCGCGCTGCGCAAATACGCCGAGGCCGGTGCACTGCTGAATGCACGGCCATACCCCGACGAGGCCGCCGCACAGGACGGCCTGGTCGAACTGCTCACTGACTGGACTGCGAAGCTGGCGCTGCCGCGTCTGCGCGATTTCGGCATGCGGCAGAGCGATCTCGATCGGGTGGTGGCGAACTGTCGTGGTGGCAGCATGCAGACCAACCCGCTGGAGCTCACGGATCAAGAGCTGCTGGGTCTGCTGCAGCAACGGCTTTGACGATGCGCATCGTGCTCGCACGCGTTGCGGGCAACCGGGCACCGGCCTTGGCGCGCAAGGTATAGAATTCGCCTCTGCCCTGAAGGTAAACCGACATGACCGACGACGGCCTGCAATGCTGGGTCTATCGCAGTCCCCGCAAACAGGAAATGTATCTCTACTTGGCGCAGGAGGACGGCTTCGATCGTGTCCCCGACGCACTGTTGGCGCGCTTTGGCGATCCTGTTCTGGTGATTGAACTGGAACTCCATCCGGGGCGCAGGCTGGCCCGTGAAGATGTCAACAGCGTGATCCAGAATCTACGCAACCTCGGCTATCACCTGCAGCTGCCGCCACGGCTGGAACCCGCGCTTTATCAGGGCAACCAGGACTGAAATGGCAGAACTCCTCAAGACGGCTCGGACCGGCGATCCGCTGACGGCCGTCACCGAGCCGGCAATGCAAGCAGCTATCCCATGCGACGCGGGTGGCAAGCGTTATCTGCTGGGGGATAGAGGACTCGAAACCACGGCATGAAGATCCCTCTCGCGATTCTGGCCCTGGTTGCCATCATCCTGTTCGGCTTTGTAGTGTTCGGACCTGCACCCGGTCCGGATGCGCTGCAGCGCAGGACGGATCTGCCCTGGCAGATAACCGTATCTCCGGATGGCGGCAGCCAGGTGTTCGGCCTGGCACTGGGCAGCGCTACGCTGGCCGACGCCATGGTGAAGTTCGGCGGCCTCGAGGGACTGGCGGTGTTTGAGCCCACGACGGGGCCGATGTCATTGGAGGCCTACTTCGGCAATGTGCAGCACGGTCCGCTGAAGGCCAAGGTCATTGTCGCACTCGATGCCGGCAACGATGAACTGGTGGCTATACGCGAGCGCAGCCGCCGCCGTGAGGGCTCGCCCAGCGGCGACTGGAAGTACCGCTTGAGCGATGCCCCCAAAGATCATGCGACACGTCGCATCAAGGCCCTGACCTATCTGCCGGGCACGCGCGCCTTGGACAAGGAGTTTTTCCGCTCCCGGTTCGGCGAACCCGCCGCCACCCTGCAGGAATCGGAACAGGCGGTCAGCTGGTTTTATCCCTCACTCGGCCTGTCGGTGCTGATCGATGACAATGCAGGCGAGGTATTGGAATACCAGGCACCGCGCGACTTCGTCATGCCTGGCGGTGCGACACCGCATTCCGCCGTGCAGTGAGGTCGGCGGCCAGGCCGAAGCACGACCACGCGTCGCTGTCATCCGGCGCGCACCAGTTCGTCCATCTGGGTCTTGGCACTGCGCCAGTCGGCGCTGGCATTGGCGTTCTCGACCATCAGCTCCATCAGGCCATAGGCCAGGCGCCGCTGGTCGGCGCTCAGGTCGCGCAGCTTCGCCAGTTTGAACAGATAGCCGGCGCGTTCGAACTCGAGTGTCGAAACCAGGGCGTACAGGGTGAGCGCCGCAACACCGTGCGGCGCCGCCGCGATCTCCGCGACGACCTTTTCGAGCACGCTAGCCTGCTGCATATCTCACCGTTGTTCGTAACGAGGACGCCGAGACGCCGCTATGGCGGGGCGCACGGAGTGCAAGACGGTAAAGGAGTAATCGACACTGCGTCGAACCGCCTGCAACGAGTACGCCCCGTCATGGCGAGGGTATCGGGGGTCGCAGCAGGAAATCGGTGAGGTATGCAGGCGAGTCATCCAAGCACACGATGGATCTGACAGGCAACGGCGAAGCTCCCACCGTCGTCGACCGCCGTGCAGCGCAGCACCTCTACCTCGGCCAGCAGCGGCGGAGTGGTATCGTTGCAGGGAATTACCTCGATCTTGAGCGCCGAACCCGGTGCGATCTCGCGCTCGATCCAGATCAACAGACCGCCGCCGCTGAGATTCTTGACAACGGCACCACCATCTTCGCCGCCGACGACGGTGAATCGAGCCGGACATTCGATCCCCATCCGCGGGTAGTTCCTCTTTTCGTCAGCGCCCTGCATTTGCCCTCCTCGCACATCACTGGCGCCAGCTATTTATCAGGGCCAGACACTCGGCATTCAACAGCGCAGCTCGCTCGGCGCTGTCCGCTTCAGTGTAGCAGCGCAGTTCCGGGGCGTTGCCGGAGGGCCTGAGATGCACGATCTCAGCGTTACTTAGGGTCATCCGCAGGCCGTCCGTGGTATCCAGGTCAGCCACCGCACCCAGTCCGGGAAACTCGATCTCAAATCGCTGCGGGTCGCCTGCGAGATGTTCGATATGTTGCCGGCTCAGTTCTGTCGGAAAATTCTGCAGGCGGTCGCTGGCAGTAAAGCGCGCCGGCAGCAGGGCGGGCAGCAGCGACACCGGCGTCCCGTGCCGCTTGGCCAGCAGCAGCACCGCCAGGGCCACGATGACCGCGTCGCGCGTTGGCAACGGGGTCATCTGTCGACCCTCGCCGGCGACCGGCGTCATCGTCAGAAAGCCGCCGTTCGCCTCATAACCGACGACGCATTGACCTCCGGCTTCCACCGCCTGCTGCATGGCCTCGATCACATAAGGCGAACCGATCCGTGTTCGCACCACCTCGGAGAACCAGGCGGATCTCTCCACTGCGGTATTGCTGCTGACCGGCGTCACCACCGTGTCGGCGTCCAGATAGTGCGCGGTAAGGATGCCGAGGATGTCACCACGCAGCCATGCGCCGTGTTCATCACCGACCAGCGGCCGATCGCCGTCGCCGTCGGCCGATACCAGCAGATCAAAACGTTCCGCCTCGGCCCACGCACTGGCCAGCGCGATGTCTTCGCTACGTACCGCCTCGGTATCGACTGGCACGAATACCTCGGAATAACCGCGCCGGACGACATCCGCGCCCAGGCCGCCAAAGATCTCGGTCAGCGCGCTCGCCGCCACGCTGGAGTGCTCGTAGACCAGCACCCGACTGCCTACCAGGCACTGACTGGGAAAGAAATCCAGATAGCGCGCGATATAGTGCCGATAGGCGGTGGTGTCGGCCGGCGGCAAGTCGCGCGGTGTTGTGAAACACCCCTGATCATCGAACAACGCGCGCGGGACACTGACCACCTGATCGCGTATCCCTTCTTCATCGGCCTTGAGCACCTCGCCGACGGGTTTGTTGAACTTGATACCGTTGCGGTCGTCCGGGATATGGCTGCCGGTTATCATCAGGCTCGCGATACCCTCACCGATGGCGTAGTTGACCACAGCCGGCGTTGGTATATTGCCGCAATTGGCGGGCTGATAGCCGAGATCCGTGATGGCCGCAGCGGCCGCTGCCATGATACGCGGCGTGCTTGGTCGAAAATCGCCGGCTAGCGCCACTGTGTCGCCAGGATGAATGGCTTCCGTCTTTTCCAGAAACTGCAGAAAGCCGACGGTGTAGAGGTAGCAGACGCGATCGCTCATCGCATCGGCGAGGCCGCGCGCGCCGCTGGTGCCAAAACCGACGCCGCTTTGGGACATCAGATCGGCGATGGCGATGGTCTCGGTCTTGTCGTTCATCCCCTGCCCGCAAGGCGGCAATGCGCGGATTTTAGCCTTTTGTTACGGGGATGGCCGCTGCTTTTCATTGATAGCGTTTGCTGAGGTAGAACCCACCCCAGAAATGTCGATTGCGTGCATCTTTCAGGCGAGTTTCTGCCCCTTTGGCGTTGAAGGCAAGGGTCAGCTGGTACCCTCGCCAACCCTTGGTGATGCCGAGCCCGGCGTCCCACAATAGCCGACGGACATCGTCGGAATCGACCGTCACCTTGCTGTCGCGGAATTGCCCCTGCAGCATGGCGTCATAGGCCACACCACGCAGGCGGGCAGCGCCCCAGACATAGAGTTCGTCGCCGCCGAAGGCGGGGACGAAGTTGCCGCGATTAATGGGGTCGTACGGAATACTCCAAAATGGGCTGTTGAGTTCACCGAACCGAGCGCTCAGACCGATGCTGGCGTTGGTCTGAAAACCAAGATTGAGGTCCCAGGCGTGCGACAGGTCCCAATGGCTGCTATGCGCGAATCGGCGCGAATCGCTGACCCGCAGCCGGGCGGTGGGTTCGCCGCCATCCGAAATCTGATATCGCCAACCCTTCGGATCCACTGGATCGGTGCTGCCACGCACTTCTCTATTCCAGCGATGCAGCGCCGTTTGTACCTGGTCGGCAATGCCGAGGCCCAGGGCCCCCACCATCAGTTCAACCCCCAAGGCGCGGTCATCGTCAGCGACCACTTTCTTGTTGGCCAGGTACAGGAGTGAGGCATAGGGGCGGTCATCAAAAATCGGTGCCGGATCGCCGATATCATCGGGGGTGAAGTTCACCGAAGCGAGCAGAACGCTCCGGTAGACGCGGCCGCAGCGCCGATCGAAACCCACAAACGGCTCGATGCGCCGAAGCAGATCGCCCAATACCTGCAACGGGCCCTGATTCTGAAAGACCTCGATACCGATCCCCATGGTGTAGTCGCGGTCTTCGTTGACACCGGGGATGAACAGATCCTGGTCGAAGTAGATGCCCCACCCCAGACCACTCTGCAGCGCGGGCGAGACGCATGCAGCGCCGGCTGTGAGTGGCCAACAGATGAGGATGCCGATTAAAAAGCGCTGGGCATTCGCCATGGTCTCACGCAGACGATCGACGCCTCGCGCTCCCGACGGCTCGCCAAACGTCGCTGCAATCGCTAACCTTGCGCCCCACTTTACCGCGTATCGTCGAGACACAAGCTATGCGCATAGGAACCCCCCTCAGCGCGACCGCCACGCGAGTTATGCTGCTCGGTGCAGGCGAACTGGGCAAAGAAATCATCATCGCTCTGCAGCGTCTCGGCGTCGAGGTGATCGCGGTGGACCGCTATCCGAATGCGCCCGGCCATCAGGTAGCCCACCGCGCGCACGTGGTCGATATGACCGACCCTAAGGCGCTGCGTGAGCTGGTCGAGCGCGAACGGCCGCACTTGATTGTCCCCGAGATCGAGGCCATCGCCACTGATGCGCTGGCCGAGATCGAGGCCGCCGGACTCAGCGAGGTAATACCCACCGCGCGGGCCACCCAATTGACCATGAACCGCGAGGGCATTCGTCGTCTGGCGGCGGAGCGCCTCGCTTTGCCGACATCGGGTTACGCCTTCGCCGACAGCCTGGCGGCCGCTCGCGAAGCGGCCGACCGGCTAGGCTATCCCTGCATTATCAAACCGGTCATGTCGTCTTCGGGCAAGGGCCAATCGACGGCGCAGGATCCGGCCGGGCTTGACGCGGCCTGGGATTACGCGATGCGTGCCGGTCGGGTGAACCGCGGCCGGGTGATCATCGAGGAGCGCATCCTGTTCGACTACGAGATCACGCTGCTGACGGTGCGGGCACGCAACCTCGATGGCGGGATTGCGACGCACTTCTGCGACCCGATCGGACATCGTCAAGAGCACGGCGACTACGTCGAGAGCTGGCAACCGCAGCCCATGTCTGCAGACGCCCTTGGCCAGGCACGCCAGATCGCCGAGCGCATTACGACCGAACTGGGCGGGCGTGGCTTGTTCGGCGTGGAGTTATTCGTGCGGGGCGACGACGTGTTGTTCAGCGAGGTCAGTCCGCGCCCGCATGATACCGGCATGGTGACCATGATTACGCAACGTCTGGACGAGTTCGCACTGCACGCGCGGGCCATTCTGGGCCTACCGGTGGATACCCGGTTGGCACACACAGGGGCGAGCGCGGTGATCTATGGGGGCCTAAATGCCGAAGGCATCGCCTTCGAGGGACTTGAGCGGGCGCTGGCGACGGACGACACCGATCTGCGCCTGTTCGGCAAGCCCGTCAGTTACCCGCGCCGGCGTATGGGCGTCGCTCTTGCGCGGGCAGCAGATACGGATTCAGCGCGGCAAAAGGCGGCCGAGGTCGCCGCAAGCGTCGTGACTGTTCCACCCGGGTGAGGGAAAACCCGGTCAATAACGCGATATTTCGCGTCAATCACGCATAATCCGCACGGCTATCTCAGGCCACCCACGCAGGGCGTCTCAGGGTGTGACCAAGATCTCAGTTTTAGCCTTTCATTTATGCTAAGGAATTTGGCAATTGCTGTCGGGGGGCTACTCCCACGATCGCTAAGCGCTGCTTATTTAGTACCCGTTACCCGAATTTAGACAAATTTAACACTCAATTCCCAGCATTTAACTACAATTCGGACCAACCGACGGACTCGCTACTGACGCTATCGTTGGCGCAGATCGGTTGTCCAGGCCACAGACGATGACTCGGCCGGTAGCGACAGGCGCATACCGCGAGCAGCACCGACCATCAGCGCGCGCGCAAGGCAAGAGTAACATCGGTCCTGCTGCGACACGCGCTCATCGCGAAATATCACGCCAATAAATGCGCCACGCGAAATATCGTGGCGACCGGCCGCGAAAAGACTTTTAAAGTCTACCAGAAAAACAACTATCATATTGTTTGTAAAAGACTTTTTATTTCTGGCACAAGGCTTGCTGCAATGATAGCGCACTGACCGCGGGATGAATGTCCCCGCTGACGTTTCCAAGTTGTAATTAGAAGGAACTTAAATGCAAGCTCCATACTCATCTTCAGACGCAAACGAGCCCGGCGACCGCGTCGGGACCCTGCTGAGTGTCGCCGGCCTGATCGCATGGTTGAGCGCGATGATGATGGCGATAGCGGGCCCGCTGTTTGGCGTGCACGTGCCACCCTTGCTGATCGTCGGCATGGTGGTCTTTTCCGGTGCCTTCTCGGTGCTGTCGCTGCCTCGGTTGGTGGGTCTCGGCAAGCAGCCGAAAAATGGGCAACAGCGACACGCCTGAGGCGTGTCGTGATGCGTAGGAACTCCGCTCTGTTCTCCGAGTAACAACAAAGCTGAATCCCGTTTCGACGGACACTGTCCCCCGTATTCCCGGGGGTTTTTTTTGCGCCTGGCCTGGAAATCTCACCGGCATCACGTCTTGCCGCGCTCCCAAACACCGCGGGCGCCTTATCATTAGAACGTCGGTGTGAGCCTGAACATTCGCAGCAAGCTTGTTCTGTCGACGATACTGCCTGTCCTGCTGGTTTACGCCATTTTATTCTGGCTGGGCGTCAGTAAGGCGCGGGCACACTTGAACGCCGACGGTCAGCAATGGCTGCTGGAACACGCAAGTACCAGGCCGCGCGACTGGCGCTCGGCCTCGCGGCGCGTCGGATTCGACGCATTCCTGCCCAAATCCTGCACCGAGCAGCAGCTGATTGCACAGATCGAAGAACTGAGCACAATCCGCTTCGAGAGCGCGGTCAATGCTCAACGCACACCCGCGCCCTCGGGAATGGCCGAGTGGCCGGATGCGCTGGCCCATGCCACGGCGCGCGAGGTCACCGCGGCCGTCGATCTGGGCGATATCGCCCGATTGTTCGAGATTGCCGATGCGCTGTCAGCGAACCCGGCGGCGCCACGTGCCGATGTCGAGAATATGGCACTGATGGCACGCATGTTCGATTTCGACGGCCTGCGTGCATTGTCTGAACGCCTGCGGGAGCGCAGCCGTGCGCAGGCCGGCGCATGACAGCACTGCGACATTTCTCCTATCATCCCGCCAGCTAGGCTTCTCCCGTCGCATCACCTTGAATCAACCCGAGCCGAATCTCAGCACGATCTTGCTGGTCGACGACAACCCGACCAACCTGCAGCTCCTGTTCGGCACCCTGAAAGGGCTCGGCCACAAGCTGCTGGTGGCCAAGAGCGGCGAGGATGCATTGAAGGTCGCACAATGGGCCCTGCCGGATCTGATCCTTCTGGATATCCTGATGTCAGGCATGGACGGCTTCGAGACCTGCGAAAGGCTCAAGGCAGACCCGCAGACCCAGGGCATCGCGGTGATCTTTTTGTCCGCGTTGGACGACACCGACGATAAAATTAAAGGGCTGTCGATGGGAGCAGTCGACTATATTGCGAAGCCCTTTCAGGCCGAGGAGGTCATAGCCCGCGTCGAGACCCACCTTATGATCGCACGCCTGCGTAACGAACTGGCGGAGCGCAACCGCCAGCTGGAGTCTGCAAATCAACCCATCCTCGATGCAGTCGGCGACGGCATCTACGGGCTGGACCTTGAGGGCAACATCAGCTTCGCCAATCCCGCCGCGATGGCGCTGACCGGCTACCCCAAGGAAGCCCTGATCGGCCATTCGATTCATGAGCTGCATCTCTATGCGCGCTGGGACGGCACCCCGTATCACTTTATTGAAACGGGCATCTATCAGACCCTGAAGCAGGGCGTGGCCAAGCAAAGCGATGGCGATGTGTTCTGGCGCCATGCGGGAGATCACTTTGCCGTCAGCTGGACCTGCACACCGATTATGCGCGGCGGCAATGTGCAGGGCGCCGTGCTCGCTTTCCGCGACATTACCCAACGCAAACGCCAGGAACACCAGCTGCGCGAGGCACTCGCCGAGGTCGAGACGCTGCGCGATCGGCTGCAGGCCGAGAACGCCTACCTACAGGCCGAGGTGAAGACCGAGGGGCGGTTCGACAGCATTGTCGGCGATAGCCCGGCGCTGCGCGCCGTCCTCGAGCAGATCGAACAGGTGGCGCCGACCAACAGCTCGGTGCTGATCACCGGCGAATCCGGCACCGGCAAGGAGGCCATGGCGCGTGCCATCCATGACCTCAGCCCACGTCGCGACCGCCCGTTGATCAAGGTCAACTGTGGCGCCATCACGCCGACACTGATCGAGAGCGAGCTTTTCGGTCATGAGAAAGGGGCATTCACCGGCGCCAGCAAGCAGCGCCAGGGACACTTCGAACTGGCCGATGGCGGCACGATCTTTCTGGATGAAGTCGGCGAACTTCCGCTAGACGCCCAGGTAAAGCTGCTGCGTGTACTGCAAGAGCAAGAGATCAGCCGGCTGGGCTCGGAGCGCGCGATCCAGGTCGATGTTCGGTTGATTGCCGCAACCAACCGCGACCTGGTCGAGATGGTAGAAGCGGGCAAATTCCGTATGGATCTTTTCTATCGCCTGAACGTGTTCCCGCTGAACGTGCCACCGTTGCGTGACCGGCGTGACGACATCCCGCTGCTGGTGACCAAGTTCCTCGCCGATCAGGGCCGTGCACAGGGACGCACCTTCAGCCGTGTATCCGAGGACGGCATGCAGCTGCTGATGGAATACCATTGGCCTGGCAATATCCGTGAGTTGCAGAACGTCATCGAGCGCTCGGCCATTCTGGCGCGCGACAAGGTCGTTCCGATCGCGCGCCATCTGGTCTACTCGGGCATCGCCGCCGGGTTTGAGCCCGCCACGGATGTCGCGCCACGGGCCGGTGAGACGCAGCAGGTATTCGTCAGCCTGGCCAGTAACGAGGCGAGCTACATCCGTCGCGTACTGGAACACACCGGCTGGGCGATCGCTGGCAAGGGCGGCGCAGCGGATATCCTTGACCTGCCTGCCAGCACGCTCAGGTCGCGGATGAAGAAACTGGGCATCGAGCGGCCTGGCTAGCCGGCTGGCGGACTCAACACTGTCTGGCCGAACAAAGTCAGATCCAACAGGCTGCGAGACGGGCAGATCAAGCCGCACAGCCGTGCTACGCTT
>JBATKF010000491.1:0-14081 GCA_049669185.1 Sedimenticolaceae bacterium | reverse complement strand
GGTTTACGCGCTGGCGGCCGGCCAGGCAGCCGGCGGGGATGCACGCGGACGCCAGTCGGCGGCGCTGCTGGTCGTCCGCGAGAACGGGGGCTATCTCGGTTTGACCGACCGCTACATCGATCTGCATATAGAGGACCATGCCACGCCGATCCGTGAGCTGGCACGCCTGCTGCGGATCCGCCAGTCGCAACTCGCAAGTGAACAGGCTAAGGAACTGGTGAACGCGGCGGAAACGGCCACCGGCGATCGTCCGGCGCTGCTGGCCGAGGCCCGCAGCCTGATGCTGGACGCACTCGACAAGCATCCGTCCGATGACTACGGCTGGTGGCTTCTGGCCCGGGTTCACCTGATGCAAAACGAACCCGCCGCGGCCGCGCTTGCCGCCCAGCGTGCATTGCTCGAAAACCCCGCCTGGCGCCATTTGTCGGCCACCAACCGGGAGAGCCTGGGGGTCTCCGCTGAGCTGCTCGACGCGCTACTGCAGATCGACTCGTTCAACCGCGTCTGGACCAGCCTCGCGCCGGCCAGCGAGACAATGGCTAAATGAGCACATCACGCACCGCGGACGTCGCACCGGCAGCCGAACCACCTGTGCAGCCGGGCCGACGCCTGAGCCTGTCGGCGCAGGTTTTCATCGCTCTGGGTTTGGGAATCGTCGCAGGTCTGTTCTTCGGCGAGTTGATCAAGCCCCTGGAGGTTGTCGGCCAAATCTTCATCGGACTGCTGCAGATGACGGTGCTGCCGTACATCCTGGTATCGCTGATCGCTGGCATCGGCAAGCTGAGCTACCGGGAGATACGGGTGCTGGCCGTGCAGGGTGGCCGCTTTGTACTGTTGTTCTGGGCCATCGCGCTGGCGATCACGGTGGCATTCACGGCCACGCTGCCGGACTGGGCATCGGCCACCTTTTTCAGCAGCAGCCTGGTCGAGACGGCGGAACAGGCAGACCTTGTCGCGCTATACATACCCTCCAACCCGTTCTTTTCGCTGTCGAGCAGCATCGTGCCGGCGGTCGTGCTGTTCAGCCTGGCGATCGGGCTAGCAATCATCAGCGTACCGAACAAGGGCAACTTCATCGACAACCTGGATGTGCTCGGAGAGGCCATCATGCGCATCGCCGGTTTCGTCGCGCGCCTAGCCCCGGTCGGTGTCTTTGCATTGATTGCCACCGCCGCCGGCACGCTCGACGTCGAAGCCCTCGGGCGCCTGCAGGTCTACATCCTTACGTACATCGGCGCCGCGCTGCTGCTGTCTTTCTGGATCCTGCCCGCGCTGGTCGGCGCGCTCACGCCGATCAATCCGAGACGCATGATTTCCGCCTGCCAGGATGCCCTGGTGACCGCCTTCGCGACCGGCTCGCTGCTGATCGTGCTGCCGCTGCTCGCCGAGCGCATGAAGGAGCTGCTCCGCGAGTCGGAAATGAACAGCCAGGAAAGCGAGAGTGCAGTCGACCTCGTGGTTCCGATCAACTTCAACCTCCCTAACCTGGGCAAGCTCATGTCGCTGGCCTTCGTCCCATTCGCTGGCTGGTTCGCGGGTAGCACGATAGGTGCGGAGCAGTTCCCGCTGTTCCTGGTCTCCGGCCTGTTGAGCTTCTTCGGGGAGGTCGTCGTCGCGTTGCCGTTCCTGTTCGACCTGATGCAGATACCGGTCGACATGTTCCAGCTGTTTCTGGCCGTTGACGTCTTTACGGGGCGTTTCGGAACGCTGCTGGCCGGCGTGCACACCATTGTGCTCGCGCTGCTGACAGCCGCCGCGGTGTCTGGGCAGGTAAGCTGGCACTGGCCGCGGCTGAGTCGCTACCTGGTGGTTTCGCTGCTGCTGAGCGTCGGACTGTTCGGTGGCCTGCGTTTCTTCTTCGAGGTGGTGGTGCCGCAGGAGTACCGCCAATACGAGAAGCTTGTGAAGATGGACCTCGCAGTGGAACGCGTCGACAGCCGAATCCTGAAGGCCGACAAGGCGGAGCCGCTGAAGGTTGAAAGCGGATCGCGGCTGGCCGCCATCCGCGATCGCGGTGTGCTGCGCGTTGGTTTTCTGAAGGATGCTCTGCCATTCGTCTACCGCAACGAGGATGGCAAGATCGTCGGCCTGGAGGCCGACATGGCCCACCTGCTGGCGGGAGACATGGGCGTCGGACTGGAGTTCGTCCGGGTCGAAAACCAAAACATAAGTCGGCAGCTGGCATCCGGCCGCATCGACGTGATGATGAGCGGCCTGCTAATCACGCCCGAGCGCGCCCTGGAGCTGCATTTCACCGAGCCGCACCTGAAGTCGACATTCGGCTTGGTCGTCGCCGATCACGATCGGAGCCGATTCGACACGAACGAAAAGCTGCGTTCGCTGAGCGATATCCGCATCGCCGCCGTCAACCTTCCCTACTATGGCAAGTTCATCAAACGTCAGCTGCCGGAAGTCGAGATAGTCGAACTCGATTCGGCGGTCCGGTTCTTCAAAGCAGAGCCGGGTGAATTCGACGCCCTGCTGTTCTCCGCCGAGGCCGGTTCTGCATGGACCCTGGTCTACCCGCAGTACAGCGTTGTCGTGCCGAAACCGCATACCTTGAGCGCGCCGATCGGGCTTGGTCTGCCACGCGATGCACCACTGCTCAACGACTTCGTCGAAACCTGGCTGACACTGCAGCGCGAAGCCGGAGTCCTCGACCACTTGCAGCGCTACTGGATCTTAGGCGAGGGCGCAAAACGCACCGAGCCGCGCTGGTCGGTGATTCGCAACGTGCTCGGTTGGGTCGACTGAATCCGTCGAAGCGCGATAGCCGCGAATGTCTTAGCGAACATTCCCGTTCGGAGCGAACGACAGGCGCTCCACATTACCCACCCGCTGCCGAGCCTGCCCTCGCCTGGGCAGGCGGCCACTGTGCGCAATTCATTTGCCCGCATCAAGCCAGTGGCCGACGCGCCCTAATCGAACAGCCAGCTCCAGGCGACCTCCAGTTCGTGCTGATTCATCTGTACGCTGCCGGTCTGCGGTCCGGTGAAGCTCGGATTTTTACCCTTGATCTCTTCTTCGAAGGCCCGTGTATAGGCCAAGGATATAGCGCTCGACTTGTCGAAGCGGTAGGTCATCCCCAGGCTCGCATGGGTGCGCACGGTCGCCGGGGCCAGCACATTGAACAGGGACTCGCCGTTGTCGAACAGCTGGTCGGCATGGCTGGCACCGGCACGCAGCGTCAGCTTGGGGCTGTATTGCCACTGCACGCCCAGCTTGATGATATCGATGTCGTTCCAGCCGAACCCCAGTCCGTCGTCCGCACCGAGCAGGTTATCGGGCACGACTGTGGAGTCGTTGGGGTTGCTAAGCGAATTGACCTCGCTGTAGAAGATACGCTGCCAGTCGAGGACCAGGGTAACCTCGGGGGTTGCCTTGAAGCTGAGCCCTGCGGTCACGGTCGGCGGCACATCGAAATCGCCCTGCTCAGCGAATAAACCGGCGTAGTCGTCAAACTTGGTCATGTATAGTCGGGACTGCGCAGAGGCACCCAGCGCAAGGCGGTCGGTCAGCTGCCCCAACCACCCAATCCTCATACCGTAACCCCATGAATAATCATAACCGTTATTGGTCACCTTGTTGGGATCAACCGACAAAGCCTGAAAGGGTTCCAGGCCCTCTGCCTTGAAACGCTGCACAGCGATGATCGGCATGATGCCGACGGTATGTTGTTCGTTCAGCCTACGGGCATAAGGAACGCCCAGAAACAGCTGTGAAAAATCCACTCCGGTGGGCGAGCTTGCGGTACCCGCGGGATTGTCGAAATTGCGCCATACCGCGCTGCCGTAATCGGTGTTCAGGCCGCCATTGGCACCTACCAGTACACCGATGCTGCTGACCTCATCGATCTGCTTGTTCCAGCCGAAGTGCGGGATCAGAAAGTAATCGTTGCGGCTGTCATAGGTACCGGGTGGCACGCTCGATGGATCGCCCGGTGCCATTGGCGGAGGGCCGGCATTGTTGTCGGCGGTAAAGCCTCGGTCCGGCGCGAAGATCGCAGCACCCAGATCGAGCCGGTTACCGACATACAGCATACCGGCGGGATTGGTTGCACCGGCCAGGGCGTCCTGAGGTAAGGCAACGCCGGCCCCGCCCAGGCCTTTGTTGGCGGTGCCGAATCCCGTCGGCGAATATCCATTGGTGGCCTGCGCTACCGTCATAGTACCCAGGAGTGCAACGGCCAGACCTAGGCGCCCGAAAAACCTGCCGTCCACGTAATTTTCCCCAACGAAAACCTGCAACAAGTCGCTGCCATATTAGGGAAATCTAACTCAATTGTCTCGAGAACAAGTCACGCGGAATTCGCACTCACGGGGAAAGCAGGACAACGTGTCGATAGCGAATTGTTATTCAAGCTGCCAGCCTGCATATCTCACCGTTTTTCGTAACGAGCACGCCCCGTCAGGGCGAGCGTATCGGGGGCCGCAGCAGGAAATCGGTGAGATATGCAGGCTAGGCCCGCGGCAATGAGATTCCCACTGGAATTGGTGGAGGTCAGCACGGCGGCCGGGCTCGCCAGTAGTTTCTGATGGTGTGTCGTTGTCGAGCACAGTGTGCATGCGATGCGCATTGCAATATCCTCGGAAACCCGCAAGTTTTCGCGCCAGCTCGTTGGCATTGCAGAAGCACGTCGGGTCAAGGAATTCGCGGCGAATGGTTCGGATCAATCGCTGCACGGAAAGCTGCGATCAGGGGCAAGACGATCCGAGTCATCGTTTTCGGGCGAAAACTACACAATCGCCACGGACCGGCTCGGCGCCGTATCTGTATTTCCTCATTGGGGCGTCCGCCCTTCCGATCGGGTTGTTCGAGAGGATACCAATCGTGATCGAATTCCTCGCGTGGGGTTCAATTGACCGCCGCACGCGATAGCCGAGCGGCAGCCAAGAAAAGGTAATCGACCCCGATCGTTTCATCATCATTCGATTATTCGCTAATTGAGCTGCGTCACAGCGCTTGACGTAAGCGTCGCCTGCGCTTCGGCGACCCCGTCAGTTCTTGATTCAATATTGATTGAAATCAATCCAAGCTTTAACTGATCGTAGCCATCAACGCGGAAAGCAACGTTAATTCGTTATAGGGCGCCGGGACGGGCGAGAGTGCGGGGGCGGCTCAGACACAGCGTGGTGCCCGGTCGCGTGCATGCTTTCGAGTTCCTGCTAGGAACAGTTGCGGTCTAGTCGCCTCGTCTTGCGTCGTTTCGTAATGACTCCGCGGGATCGCCCGCTGCGTTGAATTCTCCCTGAAGCGAGGAGATCGCGATGGACACTAACCTTTTCTACAGCATCCAATCGGGACCTATCTGGGACTGGCGCGTCGCGGTCGATTTGTTCGCTGGCGGCGTTGGCGTCGGTGCGTTCCTGTTCGCCATCCTGTTGTCGAGATTCGGCGAAAAACGCTATCAGCGGCTGGCCCAGACGGCGGCGATTATTGCCCCGTTTCTGGTCATGCTCGGCCTGGCGTTCTTGTTCTGGAAGGTCGGCAACAAACCCAACGTCTACCAGATGGCGATCAACCTGGCACCTACCTCGATGATGTGGTGGGGGTTTCTGATCCAGTCGGCATTAGTTGCCCTGGGGTTGATTCATGCCTGGCAATGGCTGGACCGGGCGCCTAATGCGATGCGCGACAAGCTGGGTCTGCTGGTCGGTGCGCTGGCACTGCTGGTGGGCGTCTACCATGGGCTGGTGCTAGCGGTGCTGACGTCGCATCCGATCTGGGCCTCGGGTTCGATGGTCTTTATGGCGGTCCTGGCGTTCACGACCACCGGTGTCGCCGGGGCGATCGTCGCGCACCTGCTGAGAATGGCTGTCGCCGGGCGCTCCGATGAAGAAGGCGAACTGGCCGGTTACGTCGATGGTCTGCGACCCGTGCGCACCGTATTGCTGCTTGCCTTGGTCCTGATGCTGGCTAATTTCTTCTTCTGGTGGGTCGACCTTTCTTATGGCTCGCTCGAAAGCGCTCAGGCGCTGGCAGCCGCGTGGTCGGCATATGGCCCGGTATTATTGCTCGCCGGTATCGGTTTGGGTCTTGTCGTGCCGCTGGTACTGATTACCTGGTTCTTCGGCAGTGCGCCTGTCAACAGGCCGGCACTGACGCTTTCGGCGATTGGCCTGGCCAGTCTGCTCGTTCTGGTCGGCGGCTTCGCCATCCGTTACGCGGTCGTCATGGGCGGTCAGGTTTCCTTGCCGATTTCCATTTTCTGAGACTGAAGGAGCCACCGACATGGCTAGCGATTTCGATCAACAGGCACCGGGGCGGACCGTTTCGCGGCGTGCCTTTCTGCAGGGCGCGGGCGGTCTCGGGTTCGGACTCGTCGCCTCGGGGGCAGGCAGCCCTATTTTGAGCTTCTTTGCGCGTGAGGCAAACGCCCAGCCCGGAGATATTGCCGGTCGATGGTTGTCGTCCACCTGCCAGGGCTGCACCAGCTGGTGTCCCGTCCAGGTGCAGGTCGTCGACGGTCGCGCGGTGAAGATTCGGGGTAATCCGCATGCCAAGGCCAATCACGGCAACATCTGCCCACGTCCGCACCTAGCGCTGCAACAGCTCTATGATCCGGACCGCATCAAGGTACCGATGAAACGGACCAATCCGCGCAAGGGGCGCGATGAGGATCCCGGATTCGTGCCCATCTCGTGGGACGAGGCGCTGGGCATCATCGCCGACAAGATGATGGAGCTGCGTGCCAACGAGGAGACGCACAAGTTTGTGCTGTTCAGGGGTCGATACAGTTACCTGCGGGACGTAATCTATTCGGCCATGCCCAAGGTGTTCGGTTCGCCCAACGGCATCAGCCATTCGGCAATTTGCGCCGAGGCCGAGAAGTTTGGTGCGTTTTTCACCGAGGGCTATTGGGATTACCGGGACTACGACCTGGAGTACACGCGCTACGTGCTCTGCTGGGGCGCCGACCCCGTGTCGTCGAATCGGCAGGTGCCGCACGCGATGAATCTCTGGGGGCAGGTGCGGGATCAGGCCACTGTCGCTGTGGTCGATCCGCGTTTGTCGGCGACTGCCGCCAAGGCCCACGAATGGCTGCCGGTAATCCCGGGCGAGGATGCCGCGCTGGCGGTCGCGATGGCGCACGTTATTCTGACCGAGGGTTTGTGGAGCCGCGAGTTCGTCGGCGACTTCGTGGACGGCGAGAACCTGTTCCAGGCCGGTGCCGAAGTGCCGGAGGAGAGCTTCGGCGAGGTCCACACCCACGGCCTGGTACGTTGGTGGAACATCGAGCTGAAGGATCGCACACCCGAATGGGCGGCCGAAAGATGCGGTATCCCGGCCGACCAGATTCGTCGGGTCGCGATCGGCTTTGGCCGCGCAGCACCGGCGGTGATCAGCTGGGTATCACCCGGCACCGCGATGCAGGCACGCGGCGGCTATGCGGCGATGGCCGCACATGCCCTGAACGGTCTCGTCGGATCCACCGACAGCATGGGCGGGGTGGTGCAGAAGACCAAGGTGCCCGCGGAAAAGCTGCCGAGCTACGAAGATTATCAGGACGAACTCGCGAAGAAGCTGTCGAAGAAGCCCAAGATGGACCAGCGCGGCACGCTGGCGTTTCCGGCACTCAACAAGGGCAAGAGTGGGGGCGGCGTCGTAACCAACAATGCGGCGGATGCGATCCTCGATGAAGACCCCTACGAGATCAAGATGGCGATCGCCTATTGGGCGAATTTCGCGTTCTCCTGCTCTGGCAGCGACCGCTGGGAGCGCGCCCTGACAAAACTACCGTTCCTGGCGCACATCACGGTCAACGCCTCGGAGACGACACACTATGCGGATGTGGTCCTGCCTGCGGCCCAACAGCTGTTCGAGAAGTGGAGTTTCCTCAAGTCGAAGCAAAACCTGCACGGCTATGCGAGCCTGACGCAGCGGCTCGTTGAACCCATCTGGGACGTGCGTCAGGACGAGACCGAGATACCCTGGATGTTGGCCGATAAGCTGGCAGAACGCGGCTTCGACAATATGCAGCGCTACTTCAAGGAGGCGTATGCCGATCCTGAGACAGGCGCGCCCCCGACGAACGGCGAAGAATTCACGCTGACGGCCCTCAAGATGTTCACCCGGCCGTGCTGGGACAGCAATCACAAGGACTACGGCAAGTACGGCGATCGCCTGGCCGGCTGGCAGGACTTCGTAGACAAAGGCGTGTGGAACTCCAAGCGCTACGAGTACCGCAGCCACTGGGGTAAGTTCAAGACCGTTACCGGCAAGTTCGAATTCTACAGCGAGACCCTGAAGGAGGCGCTCGGCAAACACGCCGAAAAGCACAGTGTCACTATCGACGAGGTGCTGGCTGCAACCAACTACACTGCTAGCGGCGAAGCGGCTTTCGTTCCGCACTTCGAACCGGCGCGGCGGTGGGGCGACGAGAGTGAGTTTCCGCTGGTGTTCTTCGAGCACCGGAGCCGACTCAATCGGGAAGGACGCTCGGCCAACTGCACCTGGTACCAGGCGCACAAGAATGCCGACCCGGGCGACGAGAACTGGGACGATGTGCTGAAGATGAACCCGGTCGATGCCACGCGACTGGGACTCAACGATCGCGAGATGGTTCGGGTCGTGTCGCAAACCGGCGAGATGACGGTCCGGCTCAAATTATGGGAGGGCGTTCGGCCAGGCACCGTCGCCAAGTGCTATGGCCAGGGGCATTGGGCCTATGGCCGGGTGGCCGCACTCGACTTCAAGAAACGCATACCGAGGGGCGGCAACAACAACGTCATCCTGCCGGCCGAGTATGAAAGATTGAGCGGATCGACGGCGCGCCACGGCGGCTGTGCCCGAGTCAAGGTCGTAAGGGCCTGAAGGCCGCCGCCAACGGAGACAAAGACATGACCGCAAAACGATATGGCATGGTGATAGATCTTCACCGTTGCGTCGGGTGTGCCGCCTGCGACATCGCATGTAAGAGCGAGAACAACGTGTCACACGAGTTCCATTGGTCGAACCACATCCTGGAGACTACCGGAGCCTTTCCGAATGTGCGCTACCGCTACATACCGACATTGTGCAATCACTGCGAAAATGCGCCGTGCGTTCACAACTGCCCCACAACGGCGATGTACAAGTCGGCGGACGGCCTGACCCTTCACGATGCCGACAAGTGCATCGGGTGTCGCTTGTGCCAGCTGGCCTGCCCGTATGGCGTGATCTACTTCAACGACAAGGCACCGTTCAGCCAGTTCGACAACGACGACGCCCCCGCGATACCTGAATGCACCTCGACTGGTCAGGAAGTTGCCCTGCGGACTGGCGTGCCGATCCCTTACTATAATCCCGCCCGGGCCACGACCTACCCCGGCGTTCGGCCGCAGGGTATCGTCGAAAAATGTACCTTTTGCGACCATCGGCTGGCCCAGGGCGAATTGCCATGGTGTGTTGAATCCTGTCCCACGGAGGCGCGGATCTTTGGTGACCTGAATGATCCTGAAAGCGCGCCACGGAAGGCCCTCAGCAAGTATGCGCCGCGTGTGCTGCAGAAGGAGAAAGGCACGAAACCGCGCGTTTTCTACGTACGGGACTTCTAAATGCGAGAGGACAGAACGGGGGCAGATGACCTCCCACCGGTCGATAGGTCAGCCACGGCCCGGGCCAATGCCTACTACGTCCTCGCTCGCGCGTTCGGTCGGCCGGACGATTGGCCGGAAGCGTTCGAGAATCTGCTGCGCAAGACGTTTGCGGCCACCGACGGGGAAGCGTCGGCGCTGGTAAGGCGAATGCTCGACAGCGCGCGAGACAAACAGGCCCTGTCAGTTGATCACGCCAGGCTGTTCCTCGGGCCCTTCGAGATCCAGGCTGCGCCGTGGGCGTCGTCCTATCTGGACCCGGAGCAGCGGTTGATGGGCCCTCACAGCCGCTATGCAGCTGAGGCCTACGCGGAAGCCGGCCTGGCCCCCGGCGGGGGTCCCACTGATGCCCCCGATCACGTCACGCACGAGCTGGAGTTCATGTACTTCCTTGCCTTTCAGGAAGCGACCGAGGACGACCGACTTTGGCGCGAACGGCAGGAACGCTTTTGGCGGCAGCATCTCGGCCACTGGCTGCCGAGCCTTGCGGCGGCGGTGGGCGAGGCCGGATCTGACTCGCCGTTTTATGCAGGACTCGCCGGGCTCACCCAGGCGTTCTGCGACCGGGAAGCCCGGCACCTGGGACACGGCGCAGCAAACAGTACGTCGCTGTCGTGAATCTGGAATCAACCGGACACTTCACCCCGGTCGGCGATGGCGGCAGTCCGGGCATCGCCGCATCTGCTCGATCTGTTCCGGTTGAAGCCTGAGGTCTACCTCCGCTTTGTGGAGTAGCGATGTCAGTAGCTTCTCCGGTATGAACGGCTGCCCACACTCGATACATGGCGCCAGCGGGTCCTCGCTGATGACACGCCAGGTCGTGCGAACAGCCCTCGGGGCAAAGCGTTGATTCAGTGCAATGGCCTGTTCGGGACATCCGCGTTGGCAGATCCCGCACTGCACGCAAGCGGCTTCGAAGAACTGCAGTCGCGCCGTGGGGCGATCGTAATAAGAGATGGCACCGGTAGGGCAGAGTCGCGCGCACGAGGAGCACAGCGTGCATCGCTCAGAGTCAACCATAATCTCGCCGATCGTGGCGCCGGTGGGTAGTTTCCCCGCCGGGAAGTCGGCGTCAGGCTCGATCTTGTCCACGCTCTGCATCAGCAGCACCCGCTTTGGCCGGTCGGGCATGGCTGCGTGCACCGCTGCATTCGTCAGGGGGTGTTTTACCCGGCCCACCAGCCGCGCGAGTTCACGCGCGCCAGTCGCCACGGCTAGGGCGTCGTTGTCACACCCCATGGCGCGGAGCAGGGTCTGAGCGATTCGGATCCGCTCATCGATGAGGCGTTGGCTTTCGACCGGCATCGGCGCTGTGTCCAGCAACACGACCTGGCGGGCGCCCAAGGCGAGTGCCGCCAGCCAGAGTTCCTCGCCTAAAGCGGCCAGCGGGTACACTGCAAGGGCCGCGCAGCCGCCCTGGTCGCGCACCGCGTCTGCTGCATCTGGTGTATGTATGACGAGCACCGGGTGTGGCTCGCCTGACCTCTCGATGGCCTGTTCAATGTCGAGCAGCAGTTCCGCTCGGGTGGGTGATGCGAAGCTGAGGGCGCCTGTAGGGCAGGCGAGGGAGCAGGCCGCGCAGCCCTGGCACAGATGAGATTCCACCGCGATCTGCGTGCCGCTGGAGCTGATTGCCCTGGCGCCGCAGACTTCGAGACACCTCGAGCAGCCCGAATGGCCAAAGGCCTGATGGACGCAAAGCTCCTGCGCATAATTGAAGAAACGCGCTTTTGCAAAGCGCCCGACCAACTGTCTGACAGCGGCCTCCGCAAGCGCGACGGACTCAGGCTCACGGGCGGCGAAGTAACCCAGCGGCCGGACCGACCGCTGAATGACAGGCGTGGCCGAAAGATCCAACACCAGGTCGAAAGTCACCCCCTTGTCCGCCGAGGGGAGAGATGCCGACGCAGCGGCGTTGTTCATGATTACTTCAGCCTTAAAGTTCCCCAGCCAACCCTGGAGCGCTACGACCCGGCCCTGCGTCACGCGGAGATCGATGTAGTCCGCGCCCACGGCCGCCTGCTGAACGATTGCCTGCGGTGCTACCAGGGCGACCGGATGGTCGGCGGCCAGCCGCAGCGCCACGGGAAGGGCCTCGGGGCCGTCTGCCACCACCAGGGTGGCCCCGTGAGATTCATAAGTTACCGCGCTGCCGGGCACATCGTGCTGTGCGGGCAGCCGCGTTAGCACCGCGGGGAGGCGGCTAGCTGTCACGGGTAACCCGCCCGTGCGCGTTGGCGGTCGACGGACATTCGCTGCCGAGCTGCAGGGCCAGCGGTGAGTAAGTGCCTGTCATTGGCGGGAGAACTGGTGACCATCGTGCTGCCTTTGGAGATCATTGTAGCGGCTTTGCGATTGCCTGATCCTGATCGCGGGATGAAAGCGTCGGATCTCGACGACAGTGGAAAAGACCCGAGCCCGCATAGTGTCCGTAGAGGCAGTTTTTAGTTCCGGTCGGGCCGGCAAAGTGGATGCTGCGTGTCATTCGGCTGTGAAGTGGTCTATGGTTCCTCGCATTATGCGTCGTCCAACACAACGAATGCCGCGAGGTGAATTCAGATGACCAATGAGCAACTGCCCCACGGGGCTCGGCGTATTGCAGAGCAGTATCCGGACGTCTGGCGGGCCTATGAGCTGCTTGGCAAGTCGTGCGCGGAGGCCGGTCCCCTCGACAGCCAGACGCTGCGCCTGATCAAACTCGCCGTGGCCGGTGCGGTCGGTTCGGAGGGTGCAGTGCACTCGCATGTTCGGCGCGCTCTGGCCGAAGGGATAGCCCCGGAGTCGCTGCGCCAGGTCGGTTTGCTGCTGATCGCCACAGCCGGATTCCCGAAGGCGGCCGCGACGCTCACCTGGATTGAAGATATCGTCTCCGGCGACCGGACTTGATAAACGTTCCGGGGATGCACACTAAGGCGAAGACTGCGGGGACACGCGCGAAGCGGCGCCGGTAGCCGCGTCGACACAGCAAGCCTTACTGGCAGCACTGGCAGCGGCCGTTGAGGGAAATCTCGTCTGGATCGGCGACCGGCTGGCCAATGACGCATCTGGCGCGACGTTGTCGAGCGTATTCGCAGCCATAGAACAGCTGGTCGGACGTTCAAACGCTTTCGGGTGCCAGGCGCCGCGGCCCGTGTTGGTTTCGCTGGGCTCGGACGCCCTCGCCACAGGAAGCGCTGCCGTCGTTGGCTTGACAATAATTTTCGCGGCATGCGCCCCCTCGTCCGCTCAGCACTTAACAAACTCGCCACCCGACATGACCACGTTCACCGACTTTGCAGCGCTTGACCGGCTGAGCCGCCCCAACAACTGGCCGGTTGCGCCGGCTATGGCGCGCCTCGATCTCAGGTTCCTAGCCCGCTTATCTCACCGTTTGCCGTCGCGAGCGGTTCGAGACGCGGCTGTGGCGGGGCGCACGCAGCGGAGGGCGGTGAAGGCGTAGCCGACACTACGTCGAGCCGGCCGCAACGAGTACGCACCGTCACAGCGAGCGTATCGGGCCGCGCAGTAGGTAATCGGTGAGATAAGCGGGCTAGTGGTGCGGCGTGATGTCGCCGTTGCGGTGCCCGAGTAGGAGCTTGCGGGTCTCCACGTCACGCCTACCTCCCGCAGCCGTCTACCTACCGAAAGTATGTATCAGGTCGTGCAGCTAATATTCTCGGGGCAGGCAGAGTAGGACGGGGCGATGTTTCGGATTGACAGGCAGTTGGCTAAAGAGCGCTACGGGCGGCTTTCCGCCAGGTATGACTATGCGACGCGGCGCATCGAGCCGGTTCGCAGGCAGACCATTGATTCGCTTCGCCTCGAGCGTGGAGATCGTGTGCTCGACGTTGCGTGTGGCACTGGGAAGAGTTTCGAGATGCTGCGCGAAGCGGTGGGTCCGGAGGGCGTTGTAGTGGGGGTGGAGCAGTCGCGCGAGATGCTGCAACAAGCGCGCGAGCGGGTTCGTGAGGGTGGCTGGGACAATGTGCAGCTTATCGAATCGACCATCGAGGCGGCCGACTTCGAGGGGCCTTTCGATGCAGTGCTCTTCGTGTACACGCAGGACGTACTGCAATCGGATGCCGCGCTTGCGCGCATCTTCGAGGCGACGCGTTCCGGCGCGCGGGTGGTGTCCACCGGGCTCAAGCTCTTCCCTTGGTACATCGGCATCGCCAATGTGTGGCTGCTCGCGATTTCCTATCCCTACTTCACCACGTTCAAGGGGCTCGCCAAACCTTGGGCGCCACTCGAGCGCTATGTAGATCTGCTCGGTGTGCGCTCGACGTTCTTTGGCAGCGGCTACATCGCAGAAGGGGTGCGGCGCTGACATGCCCGCATATCCAGAGCGCACGAGCGCACGCTACCGCGATCATGCGGCTGGCTACGGGTAGAGAAAATTTTAACCCGACGCATTCTCGGTTCGGATAGCGGCTGGCCACGCATCGCCGTCCTGGCTGAACCCCGGCAAGTCGGTCGCATATTCGACGTAGGGTGCGGTCCAACCGAGCAGCGAACTGGCGTGTTCGC
>JBATKF010000490.1:0-9082 GCA_049669185.1 Sedimenticolaceae bacterium | reverse complement strand
GGGGTACAGCGTGTTGCCCACCGAGCCGGTGATTCGCCAGGTGTTCGTCGCCTGCGGCGACGACTGTGAAGACCAGCAGGCCTTCGAACGCAAGCTGTTCGTGATTCGCAAGCAGATCGAGAACCGGATCCGAGAGACCGAGCTCAAGGGCAAACAGGCCTTCTACTTCACGTCATTTTCGTCTCGCACCATCGTGTACAAGGGAATGTTGTTGGCCGGACAGGTCGGCGAGTACTACAGAGACCTGAACGACGGGCGCATGGCGTCGGCCCTTGCCCTGGTGCACCAGCGATTCTCGACGAACACCTTCCCAACCTGGGACCTGGCGCATCCTTTTCGGATGATCGCGCACAACGGTGAGATCAATACGCTGCGGGGCAACGTCAATTGGATGGCCGCGCGGCGCGAGTCCATGGCCTCGGACATCCTGGGTGACGATCTGGCCAAGATCTGGCCGTTGATCCCCGAGGGGCAGTCGGACTCGGCCTGTTTCGACAATGCGCTGGAGCTGCTGGTCGCGGGTGGTTACTCCCTGGCGCATGCGATGATGATGCTGATCCCCGAGGCCTGGGCCGGCAATCCGCTGATGGACAGGGATCGCCGCGCGTTCTACGAGTACCACGCCGCGCTGATGGAGCCTTGGGACGGTCCTGCCGCGGTGGCCTTCACCGATGGCCGGCAGATCGGCGCGACCCTCGACCGCAACGGCCTGCGCCCTGCCCGCTACCTGGTGACCGACGACGACCTGGTGGTCATGGGGTCGGAGATGGGCGTGCTGCAGATCCCCGAAGAGCGCATCATTAAAAAATGGCGATTGCAGCCGGGCAAGATGTTCCTGATCGATATGGAACAGGGCCGCATCATCGATGACGAAGAGATCAAGGCAAGCCTATCCGGGGCCCGGCCTTACCGCGAGTGGCTCGAGAAGACGCAGATCGATCTGCACGATCTGCCCGAGGTCGTCGGTGCAATGTCGCCGGATCCGGAGACCCTGCTCGATCGTCAGCAGGCGTTCGGTTATACCCAGGAGGACATCAAGTTTCTGCTGACGCCGATGGTCCTGACCGGTCAGGAGGCAATAGGCTCCATGGGTGCCGACAATCCGCCGGCGGTACTGTCGAGCAAGCCGAAACACCTGTCGAACTACTTCAAGCAGCTGTTTGCCCAGGTGACCAACCCGCCGATCGATCCGATCCGTGAAGAGATCGTCATGTCGCTGGTCTCGCTGATCGGTCCCAATCCAAACCTGTTGGGCCTGCATTCGGGCGGCGAGGACATGCGTCTCGAGGTGAGCCAGCCGGTGCTCACCAACGAGGATCTCGAACGGATTCGCAACATCGAGGACAACACTAAGGGCGCTTTTCGCACCAAGACGCTGCGTATCACCTACCCTGCGGTCGAGGGTGGGGAAGGCATGGCCGAGGCGCTGGAGAGCCTGTGCCATAGCGCGGAGCAGGCGGTGCGCGACGGCTACAATATCCTAATCTTGTCGGATCGCCCGGTCGATGCAGACAATATCGCCATCCCGGCGCTGCTGGCGACCTCTGCGGTACACCACCACTTGATCCGGCATGGACTGCGCACAGATTCCGGCCTGGTGGTCGAGACCGGTGCGGCGATTGAGGTGCACCATTTCGCGACCCTCGCGGGCTATGGCGCGGAGGCGATCAACCCCTATCTGGCCTTCGATACCATCCAGGCGCTTCTGCCGACGCTGCACGATGCGCCGACACTGGAAGAGGCGCGTAGTCGTTATGTTAAGGCCGTGGGCAAGGGCCTGCTCAAGGTGATGTCCAAGATGGGCATATCGACCTATCAGTCGTATTGCGGTGCCCAGATCTTCGACGCCGTCGGTCTGTCGAGCGCTTTCGTCGATGAATATTTCACCGGCACCTCGACCACGATAGAGGGCATCGGTCTGGCCGAGGTCGCAGCCCAGGCGGTGCACTGGCACCGCGACGCCTTCGGCAGTGCCCAGATCTACCGCAAGCATCTCGATGTGGGCGGTGATTATGCCTTCCGTCTGCGCGGTGAGACCCATGTCTGGACGCCGGACACAGTGGCGAAGCTGCAACACGCAGTGCGTGGCAACGATGCGAAGACCTTTGCCGATTACTCGCGCGTGATAAATGAGCAAAACGAGACCCTGCTGACGCTGCGCGGCCTGTTCGAGTTCAACTTCGCCGACGAGCCGGTTCCACTGGATGAGGTCGAGCCCGCGAAAGAGATCGTCAAACGCTTCGCCACCGGTGCGATGTCGTTCGGCTCGATCTCCCACGAGGCGCACTCGACACTGGCCAGGGCGATGAACGCCATCGGCGGCAAGTCCAACACCGGCGAAGGCGGCGAATTACCGGAGCGCTTCAAGCCGTTGCCCGACGGCTCCAAGAACCCCGAGCGTTCGGCGATCAAACAGGTAGCCTCCGGGCGCTTCGGTGTCACCAACGAATACCTGGTCAACGCCGATGACATCCAGATCAAGATGGCGCAGGGGGCCAAGCCCGGCGAAGGCGGTCAGCTGCCGGGCCACAAGGTCAACCAGCAGATCGCGCGCGTGCGCCACTCGACCCCGGGCGTCGGCCTGATCTCGCCGCCGCCGCATCACGACATCTATTCGATCGAGGATCTCGCGCAGCTGATCCATGACCTCAAGAACGTGAATCCGCAGGCCCGCATCTCGGTCAAACTCGTCTCTGAGGTGGGCGTCGGCACCGTTGCCGCCGGGGTCTCCAAGGCACATGCAGACCATGTGACGATCGCTGGCTACGACGGTGGCACGGGCGCCTCGCCACTGACCTCGATCAAGCACGCCGGCTCGCCGTGGGAGATCGGCCTGGCCGAGACACATCAGACGCTGGTCCTGAATCGTCTGCGCAGTCGCATCGCGGTGCAGGCGGATGGCGGTATGCGCACCGGGCGCGACGTCGTGGTGGCCGCGCTGTTGGGAGCGGATGAGATCGGCTTCTCGACCGCGCCGCTGATCTCCCAGGGCTGCATCATGATGCGCAAATGCCACCTGAATACCTGTCCGGTCGGCGTCGCCACCCAGGACCCTGAGCTGCGCAAACGTTTCAGCGGCAAGCCCGAGCACGTGATCAATTTCTTCTTCTTCGTCGCCGAAGAGGTACGCCAGCTGATGTCCAAGTTGGGCTTTCGCACCTTTAACGACATGATCGGGCAGATGGATCGGCTGAATATGCGCAAGGCAATCAACCACTGGAAGGCACACGGCCTGGATTACAGCCGCCTGTTGACCAAGCCGGTGGCAGCCGAGAGCGATACGCTTTACTGCTCCGAGACACAGGATCACGGTATCGAAAAAGCGCTCGACAACCGGCTGATCGAACTCGCCGAGCCGGCGCTGGCAAGGGGTGATCCGGTAGAGATCGATATCGCGATCGAAAATGTCAACCGTACCTTCGGCACGCTGCTGTCCGGGCGCGTCGCCGAGCGTTATGGCTTCGCGGGGTTGCCGGAAGACACCATCAAGATCAACGCCCGCGGCACCGCAGGGCAGTCGTTCGGGGCCTGGCTGGCGCAGGGTGTCACCATCGAACTGGCCGGTGAGGGCAACGACTATGTCGGCAAGGGCCTCTCCGGCGGCAAGCTGATTATCTACCCGCCACCCGAGTGCAAGATCGAACGTGCCGAGGACAACATCATCGTGGGCAACACGGTGCTTTACGGTGCGATAAAGGGCGAGTGCTATTTTCGCGGCGTCGCCGGCGAACGCTTTGCCGTGCGCAACTCAGGCGCGATCGCGGTAGTCGAGGGCGTCGGTGATCACGGTTGCGAGTACATGACCGGCGGCGTGGTTGCGGTGCTTGGCACCACCGGGCGGAACTTCGCGGCCGGCATGTCGGGCGGTATTGCCTATGTCCTCGACGAAGACGGCACCTTCGAGCAGCGTTGCAATCTGGCGATGGTGTCGCTCGAGCCCATCGCGGCGGAAGACGAGGCGCTGGAACAGCTTGCCCACCAGGGCGGAGATCTGGAGGCGCACGGCCGGGTCGATGTATCGCACGATATGACGCGGTTCGATGCGACGCGGCTGAGGCAATTGATCGAGAGCCATTTGGCGTACACCGGTTCCGCGGTCGCCGCGCGTGTGCTGGATGATTGGGAGGCCTGGCTACCGAAGTTCAAGAAGGTTATGCCAGTCGACTATCGACGCGCGCTGATGGACATGCAGACGCAACAGGAACGGGCCAAGTCGGCGGCGTGACGGATAGCCAGCGCGTTCGCAGGTGGCATGACGAGGCGCCGCCCGCTGACCCGCCTTGGTGGATTTGAGAGCACTCAGGTAACAACAATGGGTAAACCCACAGGCTTCAAAGAGATTCCGCGCATCGACCGCAGCTATGCGCCGGTGGCGGATCGCATAACCCACTACAACGAGTTCACGATCCCGCTGTCCGATGCCGAGGTCAGTCAGCAGGGTGCGCGCTGTATGGATTGCGGCATCCCGTTCTGTCATCAGGGCTGCCCGGTAGACAACCTGATACCCGACTGGAACGACCTGGTCTATCAGAGCGATTGGCGTGCGGCCATCGACGTGCTGCACTCCACCAACAACTTCCCCGAGTTCACCGGCCGCATCTGCCCCGCGCCCTGCGAGGCTGCGTGCACGCTGAATATCGATGACGCCCCGGTCACGATCAAGAACATCGAGCTGTCGATCGTCGAGAAGGCCTGGCAGGAGGGCTGGATTCAGCCCCAGATTCCGCCGCACAAGACAGGCAAGCGTGTTGCCATCGTGGGTTCGGGGCCGGCCGGCATGGCGGCGGCCCAGCAGTTGGCGCGGGCAGGACACGCGGTGTCGGTGTTCGAAAAACAGGATGGCGTCGGCGGGCTGCTGCGTTATGGCATCCCGGACTTCAAGCTGGCCAAGCAGGTGATCAAGCGCCGCATGGGCCAGATGAAGGCCGAGGGCGTGAAGTTCCGCGTCAACACCCATGTGGGCAGCGACGATTTCCCCACCCAGCGGCTGCTCGACGAATTCGATGCCGTCGTGCTCGCCGGCGGCTCGGAGCAGCCGCGCGACCTGCCGATTCCCGGTCGCGAACTCGGCGGCATTCATTTTGCTATGGATTTCCTGCGCGCCAACAGCAAGGTCATACAGGGCGTGAGCGGCGCGGAGGAGCGTCTGATCAGCGCGGCCGGGAAAAACGTGGTCGTCATCGGCGGCGGCGATACCGGCTCCGACTGTATCGGCACATCGAATCGCCAGGGCGCGGCCTCGGTCACCCAGATCGAGATCCTCGACAAGCCGCCGGACAGGGAGGACAAGGGCCTCACATGGCCAAACTGGCCCAACAAGCTGCGCACCTCGTCGTCGCAGGAGGAAGGGTGCGAGCGCCTGTGGAACGTCACCACCAAGGCGTTTCTCGGCGATGAGCACGGCAATCTGCGGGCGTTGAAATGCACCCTGGTGCGCTGGGACAGGGATGCAGATGGGCGTTGGCAGATGTCCGAGGTCGAGGGTTCGGCGTTCGAGATCAAGGCCGAGCTGGTGACGCTGGCGATGGGATTCCTGCATCCGGTACACGAGGGCATGCTCGCGGACCTGGGCGTGGGGCTGGATGCTCGCGGCAACGTGCAGGGCAGCACCGAGGGTGCGGATGCCTACAAGACCTCGATCGACGGTGTGTTCGCCAGCGGCGACATGCGTCGCGGCCAGTCGCTCGTGGTCTGGGCGATCCGCGAGGGGCGCCAGTGCGCGCGCGCGGTCGACGAGTATCTGATGGGGATGACCAGCCTCCCCCGCTGACCCGCCCGCAACACGCAATGAGCGCGGCGAATTGCACCAACCCTTGTACACGCGTCGAAAAGGCCGAGTTGCAAGGAAGGCTACGACTGACGGTCGAGGCTGTGGCCCGACAATGGCCCGGCCCCTCGCCTGCCGCATCCACCAAGGTTTGCAGATGACAGAATTAAAAAACGACCGCTTCCTCCGTGCCCTGCTCCGCCAGCCTGTCGACATCACGCCGGTATGGATGATGCGCCAGGCCGGCCGATATCTGCCCGAATACCGTGCCACCCGCGCCAAGGCGGGCAGCTTCATGGATCTGTGCAAGAATCCGGAGCTGGCCTGCGAGGTCACCCTGCAGCCATTGGATCGTTTTCCGCTGGATGCGGCCATCTTGTTCTCCGATATCCTGACGATCCCGGACGCCATGGGACTGGGCCTGTATTTCAGCGAGGGCGAAGGTCCGCGCTTCGAACGCCCGGTGCGTGACAAGGCCGCGATCGATGCGCTGGGCGTGCCGGATCCCGAACAGGATCTGGGCTACGTGATGGATGCCGTGCGCACGATCCGCCGTGAACTGCAGGGCCGCGTACCGCTGATCGGCTTCTCGGGCAGCCCCTGGACGCTGGCGACCTACATGGTCGAGGGCGGCACCACCAAGACCTTCGCGCGCTCCAAGGGCATGATGTTCGATCGCCCCGAACTCATGCACGCCCTGCTCGGCAAGTTGGCCGCCGCAGTGACCGGGTATCTGAATGCCCAGGTCGCCGCCGGCGCCCAGGCATTGATGATCTTCGATACCTGGGGCGGCACCCTCACGCCGCACGACTATCGCGAATTTTCGCTGGCCTACATGCAGCGCATCGTCGAGGGTCTGACGCGCAGCGCGGAGGGCCGCCAGGTACCGGTGATCTTGTTCACCAAGGGCGGCGGCCAGTGGCTCGAGCTGATGGCAGACACCGGCTGTGATGCCCTGGGTCTCGACTGGACGCTGGAGATCGGTGATGCGCGCCGGCGCGTCGGCGACCGTGTCGCGCTGCAGGGCAACCTCGATCCCTGCACGCTGTACGCCTCACCGGAGGCGATTCGGCGATCGGTGGCCAAGATCCTGGCCAGCTACGGCGCAGGCTCGGGACATGTATTCAACCTTGGCCACGGCATCCACCCGGAGATCCCGCCCGAGCACGCCGCCGCAATGATCGAGGCGGTACACGATTTGAGCGCGCCCTATCACGTCGCCTAGCCTGAAAATCTGACCGCTTTTCGTCGCGAGGGTGTCGAGACGCCGCCCGCAGCAGGAAATCGGTGAGATTTGCAGGCTGCCAAACAGCGTTAAGTCCGACTCACCACAAGGGTTTGCCGGCGGCCGAGAGGCGCTCCACGTGCTGCCTGAATTCCGCGGGACCGTGTGCGCTGAACAACTGCTGTTGCTGAAATACGCCGTTCTCTTCCAGCTGCTCTGAAAACAACAGCGGCCGTCCGTGTCGCTGCGAGAAGTCCTGCAGCCACTGCAGCGCCCTGGGGGGGATGCGCCTTCCCACCGGTACCGCGACGTCCACCGGCAGGTCGCGCCAGGTGGTCTTGTTGAACACGACGATCACCTTGGCGTTGTCGGGTTTCATCCAGTCGGGCAGCGGACTGCCGGCTACGACCCAACCGCAGTTGAAATTGATGCACGGGTCTCTCGGGCGATTGGCGTAATCGTCACAACCCCGCCCGGTGCTGTGTGGGCAGGCGTGGCCGGGATACACCGGGTGGCCGTTGATAGTCATCTGCACCCAGCCGTCGCAGCAGGCGGTGCAGGGTTGGCACTCGCGCGCGCCGGTCGGGGTCTGCCGTCCGGTCAAATGCGATACACCGACATGGTCATGATCTTCGAGGTGAGCTTCATCAGGCCGCGGATCGGACCGGGCAGCTGCACGCCGCCATGGGCCATGGCCTTCTGGCCATGCGCGATCTCATCGGCCTTCATCTGTTCCAGGATCGCGCGTGTGCGGCGGTCATCGGGCGGCAGTTGCTCGAGGTGTTCGTCGAGGTGCCCCTCGACCTGCTTTTCGGTCTCGGCGACGAAGCCAAGGCTCCACCGGTCGCCGGCGATACCCGCCGCGGCGCCGATAGCGAACGAGCCCGCGTACCACAGCGGATTGAGCAGGCTCAGGCGTCCGCCGAGCTCCTCGACGCGCCGTTCGCACCAGTCGAGGTGATCATTTTCCTCTGCGGCCGAGCGCTGCATGCTGCGGCGCACGGCGGGATCCCGCGCGGTCAGCGCCTGGCCCTGATACAGGCCCTGCGCGCAGACCTCGCCGGTGTGATTGATGCGCATTAGACGCGCGGCATGATCGCGCTGGGTCTCACTCATCTCGATCTCCGGCAGGCTATCTGCCGGGTTGGTGCGCTCCGTGACCTGCGGCCGGCCGAACAGCGTGCGCACGGCCTGGTCCAGATTCATCAGCAGCCGGTCGGCGGGCGAGTACGCGCGGTTTTCCATCTGGGCGGTCCGTTTCAAGGCGCGGCGGCGGCCGCGGATCAGCGAATATTAGCAAGGTTATGACCGGCGCCGTTGCGGATCGGTTCAAGACCTGGCCCGACATCTTCAGGTCGCCCTACCCTCCGCCGTCTTTCGCAGCTGCCGCGCCAGCAGCTCGACCGGATGCAATACCTCGATGTTCGACCCCCGCGCCCGCAGGCCCGCGGCAAGGTGCATCGCGCAGCCGACATTGCTGGTCAGCAGTATCCGGGCATCGTGCGCGGCGCTCGCCTCGAGGATCGGGGCGCGCAGGCGAGCCGCCAGGTTGGGGTGGCGCAGCATGTAGTCGCCGGCAGAACCGCAGCACTGCCCTGCCTCGCCCACCGCCCGAAACGCCAGCTCAGGGATCAGCGTGAGCAGCGCGTCGACCCAGCCGCCGCCCCGGTAGACGTTCTCCATGCTGCAGGGGGTATGCACCAGCGCCTTGTCCGCCAGCGGCGTGAAATCCGCGGCGCGCAGGTCGCCCTGCTCGAGCAGAAAGCGGTTGATATCGAAGTGCCCGGTCGGCAGCGGGGGGTGGTAGTCGTCCAGATGGATGCCGCAGCCGCTGGCGATGCTGACCACGGCATCGAGCGATGCGTCGAACGCCGCCCGGTTGGTATCTGCGAGCTGTGCCGCCCGGCGTGGGTCTCCGGAATGCATGGAAAGTGCGCCACAGCAGCCGGCCTGGGCGGGTATCGAGACCCCGAAGCCGGCATACCTCAGCAGCTGCAGCGCAGCCCGCAGTGCCCCGCCCTGTTGCGCCGCACTGGCGCAGCCCAGAAACAGCCCCACGCGACCGCGAGCTGTTCCGTTCAGTGGCGCAT
>JBATKF010000489.1:0-3776 GCA_049669185.1 Sedimenticolaceae bacterium | reverse complement strand
GGTTAATAATGGGCGTCGCGGCCGCGAAGGCCATCACTGGACCAAGGCGTACACCCGAGCGGTACAGGCTGATGGCAAGCGGAATGACGCCACAGCTACAGATGGGCAACAGCGCACCGAACAGAATGGCGCCCGTCATGGCACCCTGACCCTTGCGGTTAAGAAAGTCGCGGAAACGACTAGAAGGGAGAAACTCGTGGACTAGGCCGCCCACTATGAGGCTGACGACCACCCAGAACGCAGACTCGCTAAATATCTGCCAGACGGTGGCTACGAACTGTTGCCAGGCTGCGCCCACTACCGCTGCCTACTCGTCCATCAGCCGATTAATTCTCAAGCCCTGTGTGACCTTGGCCTGTTGAGCCTTGAGCTGCAGCATGAGGTCGGCCGGGCAGGTGATAACAAAACCTGTCTTACAGTCAGCTGCGGAATGTAAGAGCGCCGACATGCGGACCATGTCAAGGAGTAGGGGCTGCGGTAGCTGCTCTTCCACGGGCTGCTCGCGATCACTCAGCATGGTCCGTCGTAGTAGCTCTCGGTACATGCGCGCCTCGATGCGAAATTCGTGCGCAGGTGCTGAACCCGATCCGGCCTTCTCCACCAGCGCCTCGGACAGCACGTTGAGTTCATCGAGCCGCTGTAGCCGGTCCGGTGCCATGGCAGCTGCAGTCGTAGGCGTCGACTTGCCAACATGTTCGGTGGATGTCGCAGCGGATATGGGGCCTTCTAGCCTTGGCTCAGCCGTCACCTCGATGAACGCAGCCGTACCTGTTAAAGCTACAAGCATTGCCGCGGCAAGGGAAAATGCAGTCGCACTCGGGATCAACTTAGGCACTGGGCGATGTCCTCAAGCTTGCTCATATGGCAGCCAATGCACTGGGCTAGGGAACGGAAATAAAACCCATGTAGTGGTCCGAGCATCTTTATTCTTATGCTTACTACCAAAGTCTAGCGACGATTCATCAACTTTGACAGCCTCAGAGGGTTAAGGAGGTAGATATGTTGATTCTCACCCGCCGTCTCGGCGAAACCATCCTCATCGGTGACGACATCGAGGTCACCATTGTCGATATCAAAGGCAGTCAAGTCCATGTTGGCATCAAGGCGCCGAAGGATATTGATATCAACCGTGAAGAGCTGCTGACGGAAGAGACCGAACACGCCTGATGGTGCACTGATCGGTCATTTTGCATCGGCGCAATAGCCACATCTCAACGCCGCCCCCAGAGTGCCCCGGGGTGCGACGCCGGGGTGCCGGCATGGGGGGCAAGCCATAGCCGACCCGTGATCGTCCCGGAGCGTGGCAGAGAGGGGCAGAGAGGGGCAGAGTGAGGCATCCGTGCCCGGTGGTGAGGCTCAGTCCGTGGCTGTGTCGCCGTGGGTTGCCCGGTTGATGATGACCGCGGCGGTGTTGGCTGCCTTCTGGAGGGTGCGGGTACTCAAGTGGGAATACCGCTGCGTTACTTGAGGTTGGCTGTGGCCAAGGGTTTTCTGCACTTGAAACAACGAGACTCCGGAGTTCACCAGAAAGGATGTAAGTGCCGACGAATTACCGCGGTTATTTGCCGCGGACCTGTAGCAAGACGATTGTCTCGGCCCGCATAGGCATAGGCGTGAACACACGGCGTCTCGATGTGCCCCCCCTGGGGCAGACGGCGTGGCTGACAATCGATTGGATTTGCGATAAGAGAGACTGGCCGACGAGCCGGGCGTAGCGCCAGCTCAGATTTGATCGGTCAGGACTGACGCTACGCCCCCACCGTGCCTTCGCACAGCAGGGTCAGTGTGGCACCGGACACCCTGTTTATCCAGTCCTCATCGGCAAGGGATGCCGATGGAGCCGAGTGCGCGGCTGTATCACTGCGCCCGCTGTCACTGCCAGGTCATTCTCTGTCGCCGCTGCGATCGGGGGCATGTCTATTGCTCCAATGGCTGCTCACAACAGGCGCGGCGAGATTCCCTACGGCGCGCGGGTGCGCGCTACCGGGCGACCGGGGACCCGTCGCGGGCGGTTGAACAACGCCTTGCGCCAGCGTCGATTTCGCATGCGCCAACAAAAAGTAACGCATCAGGGTTCCGTTGCGGTCGCTGGGCCTGCTGTACTCACGGTGACAACGCCGTTGTCGGACCGTGCCGCACATCACAACCGCGTTGGTCTGGCAGCAGTGGGGGCTTGCCATCGTTGTGGGCGTACTTGCAGCCCCTTTCTGCGCCGTGACTTCCTGCGCTCGCGGGTACGCCCGGCTTATCCACCCTGACAGGTAACGGCTAAGCGATGATCGACAAAGCCCTCGGAGCCAAGATCCTGCGCTACCACTTCGTCGAACAGTGGGGCGTGAATACGATCGCCCGGCAACTGGGTATCCACCACTCGGCCGTCGACCGGGCCCTGTCGCAGGCCGGTCTGCCGAAGGCCGAGCGCGCCCGCAGGCCGTCGATCGTCGATCCCTTTCATCCGTTGATCATCGAGACGCTGGCGCAATACCCGACCTTGAGTACGGCGCGCCTGCTCAGCATGGCCCAGGCCCGCGGCTATACCGGCGGTGCCAGTCAGTTTCGCGCGCATGTCGCACAACTGCGACCGCGTCGGCCGGCCGAGGCCTACCTGCGCCTGAAGACACTGCCGGGTGAACAGTGTCAGGTCGACTGGGGACACTTCGGCCATGTCCAGATCGGCTGCGCCAAACGCCCGCTGATGGCCTTCGTCATGGTGCTGAGCTTCAGCCGCCAGCTTTTTCTGCGCTTCTATTTGAATCAGCGCATGGACAACTTCCTGCGCGGCCATATCGCCGCCTTTTCCGCCTTTCAGGGCGTTCCCCGCGTCGCGCTGTACGATAATCTCCGCTCGGCCGTGCTCGAGCGCCTTGGCGAGGCGATCCGCTTCCATCCAACGCTGCTGGACCTGTCGGCGCACTACCGTTTCGAGCCGCGCCCCGTGGCGCCGGCACGCGGCAACGAAAAAGGCCGGGTCGAGCGCGCCATCCGCTACATCCGCGAGGCCTTCTTTGCCGGGCGCACCTGGGCCGATCTCGACGACCTCAACGCCCAGGCCGCCGCCTGGTGTACCGGTCCCAGTGCCCAGCGGCCCTGTCCCTAAGATCCGGCGCTGACCGTCGACGATGCCTTCGCGAACGAGCAGCCGCACCTGATCGGCCTGCCCGACAATCCGTACCCGGTCGATGAGCGGGTCGAGGTCAGCGTCGGCAAGACACCCTATGTGCGCTTCGACCTCAACGACTACTCGGTACCGCATACCCAGATGATCGAAGAAGGCTCGCATCATGGCGAGATAATGCTCAAAAAGCGTCATTTTGAAGCTCCGGTTTTGCTTTGATGGTCGCGACTACCGACTTTGCTCCGGATGATCTTATCCGTTCGCCACGGAACAAATCGATGGACGGCTATCCTGAATGGCACAACGATTTACTGCTGCGCGGCCCGATACCCTTGCCGGGAGGGACTGCGCGAGGTGCTAACGATCAGCACTTCAAACAGGAAGGAATGACCTGCTGAGTAGCGCGGTAGCCGCAATCACGCATCTTCCGTTGCCTTGACTGTTGTTTTGCGCTCGTAGACGCGAGGGTGACTGCCGCCGTACGAAAAGACAGTTTATCCTTCCCTACACGACGTGGCGTGAAAAACCGTGGGGGGTATCGTGCATAGAGCAAGTGTACTGGCGTTGCCAATTCTGTTGTTTGGGTTGGTCTCAATGGCGGTCGCCCATGAGGGCGCGGGAATCAGCGGTGGCTTCTCCAGCGGCTTCATCCATCCGATAC
>JBATKF010000488.1:0-2735 GCA_049669185.1 Sedimenticolaceae bacterium | reverse complement strand
GGTGCGACTGCGTAAGCGGCCGGCCGGGTGACGTCGGCATCAACGTGGAAGAACGCAATAATGAATAAGGCCGTATTGTGCGCCCTGTCGATACTCGCGCTCGCCTTCGGTGTCCCTGCCGGAAAGGTCTGGACCGCTGCCCTGGCCTATGTGCAACCACCGGCGCCTCCGATCGAGGCCGCCATCGCACTGTCCATCCTTTTCCTGGGCGCCGAGGTCCTGGCTGCGCAGCGGGGCGGGACAAGCTTCAGCATCCGTGGGTGGTGGCCTTCGGCTTTGGCTTGCTCCACGGATTCGGTTTCACCAGCGCGTTGTTGGCAGCGAGCCTGCCGCAGACAGACGTCCCGTTGGCGCTCGTGTCGTTCATCCGTCACGGATCAGGTCGGCCAGTATCTGACGCATGTAGCGGAAGACCAGCGAAAAATGTCCCTCGCCCGGAAGGAAGTGGGCTGCGACATCGGGCAGCAGGGAAGCATGACGCCTGCCCATCGCGACAGGGACGGTGCGGTCGGCCTCGCCATGCCACAGCTGCACGGGCTGGGGGACCTTGGTCGGATCGATGTCCCAGTGCCGAGTAAAGAGGCCCAACTCATGTACCGGCCCCGCAGGCCCCTCGCGGAATGCCTCGGTAAACGAGGCAACAATGGTGTCACGGACACCGTTGTCAGCCAGGACCTCGCGGTCAGCCACGTTCCCGGTGCCGATGAGGATCCTGGATACGAGTGTAGGGTAACGGCCCAGGAGTGGGCCGATCAGGCGCATATAGGCCCAGTCACCCGCCTGGGGCCAGCGTCGATGGAAATTTATGGCGGTGGCAGCGGCGGCGTTCATTCCCGACGTCGAGTCATCTCCGACGAACTCGCCAAGGCCGCAGACAAGTGCTATTGCGGCAACCCTGTCGCCAAGCTTCTGCCCGCTGGCTATCGCATATGGCGCACCACCGGACACACCGATCAGGTGAAAGCGCGCCAGCGCCAAATGGTCAGCAAGCGCGAGCAAGTCTCGTGGCCAGTCCGCTAGCCGCCGTGCTGGCGCTAAGCTGGAAAGGCCGAATCCGGGACGATCAGGCGCGATGAGGCGGATACCTAACGCACGAGCCGGAGCATCGGCGAGCCGGGCTTCGAGCCGCGACCCGGGAAAGCCGTGGCAGTAGACCACCGGTGTACCCGCTGCGTCGCCCCACTCGGCATAAGCGATGCGTCGCCCTCCGGACACCAAAATACTGCGATCATGGTCGCTCATGTGATCAAGGTAAACTAAGACCGGGGCCAATTTCGCCAATCTTAACGCAGCAATCTTCACCGCCCGATCCCGAACCTTGGGGATCGTCTCCCGCCGCTCCGCCTCGACCCCGCCGAAACGTGATCTCCCATCCTGTTCGCCGTGCTGGGGAATGTCCGGAGTGCGTTGCGCCGTTAACCGGGCGGAATGAGGGCCGGTGTCGTACCGGCCTTGGCTAAGGACAGCGGTCGGCTAAAAGCTGCCGTCCACTCAACAAGGCATGCGGCGCAATTTAATCGATAGCAACCAGGTAAGCCGGTGATGGAGGGATGACGCAGGGCAAACGCTTGACTGCTCGTCGCGAGGATGACATCAGTCGAGATCGCCCAGGCGGATTAGTCGCGTTTTCACATCGAACTCACCACTATCCGAGGCGCGTGCTCGTCCCACGATCTTGTCTTCCATCTTGATTTTCGCCTCGATCCGAATATGCACGCTCTTTTTCTTCTTCCCAAAGATGGTGCGAACCTTTCCGTATTGCTCGACCTTTAGATCCGCGGTGAAGGCCTCGTCGACTACCTCATAGCTGCCCGTCGAAAAATGGTCGGCACTTGCTGCCAGGTAGCGGCCACCCTTCATGAATGCCGTTGCGACATTCTCCCAGCCATAAGCTCCCAACATCTCGACCTTCCATACTCCTTCCACGCTCATCTTTCTTTTCCTCTCGCTGCGTTATGCGTGGCCGTCGTGGCCCACTATTGGCTGGGAGTATAACGAATTCAGGATAGTGTACAGCTCGGGCGGTTATAAGCGCCCCGAGTATCGATTGAATGCACGCATTATTTGGCTGAATCTGTCGCCACTCTGCAGACAGAGATGGAAGTCACGGTCTATCGTCTGATGCGTGTTGCGCTGGCTTTCGCGCCGATACTCGCGGCCAACGGTGGTGGCGCCCTGGTGCAGCTGAATTCGGTGGCTTCCATGAAGAGCTTTTCCAGCTTCGCGACGTATTCCGCCTCCAATGCGGCCGCTTATGCCATCGTATGGAGGGTTAGGCCGAGCGAGATCATTCCTCGCACAGCGCTGACGCCAGGATAGCATCGAGATGGATCTGGTTGCTGGGGTGCAAGACGCTATCTGTACTGCAGATACCGTCGACCCCCGCGGCCCGCAGACGCGCCAGTGCGCCGTCGACGAACAATGCATGTGTCACCAGTACCAAGATCGACGCTGGACCATGGGCGCTCAGCTGCCGCGCCGTTTCGGCCAGGGTGTGCCCGGTGCTCACGATATCGTCCACCAGCACGATCTGCCGGTCTGCAAACGGCAGGGCTGGTAGTTGGATGCGCACCTCACGATCGCCCAGGCGCTGTTTGCGAGCCACGCCGAATTCAAGACCGTTGGGCGCGGCGATCGCGCTCACCCATTGCGCCGATTCCTCATCCGGCCCGAGCAACAGCGGGCACTGCGCGTGGGAAGCCAGCCAGGCCGCCATCGCGGGCGCCGCGCTGAAC
>JBATKF010000487.1:0-4909 GCA_049669185.1 Sedimenticolaceae bacterium | reverse complement strand
GTGGACAGGCGGCCCTGATCCAGCAGCAGATCAACTTCACCCGCGCCAACGAGAAAGAGGCGGATCGCGTGGGAATCGATATCCTCAACGAGGCCGGCTTCGAGCCCCGCGCGATGCCGTCGTTCTTCGCACGCATGGGCAAGGCCACCCGGGTCTACGACAGCAAGTTGCCGGAGTTTCTCATGACCCACCCGGTAACGACCAGCCGCACCGCAGATGCCCTGGGGCGCGCCGAACAATTCCCCTATCGGCAAAACCCGCTGAACCTGAGCTACGAGCTCGCGCGGATCAATCTGCTGCAGCGGCAGATACCGCGACCCGAGGACGCCATCGATGAACTCGGCGGCATGCTCGAAGACGGCCGATTCCGCAACGAAAGCGCGGTGCGCTACGGCATCGCGCTGGCGCAGATTCGTGCCAAGCGCCTTAGTGACGCGAGCGGAAACCTGCGGCAGTTGCGGCAGACGCACCCCGAGGTGATCGAGTTCGTCGCGACGCTTGCTCAGGCCGAGGCACTGCAAGGGAACGGGGACGCGGCCCTGCGCCTCCTCGTGCAGGCCCTGGCCGACCATCCCGGGAGTTATGCCCTGAACGTGATCTATGCAGAAATCGCGTTAGGGCTAGGCGCCCCGGACAAAGCCGAAGAGAAACTTCTACGATTTCTGGACTATCAGGACGAAGAACCCCTCGTGTATCAGCTCCTGGCACGCGCGGCCGGCGATCGGGGCGAACAGGCGCTGGGTCATCAGCGCCTGTCAGACTATTACTATCTGATCGGCGATCTGGAAGCGGCGATACTTCAGCTCGAGATCGCGTTGAAAACCCAGGAACTGAACTTTTTCGACGCCTCCAGACTCGAAGCGAGGCTGGCCCAGCTAAAGCGCGAACAGGACGAAAGCGAGACCGGCGATCGAAAATAAACGCCTAAAATTATTCCATCAGATCTTTTTGCCTGCCGATTAATCCATAGGAACGCTTGCCAAAGTCTGGCAATCGATTATCATTTTCGTTCGACCCCGCATCCTGGAAGATGCTTGTTGCGATGCCCAGCGCATGCCATTCCGATGCGTGGGCGACCTTGATAACTAAATAAGCACGCGCCGAACCGCGCGACCAAATCAACGTTATAAGTTTTGTGAGAGGAGGAAGAGCGATGCGGAAATCCGCAAGATTCGCGACTATGACCGTCACCTTGGCTACCCTATTCGCTGGCGCAGGTGTGCTGCCAGTGGCCGCCGGCGCCGCCGACGCCGACACCATCAAGATAGGCAAGGAAGTCGCTTACGATCGGAAGAAGGGGAACTGCCTCGCCTGCCACATGATGGACGATGGTGTCAGCCCGGGCGATATCGGGCCGCCGTTGATTGCGATGAAGGCCCGTTTCCCGGATCGCGCCAAGTTGCGCGCACAGCTTTGGGATCCGCAGGCCTCCAATCCCGGCACGCGCATGCCGCCTTTCGGCAAATACCAGATCGTGTCCGAGGCCGAGATCGACGCCATCGTCGATTATCTCTACACCCTCTGACGGCCATTACCTTCCAACCGATTTGTTAGGAGAAGTTCGATGACGATGAACATCAAACGCCGAGTCTTTCTGAAGGGCTCCATCGCTGCCGGGACGCTGGGCGTCGCGGTGAGTGCCGGCCTGCTGGCCCCGCGGGCGGTAATCGCCGCGTGGAACGAAAAGGCATTCCAGGCCAAGAGCGTCGACGAGGCACTGGCTGCTGCGATGGGGGAGGCCTCCAATACCGCTAGCGACACCATCAAGATCAAGGCCCCGGACATCGCCGAAAACGGGGCCGTCGTTCCGGTTTCGGTCGCCTCCGACATGCCGGGCGTCGAGTCGATTGCGTTGTTGGCCGAGGGGAATGCCTCGCCCTTGGTCGCCACCTTTGCACTCGGTGCCGGTGCAATCGCCGACGTATCTACCCGCATAAAGATGGGCAAGACCAGCGACGTGATCGCAGTCGTCAAGGCCGGCGGCAAGCTGTACTCGGCGCGCAAGAGCGTGAAGGTGACGATCGGCGGCTGCGGTGGCTGACCTGCCAAGCCGCACAACCCTACAACAGCGAACGATTTCGAGGTAAAGACCCATGGCGAAAAGCATCAAGATCCGCGCCAAGCTCAGTGGCGACACAACGACCGTCAAGTGCCTGATGACACACCCGATGGAAACCGGTCTGCGTAAAGACTCGAAGACCGGGAAAATGGTACCGGCCCACTTCATCAACGAGGTGGTGGCAGAATCAGGCGGTAAGACCGTCATGACCGCCGACTGGAGCGGCGGCGTGTCCAAGAATCCCTATTTGTCTTTTGCCTTCACCGGCGGCAAAAAGGGCGACGAGGTAAAGATCAGCTGGAAAGACAACCAGGGTGAATCCGACTCGGGTACGGCTCAGATCAAGTAAGCCAGTTTTCCTGAAGACCCCATCGCTCGGGGTCAGTGTCGGACTCCCACCGGGAGGAGAGAGAAAAACATGAAATTGAGCAAACTGGCCATAGCGGCGGCGTGCCTGCTCAGCGCTGCGGTGGTAATGGCGGATAAGAAGGCAACAGACACGACGCCAGCCGAGGATCTGAAGCTCTACCGCGACTATTTTCAGAAGCGTTTCCCCGGCGTACCGCTGAATGAATTCGGCAACGGCGTCTATGCGATCGATAAGGTATCGCGCGACAGCTGGGTCGCGATCGAGGACTTCCCGCCCTACGAGCCGATGATCGAGGCCGGCGAGACCATGTGGAATACGCCCTTCGCCAACGGCAAGACCTACGGCAGCTGCTTCGGCGACGATCCTGCCCAGCGTAAAAACTACCCCTACTGGGATTCGCAACGCAAGATGGTGATAACCCTGCCTCTGGCAATCAACGAATGCCGCGAGGCAAACGGCGAGAAGCCGTTGAAATACAAGAAAGGTGCGATCGCGGACCTCCTTGCCTACATGTCTTACGAGTCACGCGGCCAGACGATCAGCGTGGAGATCCCGGACGATCCCGACGCACTGGCCGCCTACAACGAGGGCAAGAGCTTCTACTTCGCTCGTCGCGGTCAGCTGAACTTCTCCTGTGCCATGTGCCATATGGAGAGCTCCGGTATGCACGTGCGCACCGATATCCTGAGCCCTGAGTTGGGCCACACCTCCGGCTGGCCCGTCTATCGGTCGAAGTGGGGCGAACTCGGCACGCTGCATCGCCGTTTCGACGGCTGCAACAAGCAGGTGCGCGCCAAGCCATTCAAGGCCCAGGGTCCTGAGTACCGAAACCTCGAGTTCTTCCTGTCCTATATGAACAACGGGATCGAGTACAACGGCCCATCGGCGCGCAAATAACGCGTGCGGCTCGCTACAAAAGCCCGGCCGAGGCCGGGCTTTTTTATGTGCGCACGGTAGCCCGCTTATTTCACCAACTTCCTGCAGCGGTCACCGCTAACCTCGCTGTGACGGGGCGTTATCCGCCCAGGCCACCTCGCCATCGAGGTCTCCCGACTCGGGGGCTTCGAGCCCCAGGAACTCCGCCAATCCCTCCTCAGCCCCTTCGCTCTCTGCGACCTCGGGACCGTCGACGGCGTCGGTAGTGTCCCCGGTGTCCGGGTCCGCGGGCGAGTTACTGTCACCCGTCGCTCCGCCGGCAAATAGCGTCGAATATTCGTTGAGCATCCGGCTCATGGTCTCCATCGTGGCGGTCAACTCTTCGGAAAGGCGCGCATTTTCCGCGCGCAGGGCCTCGATCTCGGCATGATCGATCGCCCGATGCTCCCCCTGCAATGGCTCTGCGTAAGCCTCCAGCTGCTGATACGGCGTCAGCGCCGCGGCCAATTCGGCATCAAAGCGGGCGGCAGCATCGGCGTCGCGACGCCGATAGATGCCGGCGAATCGCTGCAATAGCGCCAGTTCACCACGCACCATTGCGACCTTTGCCTGCTCCAACTGCGTTCCCGACATCTGCATGCGCTGGGTGAGGAAGCCTTCGATCGCCGATTCCCGCTCAGCTCTGGCCTTGTTCACGCGCGCCACCAGTGTCTCGATCGCCTGGTCGTCGCGGCGGCGCCTCGCATTGTCGCGAAACCAGGAGACCGTCAGCAGCGCCAACAGCAGCAGCACTCCCTCGGCAACCAGCAACGCAAGGGTCAGGGTCATTGGGGTCATGCCGCATCCTCCTGCTGTTGGTCCGCGGACTGGGCAGCCGTGACCTCGGCCGGCATTTCGAGCTTCGCCTCAGGTGCCGGAGCGCTGGTGGCACCGACCCGCCGCCGGCGCAGCAGCACCCAGACCCCGGCGGCGATCAGCAAGACCAGATTGAATGCACCGAACAGGATCGCCGGCATCATCCAACCGGCCTCCCCGCTTGCCGAATCTGCGACCGGGGCGGCCTCGGGCTCGGGCTGCCGCGTCGGCACGGAATCGGCGGTCTCAGGTACTGCCGGTGGCTCGGCGGAACCCGTCGGTGGCATCACGCCATCCGGCAGGATCGGCCCCACCGTGCGCTCGATGGAATTGTCCAGACGACTCTTGCCTGAGACCTGCACGAAGCTGGGGGCGAGCGGGTCGGAGAGCCACGCCGTCCATTGACCGGCAGAAGTCTCGATCAAAGACAGCGGGATCCGCTGGCCGTCGACACGCTGCTGCCAGGCGTTCAGGCGCGCGCCGGGTTGCAGCACGGCCGGCTCACCGGCGACTGTCAGCAGCAATCCGTCTGCACCGTCGCTGACCGATCCGCTCACCGGCTCATGCACGACCAGTCGGAAACGTTTTTCGCGCATGAACGTGGGGCTTTCCACGGCGATCAGCAATTCGACCTCCGGGCTCGCCTGCGCCTCGCCATAGCGCATGGTGTAAAGGCCGTCGCCTGGCTTCGCGTCGTCGCCCTCTCCACGGTCGTTCAGGTCCTGCGGGCGTGCGGCATCGGGGCCCAT
>JBATKF010000486.1:0-2175 GCA_049669185.1 Sedimenticolaceae bacterium | reverse complement strand
GGTGCGATCAGGCCATCGCGCTCGCGTCCGCGCAGATTGATGCGGATCAGGCCTTCGGAGTAGGTCGGCAACGCAAACGCCTTCATGGCCGGCCAGAGGGGGCGATACCAGTTGCCGGGCTGCCAGTGCATCGGATCGCCGCGGCGCTGCTGCGCGGCCGGGGATTCGAGGCAAGCCGCGCCGGTCGGGGTGCACAACCGCCAGATCTCGTCTTTCCAGTGACCGGGATAATCGAGCCGTGCCGCCTCGCCGTCGGCACCACCCAGCGCCTGTTGCCCGGGGAAGCTCCAGCGATACAGGAGCTCCGGCAGAAACGCCATGCTGGGCAGATCGAGCACATTGGCGGCAATCCCGTAGATGGAAAACAGCAGCACATCCGCGTCTTCGGGGACTGCCTGCAGGATCTCACCCAGACCCGCGTCGACCGCCTGGAAGACGTCGAGCAGCGGGTCGCTGTCCTTGCCCGTCATCAACGGGCCGTGCAGCGGATGGTCCTGGCTGGTGTGCCAGAGCAGATGACTGGCGGTATGGGTCTCGGAGAACACCCCCAGGAACAGGTCCCAGGGTTCCCGGCCGAGCAGATCCAACATCAGTTGCGCACGGCGTCCGGCACCCTCCACCAGACGATCGCGCAGGGCCTGTAGCGCGGGCAGATCATAGCCGCTCGGGATACGGTAGGAGTAGACCCGCTCGTCGCCGTCGCCGGGTTGGGGTTGCGAGGCCGCGAACATCGGGTGCGGACCGTGGCGTGCGATCAGTTCGTCTATCAGGTGCGCAGGCCGGGATAGGCGCAGGCATTGATTCGCCTCCGTGCCCCAGCCCATCACCTGGACGCCATTCACGCCGTCGACCGGTCGGGCCAGCGGGGGGTCGAACGCGGCCACCCGGCAGTCTGGCGCGAGCGCATAGAACGGCGGGTATTTGATAAAGCCATAGGCACTGTGCTCGTCGGCCGCGTAGCGGCCCGGGTCGTAGTGCACATGTCCCCACTCCCCGGTCTGGGCCGGCAGCGCACCGGTCAGAAAGGTGATCCACGAGGTCTCGGTGCGGTAGTAGCGCACATTGTCGACCCAGCCATAGGCCCCCTGTTCGCGCAGGCGTGCCAGGTTCGGGAGCAGGCCCCGGTCCATCCAGGGCTCCAGCAGTTTGGGGTCGGTGGCATCGAGGCCGATGGCGATAACGGGACGTGTCATGGGCTGGGTTGCCTGAGGTTTATCGGTTGAGCTAGGTCTGGTGGTCAGGTGGGTGCGCGGTCCGGCGTCACATGGGAGACAAACTCTTCATACTTGCCCGAGCCGCTGCGCTCGATGCGCTCGGGGTAACTGAAGCGTACCGAAAACGGGTGGCCGATGCGCTTCACGATCATGCTGCGCAGCGCCGCTTCCTCATCGTCGCTCAGCGCGCGCTCGACCACCAGGCGGGCCTCGAGGTTTTCCAGGTCGTGCTGCACCACCTGGTGCTGAATCACGGGCGCGGCCTGTCGATAGAAGGTCGCGGCCAGATTCGGCCAACGCGCCTCGCCGTTGGGGAGGACCACCATGTTACGCACACGTCCGAGGATCCGGGTAAGCACCGGCAGGCCGCGGCCGCAGGGGCATGGCGGACCCACCTCGGCATAGTCGCCGATTTCGTAACGAATCAACGGCATCGCGAAATTGTGCAGCGTCGTGATCAACACGCGTCCGGTCTCACCCGGCGCACAGGGCTGGCCCGCATCGTCCACGACCTCGAGATACACATTTTCGGACTGCACATGGTAGTGGAGGTGGTCGGGGCATTGCAGTGCGAGACTGCCGGCCTCCTGGGCGGAGTAGGCATCCACCACCGGCACATCGAAGGCCTGTTGCAGCAGGGCCCGCAGTTCCCTATCGACGGCCTCGGAGATCAGCCGCAGCTCGCGCAGATTACCGGGTCTTTCGTGTCCTTCTAGACACAGCCGCGCCAGCGCTGCGGCATTGGTCGGGAAGGTGAGCAGATAGTCCGGATTGACCTCGAGCAACCACGCGAGCTGGCGATGCGGGTCGGTGTGGATGTCGAGCCCCCAGCCGGGGCCGGAGGCATGCAACAGGCTCACGGGCGGGCCCCAGTCGGGTAGGCGCACGCCATGCGGGGCGGCTGCATCCACCTTGTCGCCGAAGATGCGGATCGAGGCCAGCACGCCGGAGAAGTCACGGG
>JBATKF010000485.1:0-3681 GCA_049669185.1 Sedimenticolaceae bacterium | reverse complement strand
CGTTAATAGCGTATCGAGGGTTCGAATCCCTCCCTCTCCGCCAATTTATATAATAAAAACAAATACTTACGGTTACTTTTCTCGCAGTCGCCAAACCCTCGGTACGGTCTGTGATCCGACCTGTTTCAGACAATTGCCCGCATGATCGATGCAAGTGGGCGGTTCGATCTTCGATGGAGATAGCCACGATGCAGACATGATTTGCGAGGCGTTCGTGAAACTCCCAAAGAAGTGAGCGGTAGCGGTAACCCGCCAGATACCACTAATTGAGACCGATTAGGCTAAGCGCCCAAGATCATTTCAACCCCGCCAGGTACGCCGCGACGTCTGCGATTTCGGTGTCGTTCAGCAGCATGGACATCGGCTTCATCGCAGCTGCGTTTGTGCTGTTGCGATGACCGTCTTTGTATGCCTTTATTGCCATACTTAGGTATTGTTGCTTCTGGCCAGCAAGATTCGGATAGATCGGCACAGCACTGATTCCGTTGGCACCATGACAGCCAACACAACCTTTGGATTCGTAGACGGCTTTTCCTGCATCGATGTTCCCAGCATTAGCCAAGCCCGCGGTTCCAACAAGCACCAAAGAAGCAAAGCTTAGAGCGATTTTCTTCATGTTACGTAGACTCCTCAGATAAATGTCTGTCGGTCCGGGCCGCCTTCCGATCTTTTTCGACCCTATCTCATAGCGTGTCGAAAGGATGGACGGTCTTTTCGTTCGGCGGAAATCCTTCCTTGCGTCCGCAGCGCGTCAGGTCGACCGCCGATTTGACCCGACTTGACTATCGTTGATTGATGCCCTTTGAGACTTGATTTTGATCAAGTCCTGCGTCCATCACTGGGTCTAATCTTTCCTTACCTGCCATGCGGACGGACTGCTGTCCGGCGAACACAATGACAGCGGTCAATGCCGCACAAAGAGCTTTCTGCCGCGGAAGAGCAGTTGGAGGTAGCGCATTTGGTCGTCACCAGGTTCCTGGGCGGCGGCCAAGGTAATGACCGCTCTGGATCGGTACCGGGCTTCACCTGTTACTGCGCAGCGATGTTTCTGGTCAGGAGCATCACTCTTTCGGATAGACGACGGCTCGCTGGATGGAAGATCGTCACCTCATAGCAGGGGGGTGGTCAACCTCCCTGCTGCTTGCTTCTGTGATTAAGATAGTCGGATGAGCGATACGAAAGAGATCGGTAGGCGACCGAAGACGCCTCGCAAAGTACCGGGGCCCCGTATTGCACGCGAGCGAGCGACGATTTCGGCCATGATGCGTCTCTATTGTCGCGACCACCACGCACCGGATGAGGGCCTGTGCGATGACTGCGATAATCTGCTCGCCTATGCTCTGCAGCGTCTCGGAAACTGCCCGTTTGAAGAGGCGAAGCCGGTCTGTAACCTTTGCGAGGTTCATTGCTACAGCAAGAAGCAACGAGACCGTGTCAGGACGGTGATGCGATACGCGGGCCCACGTATGCTCCTGCGTCACCCTCTGCTGAGCTTTTTCCACCTGCTCGATAAGAGACGCCCGAGTACAAAATTGCCCGAACACAGGAAACGATGAGCACGAAAGTGCGCAGCGAGCATCAAGAGTCCCTAAGTGGCTAGCTTGCAATCTTGGCATAGTATCTCACCGTTCGGATGCGTTGGCGACGCAAGAAACAATGGGCCGATGGCTATCTACAATAAACGAGCCGACGCAAGCTCTAGCTTGAACACTGGTTCATAGCGGATCGGGGTCTGCCGCCATCTCCAGTTGTTCTCGGTCAAAGATGGTGACCTGGTTACCCTGAATTCCGATCATGCCGTTGTCGCTTAGGTTCTTGATGATCCGTGAAAATGTTTCCGGCTTGACCGAAAGGCGCGAGGCGATCACTTGCTTGGGAGCCGGCAGGCCAAAAGTAGTGCCGTCGCCTGGACCATGTTCGAGAAAGTAGGCGGCAACACGACTCGTCCCGCTGTGCAGGCTTAATTCGTCAATTTCGCGCAGCAAGGAGCGCAGACGTTGACTCAGGCTACCCAACAAAACAAAACAGCTATCGACCGACTCCTTGAGCATGCGGGAAAAATCTACTGCATCGATGCTGATAACTTCGCTGGTCTGCAAAGCCTGTGCCCCTACTGGGTAATAGGGCTGCTCGAAAAACATCAAGGCCTCGGCAAACGTGTGCCCAGGAGTGACGATGTCGACGACCTTCTCATTGCCTGCGGGAGACAACCGGAACAATTTGATTTGTCCGTTGCGGACAAGATAGAAGCGTGTCGCAGGGTCTCCTTGCTCGAACAGGGCCTCGCCATGTTTCAATTTTACAAGCGCGGAATGTCGAGCGACGCGATTAAGCTCTGCTTCGCCCAGGCCGCTGAAGAGATGATTCTGACTCAGGCCTTCGATCATTCTTGTCTTATGCGGAAATTCCATACCACCTTCTGACTGGGTTGGAAGCGAAGCCTAGGATATTATCGGCTTACGGAAAAACCTGCCAACAACAAGCGAGACCAGCCATTTGCGAATGAAAAAGCTGTCGTTGAGTTGGCCGAATTACCAGTCGTAGGAAAAAGATTCTGAGCAAAAGTCTTTCTTTTGGTCGCGATTGCCGCAAGCGCGAGAAACGTGCTGCAAAGTAGGAGCAGCATACCGGCCAAGCGGATAAGCGGTGCTTGGATTGCGCTACCGGCCAGACCCCATGTCGCATGCGTGTTCGCCCAGAAGGTTTGTTGGGGTAAGACGATCCAGTCCGGCAGCGACTGGGTGTAGGTCGCCTCGGCGTAGGTGTAGCTGGAGGCTCCGAGCACGGCGACGAAGATCTGCGCGGCGCGCACCTCGCCGGTAGCACGGTCGATGATCTCGACCGTCTGGCCGGCGTAATCGACAAATAGCTTCTCGCCGGCGCGGTGCGTCTGGCGCATCACCAGGTCGAGCTTGCCGGCCCAGACACGGTAGTGCTCGCAGAATGAGCTGTAGGCGAAGCCTTGCGGGTGGGCGGCGCGATACTCCTGCCACAGCAGCATCAGGGTCACGCCGGGCCGGCGCAGCTCCTCGTGCAGCACGGACCAATTCGGTATTGGACGCGCGTCAGTCGGCACCGGGGGTGGCGGCGGAAACAGGCGCTGCTCCAACGCGGTGTCGCTGAGCCCCTCGGGCAGGGGCCAGCTCAGGCCCGCGGCGGCGAGGCGCCGCTCGTACTCGCCCACACTGCTACGCGCAATCTGCACGCTGGCGGCGATCTGCCGGGCGGACAGCCCGACCTCATACCGCAGGCGCAGTACCTCTCGAATCTTACGCATGGACAAACGCTCCATCTCGACCCCTTTCGCTCCGGCAAAAGGGGCCGATCCTAGTGAATCGTGTCCTGCGTCGCCCCCTGCCCAAGGGGGTGGCCGAATGGCCGTGGAATCAGTGGCCGAATGCCTCTGGAATGGGTGGCCGAATCAGCGTGGAATCAGTGGCCGAATGCCCGTGGAACGGGTGGCCGAATGACCGCGGAATACGCAGCATGCCCGCTTAACACGCCGGCTTGGCGATCATCGCATCGATATCGTCGTGCACCGGCTCGGTGCGCCTGTGCTCCCGATCCATGAGTCCGGGTTCCGGGCCGGGGTGCGGTTGTAATGGCCGAGAACCAGGACCTGATCGGGCTGGCGTTGTCAGATCAAGGTCGTCACACGTTCTGACATTGCTAAACTTGAAA
>JBATKF010000484.1:0-1624 GCA_049669185.1 Sedimenticolaceae bacterium | reverse complement strand
CCGTCGCCGATCCAGGCGCAGGCGATACCGCTGCTTCTCGCCGGGCACGATCTGCTTGGCCAGGCCCAGACCGGGACCGGCAAGACCGCGGCCTTCGCATTGCCGCTGCTGGCACGGATCGATGCCGCCGCACGCTATCCGCAGCTGCTGGTGCTGACCCCAACCCGCGAACTGGCTCTGCAGGTTGCCGAGGCCATGCAGACCTATGCGCGTTTCCTGCCCGGCTTTCACGTGCTGCCGATCTATGGCGGGCAGGGGATGGGGATGCAGCTCAACCACTTGCGCCGCGGGGCGCAGGTGGTGGTTGGGACACCCGGTCGGATAATGGACCACATGCGTCGGGGTACGCTGGACATCTCGCGCCTGAGGTCGTTGGTGCTCGACGAAGCGGACGAGATGTTGCGCATGGGCTTCATCGATGACGTCGAATGGATCCTTCAGCATACCCCGGGGGAACGGCAGATTGCGTTGTTCTCAGCGACGATGCCGAACGCTATCCGTGCAGTGACCGAGCGCCACCTGCGCGCACCGCAGCGGGTCCAGATCGCCGCGCAGACCGCCACGGCGGACAACATCCGCCAGCGCTACTGGCCCATCAAGGGGCTTCACAAGCTCGATGCGTTGACCCGCATCCTCGAGACCGAGCCTTTCGACGGCCTGATTATTTTTGTGCGCACCAAGACCCAGACGGTAGAACTTGCGGAAAAGCTCAGTGCCCGCGGATTTGCCGCCGAGGCGCTGAATGGCGATATCGCCCAGGCGCAGCGCGAGCGCACTGTCGAGCGGCTGCGCGATGGGCGGCTTGATATCCTGGTCGCTACCGACGTCGCGGCCCGCGGCCTGGACGTCAAACGCGTTACGCACGTGATCAATTTCGATATCCCTTACGATACCGAGTCCTATATCCACCGCATCGGTCGCACGGGGCGCGCCGGTGCCGCCGGCGAGGCGATTCTGTTCGTGGCGCCGCGTGAGCGCCGCCTGCTGCACAGCATCGAGAAGGCGACCGGCGGTCGCATAGAGCCGATGGATATGCCCTCGGTCCAAGACATCAATTCGAAGCGCACCGAGCGATTCAAACAGCAGGTACGCGAACTGATCGCGCAACAGGACCTGGCGGTCTACTACCGCCTGGTGAGTGAACTCGAGCAGGAGGACGAAATGGACGCCCTGCAGATCGCCGCTGCGCTGGCGCGACTCGCACAAGGCGACATGCCGCTGTTGTTGGATGCCAAGACCGACAAGGCCAGCGCGGCGCCGCGCGCCGCTGATCCGGCGCACAGTCCCACCGTCGAAGGGGCAGTTCGGTCGCGTAAGCCGCGCCCGGCCAAGACCCTCCAGACCGCGGCCCTGCCGCTCAAGGACTATCCCGATATCGAGATGGAGCGCTTTCGTCTCGACGTGGGTTATACGCATGGTGTGAAGCCGGGCAACATCGTCGGCGCTATCGCCAACGAGGCTGAGTTGGAGAGCAAATACATCGGTCATATCGAGATCTTCGACGATTTCACTACGGTCGATCTGCCGGCGGGCATGCCCACAGAGACCCTGCGAGATCTGCAGAAGACCTGGGTGTGCCAGCGCAAGCTGGCGATCACCCGTCTGCGGGTTGACAGTCCGGGGG